>NZ_JBHXFE010000007.1:0-22451 GCF_042722475.1 Streptomyces sp. NPDC127092
GCGATGGCCCCGGCCCGGGCCGCGCGCGGGTCCGCGGCGGGCGGCACGGCGGGCACGGGCACGACGGGCGCGGCGGACAGCTCGGGCCGCCCCGCGCGCCCGGGCCCGTACGGCGTGCCGCCGTGCGGGCCGTACCCGGTGATGCCGGGCGTGCCGGTGCCGTCCTCGCCAGGACCGTCCTCGTAGTGGCCGCCGTCCTCGTACCGGCCGCCGTCCTCGTAGTGGCCACCGTCCTCGAACCGGCCGCCGTCCTCGTAGTGGCCACCGTCCTCGTCGGGCTCCTGGCCGTCGGCGTACCGGCCGTCGAGGTAGGCCTCGTCGTCGGCCGTCTCCTCCAGGTACGTCTCGTCGGGATACGGCTCCGCTCCACGAGCCCGCGGCAGTGCGCCCCGGGGGCCCGGCTCGTGACCACCCGTCAGGGAACGGCCGCGCCCCTCGTGGCCGTCGTGCCCGTCGCCACCCTCGTCGCCCTCGTCGCCGGATCCGTACTCGCCGTACGTTCCGTATGCGCCGTACTCCCCGTGCTCCTGGCGCCCCTGGTATTCCTGGTACTCCCCGTACTCACCGTCGTCCTCGTACGCCTCGTACGTCTCGGCCTCGTGGACGTCCGGTCTCTCGTACGGCTCCGGCCCCTGCGGCCCGGCGGCGTACGGGAACTCGTCGGCTTCCGGGACCGGCGCGTAGCCGCAGAGGGCCTCCTCGGCGGCGCCCGCCGCCAGACCGGTGAGGACGACCCGTCCGTCGTCGCAGACGAGGACGGTGCGTGCGGTGACGTTGCGGTGGGTCCAGCCGTGCGCGTGCAGGGCGCGCAGGGCGGTGAGCAGGTCGGCGCCCATCTCGGCGGCCCGGTAGGGGGTGAGCGGGCCGTCGACGAGCAGCTCGGAGAGCGGCGTGGCGGCGACGAACTCGCTCACTATCCACAGCGATCCGGCCTCCGCGAACACGTCGAAGACCTGGTCGAGGCGCGGGTGGTCGGGGATCCGGGCGGCGGCCTGGGCCGCCTCCACGGCACGGCGGACCGTCGGATCGGCCGGCCGGCGGGTCGCGCGGCCCTGGTCCGCGTAGGGCTGGTCGTCGAGGAGTTCGGCGTCGACGACCTCGGGCAGCGGCACCTGCCGGATGCGGACTTCCTGGCCGCTGTAGGTGTCGAAGGCGCGCGTCTCGACGAGTTCGTACGCGTCGGGCGGCGGCAGGGGCAGGCGGTAGCGGTCCGCGAGCACCCTTCCGGCGTAGTCGTCCACGACGCCTCCTCACGCGCCTGCCGTCCCCCGTGCCCCGCCCTCACGGTGTCGGGCGGGGCCTCTCACGATACGTGCCGCCCGTCAGTCCTTGGGGCTGAACGTGGCGAACGCGGTCTCCCGCAGCGTCTTGCACTCCGCCGCGTCCCACGCGTCGGCACGGCAGCTGATCATGATCGAGTAGCCGTGGTCGGCGTCGACCTTGAAGCCGCGGTTGAGTATCCGGATCCGCTGACCGCCCTGGTTGCGCTCGAACTCCCAGTCGGCGACGGTCGGGTAGCCCTTGTACGAGACCGGGCTGATCCCGATGTGCTTGTAGCCGTTGCTGGAGGCGGCGACCCCGGCCAGCGCGGCGCTCCAGGCGGCGGCCGCGTCGTCCTTCGGGCTGTCGTTGTAGTCGACCTGGACGCGCGGGAACGAGCCCTTGGCGGCGTTGAAGATGCCGCCGGAGTTCCGGCCCGCTATGTCGGTCATCCGGAAGGAGCCCGGCATCGCCATCGAGAAGTGGAACCGGTCGTTGGTCACCATCACGTAGCCCGGCGGGAGCTTGGCCCCGGCGCCGCCGTCACCGCCGTCCTGGCCGCCGCCGGACGTCCCGGACGGCGTGGTGCCGGTCTGGCCGCCGTTGGCCGCGGGCTTGCCGCCGCTGCCCTGCTGGGCCGGGTCGCTCGGCGACTTGTCGGTGTTCTGGCCGTCGGCGCCGCCCGAGGAGCTGCCGGCGGAGGCGGTGGTGCCGGCGGTGTTCCCGCCCTTGCCCTGGTCGGCGCCTTCCTGGCCGCCGCCGAGGGCGACGTACAGGATCGTGCCGAGCAGTGCGACGAGCACGACCGCGGCGATGATGACCAGGGTGCGGCGCGGGACGACGTCGGTCAGCGAGGCCTTGGCCGTGGCCGGCCGGTCCGGTGCGCCGGCTCCGGTGGCCGGACGCCTGGGCTCGGTCCTGGCCGCGGCTGCGGCGTTCCGCACGGACTTCAGGGCGCCGCGCATCCGCTCGGCCGCCACGTCGGCGGGCTTGGCCGGGTCGCCGGAGGCGGCCGGCGAGCGCTCGGGAAGCGGGGGCAGCGGCACGACGCGGGTCGCCTCGGGCGAGGGCTTCGGCGGTGCCTCGGGCGCGTCGAGCACGGCGCGCAGCAGGGCCCGGGCGCCCGCGTCGTCGAGGCGCTGGGCGGGGTCCTTGGCGAGCAGGCCGTAGATGACCTTCTCCAGCTCGGGGCCCGCGTTCTTCGGCGGGTCCACGGGCTCGGTCATCACGGCGGTGAGCGTGGCGATGGCGGAGCCCTTGTCGTAGGGCGGGCAGCCCTCGACGGCGGCGTAGAGGAGTCCGCCGAGCGACCAGAGGTCGGCGGCGGGACCGGGCTTGTGGCCACGGGCCCGCTCGGGCGAGATGTACGAGGGCGCGCCGACGAGCATGCCCGTGGAGGTGATCGAGGGGTCGCCCTCGACCTGGGCGATGCCGAAGTCGGTGAGGACGGCCCGGCCGTCCTCGGCGATCAGCACGTTGGACGGCTTCACGTCGCGGTGCAGGATGCCCTCGCGGTGTGCGGAGCGCAGCACGTCGAGGATGGCGAGGCCGACCTCGGCGGCGCGCCGCGGGGTGAGCGTGCCGTCCTCGCGCACGGCGTCGGCGAGGGACTTGCCCTCGATGAGCTCCATGACGATCCACGGGCGGTCGTCCTCGTCGACGACGTCGTAGACGGTCACGGCGCCGTTGTTGCGGATCCGGGCGATGGCCTTGGCCTCGCGCAGGGTCCGGGTGATGAGGCGTCGCTTCTCGTCCTCGTCGATGCTGTTGGGGAAGCGGAGCTCCTTGACCGCGACGGTCCGGCCGAGGGTCTCGTCGACCGCGCGCCAGACCGTGCCCATGCCGCCGCGGCCGAGGACCGCGCCGAGCCGGTAGCGCCCGGCCAGCAGCCGTCCTTCGGCGGACGACGTGTCAGTGCGGCCGTTCCGCCCGCCCGTTCCGGTGGCGTCGGCCCCGAACCCGGCCGCCGGAGCGGCCCCGTCGGTGGACCTGCTGCTCTTCGCCGGTCCGACCGGCGCCTTGGCGGGCGCGGGGCCCTTGGCGCGCTCGGGTCCGTCGGCCGCGGCACCGGCGGTGGATCCGCCGCCCTTCGTCAGGCCGACCGGGGCCTTCGCGGGCGTGGCCGCGCCGGTGGTGCCGGCCTTGCCGCCCGGCTCACCGGAGGCCACGGCCGCGCCCCTCGGGTCCCGCGCCGCCTGCCGGGTGCCGATCACGCTGGTGGGCGTGTCCGCGGGCCGGTTGTCCTCCGGCTCCCCGGCCGACGACCCGTCACCGGCCGTGCGAGCCTTCGACTGCCCGGACGCCTTCACGCCCTCAGGCTGCCCGGACGCCTTGACGTCCTCCGGCCGCCGGGACGCCTTGACGTCCTCCGGCCGCCGGGACGCCTTCACGTCCTCCGGCCGCCCGGACGCCTTCGTGTCCTTCGACTCCTCGGGCGTCTTCCCGTCCTTCGACGCCGTCGCGTCCTTGTCCCGCTCCGCCTTGCGCGCGGCCGGAACCGCACCCCGGTCGCCGTCGGTGGCGGCGCCCGCGGCGGAGTCCCGCCGGGGGTCCTGCCCCGAGTCCCGCGACTGCTCCGCCTCCGACATGCGTCCCCTCTGCGATCCCTGTTTCTCGCCCGCGTCCGGCGCTCCCGCTCGATGCGGCAACCCGCCCTGGAAGAGAGCTCATTGTCCCTCACTCCGGGACCGCTGACTCCCCCGGGTCCGCACTCCGAGAACGTCGGACACCTCCCAGAGGTGCCCTGATCGGGTCAGATCGGCACGATGTCAGGCGCGCCGAGCCGTGCCGCGTCCGCCGTCAGGTCGTCCGGCTGACGCTGCGACTCGCGTTCCGCCTCGACCCTTTTCTCGTAGTGCTCGACCTCCTTGTCGATCTGCCGGGCGTCCCAGCCGAGGACGGGTGCCATGAGTCCGGCGCATTCGCGAGCGCTCAGGGTGCCCCGGTCGAAGGTCTCGATGGAGATCCGGGTGCGCCGGGTGAGGACGTCGTCGAGATGGCGGGCGCCCTCGTGCGAGGCGGCGTAGACGATCTCGGCCTTCAGGTAGTCCTCGGCGGCGGGCAGGGGTCTGCCGAGGGACGGGTCGGCGGCGACGAGGTCGAGGATCTCCTCCGTCAGGGAGCCGTAGCGGTTGAGCAGATGCTCGACGCGGGCCACGTGGAGTCCGGTGCGGGCGGCGATTCCGGCGCGGGCGTTCCACAGCGCCCGGTAGCCCTCGGCGCCGAGCAGCGGTGTGTCCTCGGTGACGCAGGCGGCGACGCGTCTGTCGAGCGCGTGGACCGCCTCGTCCACGGCGTCCTTGGCCATGACGCGGTAGGTCGTGTACTTGCCGCCGGCGACGACGACCAGACCCGGCACCGGGTGGGCGACGGTGTGCTCGCGGGAGAGCTTGCTGGTGGCGTCGGACTCGCCCGCCAGCAGGGGCCGCAGGCCCGCGTAGACGCCCTGGACGTCGTCGCGGGTGAGCGGGGTGGAGAGCACGCTGTTGACGTGTTCCAGCAGGTAGTCGATGTCGGCGCTGGAGGCGGCCGGATGGGCCTTGTCGAGGTCCCAGTCGGTGTCGGTGGTGCCGATGATCCAGTGGCGGCCCCAGGGGATGACGAACAACACGGACTTCTCGGTGCGCAGGATGAGGCCGGTGGTCGAGTGGATGCGGTCCTTGGGCACGACGAGGTGGATGCCCTTGGAGGCGCGGACGTGGAACTGGCCGCGCTCGCCGATGAGTGCCTGGGTGTCGTCGGTCCACACCCCGGTGGCGTTGACGATCTGACGGGCCCTGACCTCGTACTCGCCGCCGGTCTCGACGTCCCGGACGCGGGCGCCGACCACGCGCTCGCCCTCGCGCAGGAAGCCGACGACCCGGGCCCGGCTGGCGACCCGCGCCCCGTAACTCGCGGCGGTGCGGACGAGGGTGGTGACGAAGCGGGCGTCGTCCATCTGGGCGTCGTAGTACTGCAGGGCACCGACGAGGGCGTCCTTGCGCAGGCAGGGGGCGACGCGCAGAGCGTGACGGCGGCTGAGGTGGCGGTGGACGGGCAGGCCGCGGCCGTGTCCGGAGGAGACCGACATCGCGTCGTACAGCGCGACGCCCGAGCCCGCGTACAGCCGCTCCCAGCCCTTGTGCTGCAACGGGTAGAGGAACGGGACGGGTTTGACGAGGTGGGGCGCGAGGCGCTCCAGGAGCAGGCCGCGCTCCTTCAGGGCCTCGCGGACGAGGGCGAAGTCGAGCATCTCCAGATAGCGCAGGCCGCCGTGGATCAGCTTGCTCGACCGGCTGGACGTGCCGGAGGCCCAGTCGCGGGCCTCGACGAGTCCGGTGGAGAGGCCTCTGGTGACGGCGTCGAGGGCGGTGCCCGCGCCGACGACGCCGGCGCCCACCACCAGGACGTCCAGTTCGTGCTCGGCCATCGCCGCGAGCGCTTCGGCGCGCCCGGCGGGTCCCAGTGTCGCTGTCCTCACGGTTGCTGCCTCCCGTCGTCCCCCGACTGTCCAGCACGCGAACCGGGCCCGTGTGGTCCGGCTCACAGACTCGATTCTGTCCCGGCGCTCCGACTTCAGCCACCGCCCCCGCCCCACCCTGTGGATAACACTCGGCGACCTTCGGGCCCACAATCCCGCATAACGGTCATATTTACTCTTAGTCTGACATTGCGTCGGTCTCTGTCGGTCCACAGGGCTTGCGCACCACGTCCCCTCCGGCTACTGGGAAGGACGGCCCACCCCCCATGCCCGCTGATCTCGCCGTCATCGGCCTCGGCCACCACGGACTCCCCCTCGCCCAGGCAGCCACCGCGGCCGGCGTCGCCACCGTCGGCTACGACACCGACCCCCGCGCCCTCGCCGAACTCGCCGCCGGACGTCCCCCCGTCGACGGCTCCCTCACCGCCGCCGAGATCCGCCGGATGGTCTCCTCGGGCTTCCGGCCCGCGACCGACCCGGCCGAACTCGGGCGCGTCCGCACCGCCGTCATCTGCGCACCCACCCCGCCGGCACCCGACGGCACCCTCGACCTGACCGCCGTGACCGACGCCGCTCGCGCCCTCGCCGCCCGGCTGCGCCCCCACACCACCGTCCTTCTGGAATCCCCCGTGCCGCCCGGCACCACCGAGGGCCCGCTGCGCGAACTCCTGGAGGCGGGCTCCGGGCTGCGCGCCGGCCGCGACTTCCACCTCGCGTACTCCCCCGGCCGCCTCGACCCCGGCAGCCGCCTCCAGGGCGGGACGCGCGGGCTGGCCACCGCGCCCAAGGTGATCGGCGGCCTCACGCCCGCCTGCACCGAGTCCGCCGCCGCCTTCTACGGGCGGCTCACCGACAAGGTGGTCCGCGCGCGCGGACCGCGCGAGGCCGAGACGGTCAAGCTCCTGGAGACCAATTTCCGGCACGTCAACATCGCCCTGGTCAACGAGATGGCGGTGCTGTGCCACGAACTCGGCGTCGACCTCTGGGACGTCATCCGCTGCGCCGAGACCAAGCCCTTCGGCTTCCAGGCCTTCCGGCCCGGCCCCGGCGTCGGCGGCCACGGCGTCCCCGTCGAGCGCCTGCCCGGCCACGGCCCCCTCCGCCTGGTCGAACTCGCCGGCCAGGTCAACGAGCGGATGCCCCAGTACGTCGTCCAGCGCTCCGCCACGCTCCTCAACGAGCACGGCAAGTCCGCGCGCGGCGCCCGGATCCTGCTGCTCGGGATCACCTACAAGCCGGACCTCGCCGACCGGCAGGGCGCGCCCGCCGACGAGATCGCCCGCCGCCTCATGGACCTCGGCGCGGCGGTCAGCTTCCACGACCCGTACGTCACGGACTGGCGCGTGCGCGACCTGCCCGTCCCGCGCGCCGACTCCCTCTACGAGGCCGCCGCCCACGCCGACCTGACGATCCTGCTCCAGCACCACCGCACCTACGACCTCCAGGGCCTGTCGGTGAAGGCCCAGCTCCTCCTCGACACCCGCGGCGCGACCCCGGCGGGCGCGGCGCACCGGCTGTGAGCCGGCGCGCGGCAGGCACGCGGCAGGCGCGCACCGTACGACGACGGGGGCCCCTCACCACCCGGTGCGGGGCCCCCGTCGTCGTACGGAAGAGGCAGGTCAGCGCTTGTGCTCGGCGTCGGCGACCGTGACCTCGACGCGCTGGAACTCCTTCAGCTCGCTGTAGCCCGTGGTGGCCATCGCGCGGCGCAGGGCACCGAAGAAGTTCATCGAGCCGTCGGGGGTGTGCGACGGACCCGCGAGGATCTCCTCGGTGGTGCCGACCATGCCGAGGTCGACCAGCTTGCCGCGCGGCACGTCCTCGTGGACGGCCTCCATGCCCCAGTGGTGGCCCTTGCCGGGCGCGTCGGTGGCACGGGCCAGCGGAGAGCCCATCATGACCGCGTCCGCGCCGCAGGCGATGGCCTTCGGCAGGTCGCCGGACCAGCCCACGCCGCCGTCGGCGATCACGTGCACGTAGCGGCCGCCGGACTCGTCCATGTAGTCGCGGCGGGCCGCGGCCACGTCGGCGACGGCGGTCGCCATCGGGACCTGGATGCCGAGCACGTTGCGCGTGGTGTGCGCGGCGCCGCCGCCGAAGCCGACCAGGACGCCCGCGGCGCCGGTGCGCATCAGGTGGAGGGCGGCGGTGTACGTGGCGCAGCCGCCGACGATCACCGGCACGTCGAGCTCGTAGATGAACTGCTTGAGGTTCAGCGGCTCGGCGGCGCCGGAGACGTGCTCGGCGGAGACGGTCGTGCCGCGGATGACGAAGATGTCCACGCCGGCGTCGACGACGGCCTTGGAGAACTGCGCGGTGCGCTGCGGGGAGAGCGCGGCAGCGGTGACCACACCCGAGTCGCGCACCTCCTTGATGCGCTGCCCGATCAGCTCCTCCTTGATCGGAGCGGCGTAGATCTCCTGCAGACGGCGGGTCGCGGTGGCCTCGTCGAGCTCGGCGATCTCGTCGAGCAGCGGCTGCGGGTCCTCGTAGCGGGTCCACAGGCCCTCGAGGTTCAGCACGCCGAGGCCGCCCAGCTCGCCGATGCGGATGGCGGTCTGCGGCGAGACGACGGAGTCCATGGGGGCGGCCAGGAACGGCAGCTCGAAGCGGTAGGCGTCGATCTGCCAGGCGATCGAGACCTCCTTCGGGTCCCGGGTGCGCCGGCTCGGTACGACGGCGATGTCGTCGAACGCGTACGCCCTGCGGCCGCGCTTGCCGCGCCCGATCTCGATCTCAGTCACGTTGTGTGGCCTTTCCCTCTGTGTCTGCGCCTACCAGTATCCCCGACGGACGCCGAAGGGGCGGCTCCGGCCACATGCCGGAACCGCCCCTTCGGGTCGCGCTGTGTGACCGGAAGCTACTTCCGGCTGTAGTTCGGTGCCTCGACCGTCATCTGAATGTCGTGCGGGTGGCTCTCCTTGAGGCCCGCCGCCGTGATCCGGACGAAGCGGCCCTTGGACTCCATCTCCTCGACGGTGGCCGCGCCCACGTAGCCCATCGTCTGGCGCAGGCCGCCGACGAGCTGGTGCAGCACGTTGGCCAGCGGGCCGCGGTAGGGCACCTGGCCCTCGATGCCCTCGGGCACGAGCTTGTCGTCGGAGGCGACGTCCGCCTGGAAGTAGCGGTCCTTCGAGTACGACCGGCCCTGGCCGCGGGACTGCATGGCGCCGAGCGAGCCCATGCCGCGGTACGACTTGAACTGCTTGCCGTTGATGAAGAGCAGCTCGCCGGGCGACTCCTCGCAGCCCGCGAGGAGGCTGCCGAGCATCACGGTGTCGGCGCCGGCGGCCAGCGCCTTGCCGATGTCGCCGGAGTACTGCAGGCCACCGTCGCCGATCAGCGGGATGCCGGCGGGCCGCGCCGCGAGGGAGGCCTCGTAAATGGCGCTGACCTGCGGGACGCCGATGCCGGCGACCACACGGGTGGTGCAGATCGAGCCGGGGCCCACGCCGACCTTGATGCCGTCGACACCGGCGTCGATCATCGCCTGGGCGCCGTCACGCGTGGCGACGTTGCCGCCGATCACGTCGACGTCGACGCTCGACTTGATCTTCGCCATCCAGCTCAGGGCGTTGCTGTTGTGACCGTGCGAGGTGTCGACGACCAGGAAGTCCACACCGGCCCCGGCGAGCGCCTGGGCGCGCTCCAGGGACTCCGGGCTGGCGCCCACGGCGGCGCCGACGAGCAGGCGGCCCTCGGCGTCCTTCGCCGCGTTCGGGTACTTCTCCGCCTTGACGAAGTCCTTGACGGTGATGAGGCCCTTGAGCACGCCCTGGTCGTCGACCAGGGGCAGCTTCTCGATCTTGTGCCGGCGCAGCAGCTCCATGGCGTCGACGCCGGAGATGCCGACCTTGCCGGTGACCAGCGGC
This sequence comes from Streptomyces sp. NPDC127092, assembly GCF_042722475.1. Taxonomy (NCBI): domain Bacteria; kingdom Bacillati; phylum Actinomycetota; class Actinomycetes; order Kitasatosporales; family Streptomycetaceae; genus Streptomyces; species Streptomyces sp. NPDC127092. Next base: position 9,592 of record NZ_JBHXFE010000007.1, read on the forward strand.
ATCGGCGTCATGACCTCGCGGACCTGGCGGCTGCGGTCGCTCTCGAAGGCCATGTCGCGGTTGGTCACGATGCCGAGGAGCTTGCCGTCCGGGCTGGTGACGGGGACACCGCTGATGCGGAACTTGGCGCACAGCGCGTCCGCCTCGGCGAGCGTCGCCTCCGGGTGCACGGTGATCGGGTCGGTGACCATGCCGGACTCGGAGCGCTTGACGAGGTCGACCTGGTTGACCTGGTCCTCGATCGAGAGGTTCCGGTGCAGCACGCCGACGCCGCCCAGACGGGCCATCGCGATCGCCATGCGGGACTCGGTCACCTTGTCCATCGCCGCCGAGAGCAGCGGGATGTTGACCCGGACGTTGCGGGAGATGCGGGACGAGGTGTCGACCGCGTTGGGGAGCACCTCGGATGCACCCGGCAGCAACAGCACATCGTCGTAGGTCAGCCCGAGTGTCGCGAATTTCTCGGGCACTCCGTCGACGTTGGTCATGACACCTTCCCCAATGGCCTTGATCGGTGCGGATGTCCATGCTAACGGCCCGCGGCGGTGTCTCATTCCACGAGCAAGATCAGCGAGCAGCTTTGGAGGTTCCTACGTGTACGTGAGGGACACCGGCGGACGGTGCCCCTTACTGCTCGGCCAGGGCCCGCAGCCGGCTGAGTGCCCGGTGCTGGGCCACCCGCACGGCGCCCGGGGACATGCCGAGCATCTGCCCGGTCTCCTCGGCGGTCAGACCGACGGCCACGCGCAGGACGAGGAGCTCGCGCTGGTTCTCCGGGAGGTTGGCGAGCAGCTTCTTGGCCCATTCGGCGTCGTCGCTGAGCAGCGCGCGCTCCTCGGGGCCGAGGGAGTCGTCGGGCCGCTCGGGCATCTCGTCGGAGGGGACGGCCGTCGAACCGGGGTGCCGCATGGCGGCCCGCTGGAGGTCGGCGACCTTGTGCCCGGCGATGGCGAAGACGAAGGCCTCGAAGGGCCTGCCCGTGTCCTTGTAGCGCGGCAGTGCCATGAGGACGGCCACGCAGACCTCCTGGGCGAGGTCCTCCACGAAGTGACGGGCGTCACCGGGCAGCCGGTTCAGCCGGGTACGGCAGTAGCGCAGGGCGAGCGGATGCACGCGCGCGAGGAGGTCGTGCGTGGCCTGCTCGTCCCCCTCGACGGCACGGTGCACGAGTGCTCCGATCTCCCCCTGCCCGGCCGGCACGGGTGACCCCACGGTCTCGTCGTCGCGCATCGCTCCATGGTGCCTCGGCGCCCGCTCGTTCGCGGCACCGCGTCCGTAGTTGTGCACCGAAGCGTTATGAGCAGGTGCGCCGGGACTCATCTCCTGCGCCCTCCCCTTCCGCTCGATCTCCGCCGGCTCGTCCGACTCGTTCGTCTCGTCCCCGAGGAACTCCACGTCTTCAAGGATGCGGCATTCCGCGGGGAAGTGACACAAGCCCACCCCGTCCGCCCCGCGGCGGACGGGGGTACGGCCGGCGGCCGGGGGTCAGCGGACCAGGCCCCAGCGGAACCCGAGCGCGACGGCGTGCGCCCGGTCGGAGGCGCCCAGCTTCTTGAAGAGGCGCCGGGCGTGGGTCTTGACGGTGTCCTCGGAGAGGAAGAGCTCGCGTCCGATCTCCGCGTTGGACCGGCCGTGGCTCATGCCCTCCAGGACCTGGATCTCACGGGCGGTGAGGGTCGGCGCGGCGCCCATCTCGGCCGAGCGCAGCCGGCGCGGGGCGAGCCGCCAGGTCGGGTCGGCGAGCGCCTGGGTGACGGTGGCCCGCAGCTCGGCGCGCGAGGCGTCCTTGTGCAAATAGCCACGGGCACCGGCGGCGACGGCGAGTGCGACGCCGTCCAGGTCCTCGGCGACGGTGAGCATGATGATGCGGGCGCCGGGGTCGGCGGACAGCAGCCGGCGGACGGTCTCCACGCCGCCCAGACCGGGCATGCGTACGTCCATCAGGATCAGGTCCGAGCGGTCCGCGCCCCAGCGGCGGAGGACTTCCTCGCCGTTGGCCGCGGTGGTCACGCGCTCGACGCCGGGCACGGTCGCGACCGCGCGGCGCAGCGCCTCTCGGGCAAGCGGGGAGTCGTCGCAGACGAGGACGGATGTCATGCCTGACCTCCGCAACTCTCGCGGCTGAAGCGCGTCACCTTGAGCCTCCAGGGCTGGTACGAATCGTCACCTGTGCGGTTGACGCCCTCGGACACCTGCCCGAGCGCTTGTTCCTTCAACCGCCTCCGCACTCTCAACGATGGTCACTCGAAAGAGTTACGGGTCGGACGGCCGCCTTCGGCACTCTACGTGAGGGACCGTACGCGGAGGAGAGCGTCGCAGGTCATCCGTCCTTCACCCGAAGCTATGCCCCATTTAGCGGGTTTTCTTCCCTTTTCGCGGTGTCTGTGGCTAGATTCGCAATGAGTCATATTTACATCTACTCAGTCAGTAGTTGTACGGTCGGATCGAACCCGCGAGAGCGGGTACCCGAGACCCCACGGGGGGCGAAGGACCCCCGTTCGATCAGCCATACACCCGCCCACCTATCCGTTCGACACGGTTTCAAGGGGACAAGCGCAATGGCAGATTTCTCCCGCCTTCCCGGACCCAACGCCGATCTGTGGGACTGGCAGCTCCTCGCGGCCTGCCGAGGGGTCGACAGCTCTCTGTTCTTCCACCCCGAGGGAGAGCGCGGCGCGGCACGGAGTGCGCGCGAGAACTCGGCGAAAGAGGTCTGCATGCGGTGCCCGGTACGCGCGGAGTGCGCGGCACACGCGCTCGCCGTACGGGAGCCCTACGGCGTCTGGGGCGGCCTCACCGAGGACGAACGCGAGGAGCTCATGGGCCGGGCGCGCAACCGCCTGGTCTCGACGGCGGCCGGTCCCCCGACGGCGACGGCCGCCGCGGCACGGGCGTCGACAGCGAGCTCGGCCGGCGCGACACACGCATGAAGGAACGTTTCTGCGCAGAGGTTTGACGGGGTGCCACACCGGGCCGCCGGCCCGGACCCTGCCGCAGCCGGCCCGGAGCGCCGCACCGCACGCGGCCCGGGGGCGCGCGGCGCGGTGAGCCTGACCTGACCACCTGCGCGACACCCGTACGGCCCGACCCCGGCCCACCCGTACGGCCTCACCCGCGCCCGGGTCGTCGTACGGACGGACGAGGGCCGGTCACTCCGACGGCCGTGCCGCCCTCACGCGAACGGCCGAGGGCGGGTCACCCCGACGGCCGGGGGGCGCGCGGCCGGGCGGCCGTCGGCGCTCGGCCGGTGGAGCGGGGCCTCCACCCGTACGGACGCGGGCGGGACCACCCGTACGGACGCGGGCCCGCGTCACCCGAGTGGAGTCAGGGTCCGGCGGGCTCCGGGGCGCGGCCGGTGCGGGCCGCGGCGCGGGTGAGCTCGTCGAGGGTGGCCGCGACCGCCGGGACCTGTGCCAGGTCCGGAAGGGTCAGCGCCACGATCTCCCGCTCCACGGCCGGTTCGACCGTCACGGCGACCGCTCCCCTCGGCCGTACGGACTCGATCGCCAGCTCCGGGAGCACCGCCACGCCCAGGCCGGCGCTCACCAGACCCACCACGGCCGGGTAGTCGTCGGTGGCGAAGTCGATCCGGGGCGTGAAGCCCGCCGTCTCGCAGACGTCGACCAACTGGCGGCGGCAGCGCGGGCAGCCGGCGATCCAGGGGTCCTCGGCGAGCTCCCCGATCGCGACCGACCCGGCACCGGCGAGCCGGTGCCCCTCGGGCACCAGGCCGACGAGCCGGTCGGCGAGGAGCGGGCGGACGACCAGGTCGTCCCAGGAGTCCGGGCCGGCCCCGTAGCGGAAGGCGAGGGCCACGTCGCAGTCGCCCTCGCGCAGCATCTCCACCGAACGCGGCGGCTCGGCCTCGACCAGGGAGACCCGGGTGCCGGGGTGGGCGGCGCGCAGGGCGGCGAGGGCGGTGGGGACCAGGGTGGAGCTGCCGCTGGGGAACGAGACCAGGCGGACCCGGCCGGCCCGCAGGCCCGCGATCGCGGCGACCTCCTCCTCGGCGGCGGTGAGTCCGGCCAGGATGCCGGACGCGTGCCGGACCAGGGCCTCGCCGGCCTGGGTGAGCCGCATCTCGCGCCCGGTGCGCACCAGCAGGGGCGTGCCGGCGGAGGATTCGAGCGCTTTCATCTGCTGGCTCACCGCGGGCTGGGTGCAGCCGAGTTCGCGGGCGGCGGCGGAGAACGAGCCGGTCGCGGCGACGGCGCGCAGGACGCGGAGGTGGCGGGCCTCGATCATGGGTCGAGCATAAGTGATTCTTGGAATCGATGACGAATTCCACTGATCAACTTTGAGGACGCCCGAGGCGGACCCGAAGCCCTCGTTAGGGTTCACCCCATGGAACTACTGAGCGTGAACGTCGGTCGGGCCAAGGCCGTGGAGTACACGAACGCCCCCTCCGGGATGACCGGCATCGACAAGCGCCCGGTCGCCGGACCCGTACGGGTCGAGGCGCCGGGCCCCGGCGGGGCGAGCGGTCTCGCCGGCGACGCCGTCTGCGACCTGCGCTTCCACGGCGGCGCGGACCGGGCCGCGTACGCGTTCGCGCGCGAGGACCTCGACGGCTGGGAGAGGGAGCTCGGCCGGCCGCTCGCCGCCGGGTCCTTCGGCGAGAACCTCACCACCCGGGGCGTGGACGTCAACAACGCCCTGATCGGCGAGCGCTGGCGGATCGGCGACGAGGTGGTCCTGGAGGTGACCGGCGGCCGCATCCCGTGCCGCACCTTCGCAGGATTCGTCGAGGAGGGCGGCTGGGTCCGCCGCTTCAACCAGTCGGCGGCCGGTCCCGGCGCGCTGCTCCGGGTGATCGTCCCGGGCGAGGTCCAGGCCGGCGACCGGGTGGAGATCGTGCACCGCCCCGGCCACGGCGTCACCGTGGCACGGCTGCACCACGCCGCGACGGCCGACCGCTCGCTGCTGCCCGAGATGCTGGCGGCGGCCGAGTGGATGGAGTCGGGGCTGCTCCAACTCGCCCGTACGTACGCGGAGAAGTACGGCGACCGGCAGGTGAGCGGCTGACGTCCGCCATCCGGGACGGTTCCCACACACGGCGTTCACACACCGCGGGCTAACGTGCCGCGTATGACGACTGCACTGATTACGGGGGCGACGGCCGGCATCGGCGCCGCCTTCGCGCGACGGCTCGCCGCCGACGGACACGACGTGGTGCTCGTGGCGCGCGACGTGAAGCGACTGCGGGAACAGGCGACCGAGCTGCACGACCGGCACGGGATCGAGGCGGAGGTGCTGGCGGCGGACCTGTCCGAGGAGGACGGGATCGCCGCCGTGGAGGCACGGCTGTCCGACGCCAAGCGGCCGGTCGACCTCCTCGTGAACAACGCGGGGTTCGGCAACAAGGGCCGGTTCCTCGAGGTGTCCATGGCCGACGAGCTGACCATGCTCAAGGTGCACTGCGAGGCGGTGCTGCGGCTGACGTCCGCGGCGGCCGCCTCGATGCGCTCGCGGGGCCGGGGCGGGATCGTGAACGTCGCCTCGGTCGCCGCGTTCGTGCCGCGCGGCACCTACGGGGCCTCGAAGTCGTGGGTCGTGCAGTTCACCCAGGGCGCGGCGCGGGACCTGGCGGGCAGCGGGGTGCGCCTGATGGCGCTGTGCCCCGGCTTCGTACGGACGGAGTTCCACCAGCGGGCGGGGATGGGGACGGACAACATCCCGGGCTGGATGTGGCTGGACGCGGACAAGCTGGTGGCGGCGGCGCTGACCGACCTGTCGCGGGGCAGGACGCTGTCCATTCCCGATCCCCGCTACAAGGCGCTGATGGGCGTGGTGAAGCTGGCCCCGCGCGGTCTGCTCGGCGGGGTGTCCTCGAAGGCCGGGCGCAAGTACGGGCCGCAGTAGGCCCGTAGCCGAAGAGGAAGAGGAACGCGTGGGCCCGGACGGGCGGGTACTCAGGGGGAGTTGAGTACCCGCGCGCTGCCCGGCGGGCGGGCGGCCGGGGACGCTCGGGCCATGGACCAGAAGCTGCTGAAACTCGCTCCCTTCCTGACGGCTCTCGCGGCGGCCGCGGCCTGGGCCGCGTGGCTCGGCTGGGACCAGGTGCGTGACGTGCACCCGGACGGCTCGGTGAGCGGCCCGTACGAGGCGTGGCAGGTCGTCGGGCTCGTGCTGACCCTGCTGGTGCCGGTGTACTGGACGGCGTCCCGGCGCCATGTCGTCGCCGGCGCGCTCGGCACCACGGCCGGACTCACCGTCGCCGCCTACGTCGACTGGTCGGACGACGCCAGCGGCCTTTACATGATCGGCGTGGGCATGGTCATGGTGGGAAGCCTGATGGCGACCCTCGCCGTCTCCGCCCTGATCGCCTCCCTGACCGGCCCCCGGGGCGGGGGCCGGGGCGGGTCCGCGCCCGGGTCCGCGCCCGGGTCCGCGTAGGCGCCTCGCGGGCGTCCTCGCCGGTCCCCGCGTAGGAGAATCCTGGAGACGCTTCGATCGGGCGTCACGGGTCGATAGAGCGAATGATCGAAATTCCTTCCGTTCGATCATCTCGACCTGATCTGCTCTAAGGTCGGGAACGACCACCACCGCCAGGGGAACCGAGGGGATCACGCCGTGCGCGAGAGTGCTGCCGAACGACACGACCGACTGCTGGCCCTGGTGCGCGAGCGCGGCACGGCCCGGGTCTCCGACCTGGCCGGACTGCTCGGGGTCTCCCCCGTCACCGCCCGCCGCGACGTCGAGGCACTGGCCGCCAGGGGCCTGCTCGACCGGGTGCACGGCCAGGTCTCCTGGCCCCGCGCCCAAGGCGCGCCGAGCGGCCTCGCCGGCGGCGGGAGCGGCCTGGTCCTCGGCCTGCTCGCGCCCTCCGCCACCTACTACTTCGCCGAGGTCATCCGGGGCGCCCACGAGGCCGCCGCCCGGGCCGGCGCCCGGCTCATCCTGCGGATCTCCGACTACCGGCCGGAGGAGGACCGGGCGCGCGCCGAGGGCCTGCTCGCGGCGGGCGCCGAGGGGCTGCTCGTCGCGCCCGGCTGGCGGGGCCCGGAGGACCGGCTCGCCTACGGCGACTGGCCGGCCGAACTGCCGGTGCCGGCCGTGCTCCTGGAGCGCCGGGCCGCGCCCGGCACGCCGCTCGACGGCCTGGACCGGGTGTCGTCCGACCACGCCCACGGCGTGCTGCTCGCCCTGCGCCACCTGCTGGAACTCGGCCACGCGACCCCGCTCCTGGTGGCCCGGGGCGACAGCCCGACGGCGCTCGCGGTGCGCGCCGGATACGCCGAGGCGCTCGCCGCGCTCGGCCTGGAGGCGCCGCGCGCGGTGATCGACTCCGTCCCGGCGGAGACCGACCCGGAGGGCTTCGAACGGGCGGTGCGGGCGCTGCACGAGGCGGTGGCGTCGGGGCGCGCGAGCGCGGCGCTCGTGCACAACGACGTGGACGCGATCCAGATGGTGCAGCGGCTCGCCGAACTCGGCGTGCGGGTGCCGGAGGACCTGGCGCTGATCGCGTACGACGACGAGGTCGCCGCGCTCGCCGACATCCCGCTCACGGCGGTCGCCCCGCCCAAGCGACAGGTGGGCAGGCACGCCACGGAGCTGCTGGTGGAGCGGCTGGTCGCGGGGGCCGGCGGAGGCGACGAGGACGAGGCGGTGCGGCGGCATCTGAGCCTGCTGCCGCGGCTGCGGGTGCGGGCCTCCTGCGGGGCGTCCCGAACGACCGCAGTCTGATCTTTTTTCGATCAATCAATCTTTCGCTCTTGACTTCGCTCACGAACCGTCCCAGGATCACGGCCAACCCCGTCCACGCCGCCGTGTCAGGAGCCGTGCCGTGAGTCGTACTTGGAACAGTCGGAGCAGAACCACCCGCGTCATAGCCGGCGCCGCCACCGCCCTGGCCGTCCTCACGGCCTGCGGCGGCGGTGGTGACACCGCCGGGGGCAGCGCGGACGGGCCCGTCACCATCACCTTCTGGGGCTGGGCCAAGGGCTCCAAGGACGTGGTCGACGCGTTCAACGCCTCGCACAAGAACATCCAGGTGAAGTTCGAGGAGATCCCCTCCGGCACCGCCGGCGGCTACGCCAAGATCTCCAACGCCGTGAAGGCGGGGAACGCCCCCGACCTCGTCTCCATCGAGTACGCCTCGCTCCCCGAGTTCGTCTCCTCCGGCGCCCTCCAGGACATCGGCGGCGAGTTCACCGAGCAGGACCGGGCCAAGCTGCTCCCGCAGGCCGTGGAGCTCACCACCCTCGGCGGCAAGAGCTGGGCGGTCCCCTTCGACGCCGCCCCCCAGGCCTTCTACTACCGCAAGGACCTCTTCGCGAAGTACCAGGTCGCCGTGCCCAGGACCTGGGACGAGTTCAAGTCCGCCGCGGAGAAGGTGAAGAAGGCCGACGCCAAGGCCAGGATCGCGACCTTCTTCCCCGACGACCCGACCACCTTCGAGGCCATGGCCTGGCAGGCCGGCGCCCAGTGGTTCAAGGCCGAGAACGACACCTGGAAGATCAACACGACCGACCCGGCCACCACCAAGGTCGCCGCCTACTGGCAGGGCCTCCTCGACGCCGACCTCGTCCACAAGGACGCCTCCTTCACCCCCGAATGGACCGGCTCCCTCAAGAACGGCACCACCATCGGCTACCTCGGCGCGTCCTGGGGCGCGGGCGTCCTCAAGGGCACCCTGCCCGAGCAGAGCGGCAAGTGGGCCGTCGCCCCCATGCCGAACTGGGGCAGTCCCGCCAGCGGCATGCTCGGCGGCACCTCCTTCGCCGTCACCAAGGACAGCACGAAGAAGGCCGCGGCGGTCGAGTTCGCCGAGTGGATGTCCACCACCGAGGCCGGCGTGAAGGCCCGCATCGCCTCCGGCACCTCCAGCGCCTTCCCCGCCGCCACCGCCCTGCGCCCGGTCGCCAAGTCCGTCTTCGACGCGAGCTACTACGGCGGCCAGGACATCTACGCCCTCTTCGAGGAGGCCGGCGCCTCCATCGACGACAACTGGGCCTGGGGACCGACCACCGGCACCACCAACACCACCATCAAGGACCAGTTCGGCAAGCTCGGCAAGGGCGGCCCGACCATCACCGACGCCGTGAAGGCCGGCCACGACGCCACCGTCGCCGAGCTCACCAAGCGCGGACTGAAGGTCGAGGGCTGACCCGGTGAAGGCCCGCACCCGCGCGGCGGCGACCCTGCTGACCCCGTTCTTCCTGCTCTTCACCGCGGTGATGGTGGTGCCGATCGGCTACGCGGTCTGGCTCAGCCTCTTCACCGAGAAGCAGTCGGGGCTCGGCTTCGGCGGGGCCGAGACCGTCTTCAGCGGACTCGACAACTACACCGCCGCGCTGGGTGACCGGGCCTTCCGCGAGGGCTTCGGCGTGCTGCTCGGATACTGCCTGTTCTACATCCCGCTGCTGCTCGCCGGGGCCCTCGGCCTCGCCCTGCTGCTCGACTCCGCACTCGCCCGCGCCCGCCGCTTCTTCCAGCTCGCGCTCTTCCTGCCGCACGCCGTCCCCGGCATCATCGCCGCGCTGATCTGGGTCTACCTCTACACGCCCCAGCTCAGCCCGGTCGTCCAGGCCATGGAGGCCGGCGGCATCGGCTTCGACTTCTTCTCCCCCGAAGGCTCCCTCCCCTCCGTCGTCAACATCGCGCTGTGGGAGTGGCTCGGCTACAACATGGTCATCTTCTACGCGGCGCTCCAGGCCGTCGACCGCTCCGTCCTGGAGGCCGCCACCGTCGACGGCGCCGGCGCCTGGCGCGTCGCCTTCAGCATCAAGGTCCCGCTGATCCGCGCCTCGCTCGTGATGGTCGGCCTCTTCACCGTCATCGGCTCACTCCAGCTGTTCACCGAACCGCTCATCCTCGACAAGGGCACCGGCTCCGCCGTCACCTCCACCTGGACGCCCAACATGTACGCCTACACGGCGGCCTTCGACCGCAACGACTACGGCCTGGCGGCGGCGGCCTCCGTGCTGCTCGCCCTGACGGCCGCGCTGCTCTCCTTCGCCGTCACCCGCCTGACCGGCCGCCGGACCCGCCGGACCCGCCGCAAGGAGAAGACGGCATGAGCAAGCCCCGCACGCCCTCCGTCTGGCTGTCGAGGACCGCCGTCAACGGCGCCCTCGCCCTCGCCGTCGTCTACATGCTCTTCCCGCTGGTCTGGCTGGTCACCGCCGCCACCAAGGACGCCGGCGGACTCCTCGCCGGGAACGCCTTCTCCTTCGAGGGCTTCGACCTGGGCGGCAACCTCTCCCGCCTCGCCGAGTACAACGACGGCATCTACTTCCACTGGTACCTCAACAGCCTGCTCTACGCGGGCCTCGGCGCCCTCGCCTGCTCGCTCATCAGCGTCGCCGCCGGCTACGCCTTCGACAAGTACGCCTTCCGGGGCAAGGAGAAGCTGTTCGGCGTCGTCCTCCTCGGCGTGCTCGTCCCCACCACCGCGCTCGCCCTGCCCATGTACCTGCTCGCCAGCGAGGTGGGCATCGTCAACACCTACGCGGCGGTGCTGCTCCCCGTCCTCGTCAACCCCTTCGGCGTCTACCTCGCCCGGGTCTTCAGCGCCGGCTACATCCCCGACGAAGCCCTGGAGGCCGCCCGTATCGACGGGGCCGGCGAACTGCGCACCTTCTGGTCCATCGGGCTGCGCATGGTCATGCCCGGCTTCGTGACCGTCTTCCTCTTCCAGTTCACCGCGATCTGGAACAACTTCTTCCTCCCCCTGGTGATGCTCTCGGACCAGAAGCTCTTCCCGCTGAGCCTCGGCCTCTACGCGTGGAACAGCAACGCCCACGCCGAACCCGACTTCTACCCCCTCGTCGTCACCGGATCCCTGCTCGCCGTCGTCCCGCTCGTCGTCGCCTTCGTCTCCCTCCAGCGCCACTGGAAGGCGGGCCTGACCGCCGGCAGCGTCAAGTGAGGAACACAGGTCCCAGGATGCAGCCCACCACTGACAACCGCCCCTCCCTCCTCCTCGCCATGGGCCCCGGCGTGGCCGGACGCCTCCTCACCGAGGCCCACCGCGCCCGCCTGGCCGCCCTGACCCGCACCGACCCGCACCTCGTCGCCCACGACCTGACCGCACCGGACCCGGCCGTCGCCGCCGCCCTCGCCGAGGCCGAACTGCTCCTCACCTGCTGGGGCGCCACCCCGCTCACTCCCGAGGTGCTGGCCCGCGCCCCGCGCCTCAAGGCGGTCGTCCACGCGGCCGGTTCGGTCAAGCACCACATCACCGACGCCTGCTGGGAGCGCGGCATCCGGGTCACCTCGGCCGCCGCCGCCAACGCCCTGCCCGTCGCCGAATACACCCTCGCCGCGATCCTCTTCGCCGGGAAACGGGTGCTGCGTTCCGCCCAGCGGTACGCCGAACTCCGCACCGACCAGGCCTGGCTCGCCGAGTCCGGCTCCTGGGGCAACTACCGCAGGACCGTCGGCATCGTCGGCGCCTCCCGCATCGGCCGCCGGGTCCTCGAACTGCTCCGCCCCTTCGACCTCGACGTGCTCCTCCACGACCCGTACGTGACGACCGCGCCGCCCGGCACGGAACTCGTGGGCCTCGACGAGCTGTGCGCCCGCGCGACGGTCGTCTCCGTGCACGCGCCCCAACTCCCGTCCACGTACCGCATGATCGGCGCCCGCCAGCTCGCCGCCATGCCGGACGGCGCGACGCTGATCAACACCGCCCGCGGCTCCCTCGTCGACGAGGACGCCCTGCTGCCCCACCTGCTGAGCGGCCGTCTGCACGCGGTCCTCGACGTCACCGACCCCGAACTCCCCGCACCCGACTCCCCGCTCTACAGCCTCCCCAACGTCCTGCTCACCCCGCACGTCGCCGGCTCGCTCGGCAACGAGCTGCACCGGATGGCGGACCAGGCCGTGGAGGAGGTGGCACGGTACGGCCGGGGCGAGCCGTTCGCGGAGGAGGTCCACGCCGCGGACCTGACCCGGTCCGCCTGACCGGCCCGCCCGGCCGGTCCGCCCGACCAGTCCGCCCGACCCGGTCGCCGCGGCCATTCGGACCTAGACTGGAGGGGTCCCAGCGGGTGCGGGGGATGGCTCCGGGAGGCGCCATGAGCTTCGTGCAAATCATCGACTGCAAGACCAGTCGGGTAGACGACCTGAACCGCCTCATGGACCGGTGGGTCGAACAGACCAAGGGCAAGCGCACCGCCACCCACAGCATCGTGGGCAAGGACCGCTCCGACGCCTCCCACGTCGTGGAGATCGTCGAATTCCCCTCGTACGACGTGGCCATGCGCAACTCGCAGCTCCCGGAGACCGACAGGATCTTCCGGGAGATGGTGGCCCTCTGCGACGAGATGCCGACCTTCACCGACCTGGACGTGGTGCGGGACGAGGCGCTGTACAAGGCCAACGCCCGGCGGCTGCTCGAGATGCTCGCGGACGAGCCGGAGCTGGCGCTGCTCGACGAGGTGCTCGCCGAGGGCTACCACGACCACGACCCGACCAACGAGCAGGACGTGATCGGGATGGACGCGGTCCGGCGCGAGGTCGAGATGTGGCGCGGTGGTTTCGACTTCACCTTCACCATCGACGACCAGATCGCCGAGGGTGACCGGGTGTGCACCCGGTGGACCTGGCGCGGCAGTCACACCGGCGACTTCATGGGCCTCCAGCCCACCGGCATGGAGGTCGAGATGACCGGCACGGTCATCCACCGCTTCCGGGACGACGGGAAGATGGTCGAGGGCTGGTGGCAGTACGACCTTCTGGGCCTGATGGGACAGCTCGGCGCCGTGGAGGCCTGAGGGCCCCGGCATCCGGACGCACCGAGGCCCGGGGGTTCCCCGCCCGGAGAACCCGGCGCCGGTGTTTTGCTCTCCACACCCGCGGGGGGGGGCGTTTTCACCCCGGTCGTTGCCGCGGTTTTCCCTCTCCTCCCCCTT
>NZ_JBHXFE010000007.1:22461-85385 GCF_042722475.1 Streptomyces sp. NPDC127092
GGGTTTGGGGGGAGTCCTACCTTCTGGTCTGGGTGGAGCATTTCGTCTCTGTGGAGTCCGGGGTGCCCCGCCACCTGAACGCCCTGGTTCCCGGTCCCCCACCGACGGGACCCCCGGGCCTCGGTGGTCAGCTACGAGCCTCAGTGGGAGTGGCCGTGGCCACCGTGGCTGTGGCCGTGGTTCTCCGGCTCCTCCTCCTTCTTCTCCACCACGAGGGTCTCGGTGGTGAGGAGCAGGGAGGCGATCGAGGCGGCGTTCTCCAGGGCGGAGCGCGTCACCTTCACCGGGTCGATGACGCCGGCCTTGACCAGGTCGCCGTACTCGCCGGTGGCGGCGTTGAAGCCCTGGCCCTTGTCGAGCTCCGCCACCTTCGCGGTGATGACGTAGCCCTCGAGGCCGGCGTTCTCGGCGATCCAGCGCAGCGGCTCGACGGCGGCGCGGCGGACGACCGCGACACCCGTGGCCTCGTCGCCGGTCTTGTCGAGGTTGCCCTCGAGGACCTTGACGGCGTGGACCAGCGCGGAGCCACCACCGGAGACGATGCCCTCCTCGACCGCGGCGCGGGTCGCGGAGATGGCATCCTCCAGACGGTGCTTCTTCTCCTTCAGCTCCACCTCGGTGGCGGCGCCGACCTTGATCACGCACACGCCGCCGGCCAGCTTCGCGAGGCGCTCCTGGAGCTTCTCGCGGTCCCAGTCGGAGTCCGTGGCCTCGATCTCGGCCTTGATCTGGTTGACGCGGCCGAGGACGTCCTCGGAAGAGCCGGCGCCGTCCACGATCGTGGTGTCGTCCTTGGTGACGGTCACGCGGCGGGCGGTGCCCAGCACGTCCAGACCGGCCTGGTCGAGCTTGAGGCCGACCTCCTCGGAGATGACGGTGGCACCGGTGAGGGTGGCCATGTCCTGGAGCATCGCCTTGCGGCGGTCACCGAAGCCGGGCGCCTTGACGGCGACGGCGTTGAAGGTGCCGCGGATCTTGTTGACGACGAGGGTGGAGAGGGCCTCGCCCTCGACGTCCTCGGCGATGATCAGCAGCGGCTTGGAGCCACCGGCCTGGATGACCTTCTCGAGCAGCGGCAGGAGGTCCTGGATGGAGGAGATCTTGCCCTGGTTGATCAGGATGTACGGGTCGTCGAGGACGGCCTCCATACGCTCCTGGTCGGTCACCATGTACGGGGACAGGTAGCCCTTGTCGAAGGCCATGCCCTCGGTGAAGTCGAGCTCCAGGCCGAAGGTGTTGGACTCCTCGACGGTGATGACACCGTCCTTGCCGACCTTGTCCATCGCCTCGGCGATGAGCTCGCCGACCTGCTGGTCCTGCGCGGAGAGCGCGGCGACGGCGGCGATGTCGGACTTGTCGTCGATCGGGCGCGCGGTGGCGAGCAGCTCGTCCGAGACGGCCTTGACGGCGGCGTCGATGCCCTTCTTCAGGGCGGCCGGGGAGGCGCCGGCGGCGACGTTGCGCAGACCCTCGCGGACCAGGGCCTGGGCGAGCACGGTGGCGGTGGTGGTGCCGTCACCCGCGATGTCGTTGGTCTTGGTCGCCACCTCCTTCACCAGCTGGGCGCCGAGGTTCTCGTACGGGTCCTCGATCTCGACCTCGCGGGCGATCGTGACACCGTCGTTGGTGATGGTGGGGGCGCCGAACTTCTTGTCGATGACGACGTTGCGGCCCTTGGGGCCGATCGTCACCTTCACCGTGTCGGCCAGCTTGTTGACGCCGCGCTCAAGGGCGCGACGGGCGTCCTCGTCGAACTTCAGGATCTTCGCCATGGGAGCGATTCAGCCCTCTCGGAATTCGTTGAAATAACTGCGCCCCTGGACGCCCGCGGTGAAGCCAGGGGGTCAGGGGCGCAGTTCAAAGCATCTGTGCAGGTGCCTTGAGGTGACTTACTTCTCGATGATCGCGAGCACGTCGCGAGCCGAGAGGACGAGGAACTCCTCGCCGTTGTACTTCACCTCGGTGCCGCCGTACTTGCTGTAGAGCACGACGTCGCCGACCTTCACGTCGAGCGGAAGGCGCTCGCCGTTCTCGAAGCGGCCCGGGCCCACGGCGAGGACGGCGCCCTCCTGGGGCTTCTCCTTCGCGGTGTCCGGGATGACCAGGCCAGAGGCGGTGGTCTGCTCCGCGTCGAGCGGCTGGACCACGATGCGGTCCTCGAGCGGCTTGATGGCAACCTTGGAGCTGGTGGTCGTCACGATCCGACCTCCCCCTTCGGAGATCTCACGGGGTTAACTGTCTGAGGTGGCGACCAGGTGGATCCGTCGTCGCGGGTGCCGGACCTGCCCGTCGCTGTGTTGGCACTCTCCTTCGGGGAGTGCCAGAGCCGAGACTATGACCGCGATTAGCACTCGGTCAAGCGGAGTGCCAATTCACGACCCCGTGGCGTGACGGGCCGGTGCCGCTCCCTCCCGGAGAGGGGGAACGCTCGGGCGGATCTTGTGGTTCCGTACGAGCGGGCTCACCTTCT
The DNA here is from genome assembly GCF_042722475.1 of Streptomyces sp. NPDC127092. NCBI lineage: Bacteria > Bacillati > Actinomycetota > Actinomycetes > Kitasatosporales > Streptomycetaceae > Streptomyces > Streptomyces sp. NPDC127092. The sequence goes on from NZ_JBHXFE010000007.1 coordinate 24,932, forward strand.
CCGCGGCCTTGCGGCCCAGCCGTTCGATCGGGTCGACCGAGGAGGCGCAGGCCGGGACGGCGGCGAGCAGCGCGCCGGTCAGGGCCAGGGCGGCGGTCAGCCGGCGCGCCCGGCTCATACGTAGTCCTCCAGCTTCGCGACCGCGTACCCCTTGGCCGTGACCGTCTTCATCACCCTCCGGATCATGTCCGGCATGCTGCCCTTCCAGTCCTCCTTGCCCCGGAAGTGGGTGAGGATGATGTCGCCGGGGTGCAGGTCCCGGTCCCATTCGCGCCATTCCATGTGGTCGGGGAAGGCCTCGGACGCCCACAGCGGGACCGCCTTGACGCCGCAGGACTTCGCCGCGCGCAGGGTGTCCTCGTTGTAGTTGCCGTACGGCGGCCGGAAGAGCGGGGGCCGCTTGCCGTAGCGCTTCTCGATGACGTCCTGCATCCCGCAGATCTGCCGCTTCTGGTCGTCGTAGTCGAGGCCCGGCAGATAGGGATGGGTGAGGGTGTGGTTGTGCAGGGACACCCCGGCGTCCCGCATCTTCTCGAAGTAGCCGTAGTCGCTCTTCACCAGGTAGTTGCTGAGGAAGGCGCTGTACGGGATCTTCAGCTCGCTCATCATCCGCAGCAGCTCGGGGTCCTTCTCCGCGCCGTCGTCGATCGTCAGGAAGACGATCTTCTCCTTGGTCGGCACGGTGGTGAAGACCGGCGGCAGGCCCGTCCCCTTGGTCTCGAAGCCCTTGCGGGTGGTGATCCTCGGCTTCACCCTGGGCGGCTCGGGCGCTTCGAGCGGCGGCTGGGCCAGGCCCCACTTCTTCGCGGCGGCGACCCTGGCGGCGCGCGCCTTGCGGACGCGCTGGACGTACGCGTCGAGCGCGCCGGCCGCGCCCTCGACGCGCGGCTGCTGGCCCGCGGCCGGCCTGGCCGGTCCGGCCGGGGCGGGCCGGTCCTCCGCGGCGGGCCCGGCACAGGCGGCGCCGAGCGCGCCGACGAGCAGGGCGGCCCCGACCGCCCGCACACCCCGGAAGAGGGGCTTCTGTTCCTTTTGTCTGACAAGCTGCATGGCGCCGCATCCTGTCAGCGGCGCGCCCTTCCGGGCCGCCGACACCACCGGCGGCCGTCCACCGTCCCCCGGCCGGCCCGCACCCGTCCGGACCAGGGCCCGTCCGGGAGGCGGCGGCCCGGCACCCCGGACCGGTCCCGGCGCCACGGGACCCGCCAGAATGGGAGGGGTGACCGACCTCGCCGCCTTCGCCGCACTGCTCGCCCCCGAGGGGCAGGCCCTCCTCGACGCCCTGCGCGACTACGACCCCGCCCAGGAGCTGGCGGTCGCCTCGCGCCTGCGCCGCGACCACCCCGCCGAGCTGGTCTCGGCGGCGCTCGGGCAGGCCCGGCTGCGGCAGCGCGCGGTCGCCAAGTTCGGCGCCGAGGACGCCCACCGGATGTACTTCACGCCCAACGGCGTCGAGCAGTCCACGCGGGCGAGCGTCGGGGCCTACCGGGCGGAGCGGATGCGGGCGCTCGGCGTGCGCTCCGTCGCCGACCTGTGCTCCGGCATCGGCGGCGACGCGATCGCGCTGGCCCGCGCCGGGATCTCCGTGCTCGCCGTCGACCGCGACCCGCTGACCGCCGAGGCGGCCCGCGCCAACGCCGCCGCGCTCGGCCTCGCGGACCTGATCGAGGTCCGCTGCGCCGACGTGACCGAGATCGACACCAGCCCGTACGACGCCGTCTTCGTCGACCCCGCGCGGCGCGGCGGACGGGGCCGCATCTTCGACCCCGAGGCGTACTCGCCGCCGCTGTCCTGGGCGGTCGAGGCGGCCCGCAAGGCGCCGCACGCGGCCCTGAAGATCGCGCCCGGCATCCCGCACGAGGCGGTGCCGGAGGAGGCCGAGGCGGAGTGGATCTCGGACGGCGGCGACGTGAAGGAGGCCGTGCTCTGGTTCGGCACCGAGCCGGGCGCCCGCCGCGCCACGCTCCTGCCCGGCGGCGCGTCGCTCACCGGACGCGCGCTGCCCGACCCGGCGGTCCGGCCCGTCGGCCGCTACCTGTACGAGCCCGACGGCGCCGTCATCCGCGCGCACCTGGTCGCCGAGGTCGCCGAGCAGCTCGGCGGCGGGCTGATCGACGAGACCATCGCGTACGTCACCGCGGACGAGCTGCGGCCCACGCCGTACGCCGCCGCGTACGAGATCACCGACGAACTCCCCTTCAACCTCAAGAAGTTGAAGGCCCTGCTGCGGGAGCGCGAGGTCGGCACGCTGACGGTGAAGAAGCGCGGCTCGGCCGTCGAACCCGAGGAGATCCGCCGCCGGGTGAAGCCCAAGGGCCCCAACGCGGCGACGGTGCTGCTCACTCGGGTCGCGGGGGCTCCGACGATGCTGATCGGGGGTCCCGCCGGCGGGTGACCGGGCCGGTGACCCGGAGCGCCAGGCGGTAGTGGGAGACGGCCTTGGTCAGCCCGATGAGGCCGTTGATCCAGAGGATCAGCGCGACGCCCATGCCGTACGCGACGAGGCCGTAGCCGCCGTCCAGGCCGATGCCGTCGGCGTCCCGGGAGGTGCCGGCCGGGACGGCGAAGCCCAGCCACAGGCCGGTGCCGCACATCGCGGCGGACAGCAGCATCCAGGAGACGCTCAGGAGTGGCGCCCGCAGCCGCGCGTCGGTGGGCCCGTGCCGGTCGAGGACCGCCCACTGGACGAGCCGCTCGCGCGCGATCCGGTCCTGCCGCACGGACCGCACGGTCAGCCACACCGCCGGCACGAGGACGCCGATGCCGAGCGCGGCCACGATCAGGCCGACGAACATCGTGATCGGGTCGAGGATCGCGCCGCCGAGCGAGGTGAGCAGCACGCCGACCATTCCCCAGCCGAGCTGGAGCATCAGGAACCAGGCGAGGAAGAGCGCGAGCCGCCCGCCGCCGAGCAGCCGCCGCCCCAGCGCGTCGAGCGCCACCGCCCGGTCGACGAGCCGCGCCTCGCGGTCGGGCCAGTTCTGGATCTCGGCGGGCGGGGGCGGCGGAGGCATCGGTATGCGCGGGGACATGGTGGAAGACCCTACCCAGGCACTCTCTACGCCCCCGTTTCCGGGCCGAGTTCACGGGCCCGCTCGCGCAGCAGGGCGCGCTCCCGTTCGTTGCGGGTGAGTCCCGCCGCGCGCGCGAACTCCGCCCGCGCCTCCTCGGTCCGGCCGAGCCGGGCGAGGAGGTCGCCGCGGACGCTCGGCAGCAGGTGGTAGCGGTCGAGGGCGGGCCCCGCGGCGGCGGCGAGCGCGTCGACGAGGGCGAGGCCGGCGGCCGGGCCCTCGGCCATGGACACCGCGACGGCCCGGTTGAGCTCGACGACCGGTGAGGGCGCGACGGCGGCGAGCCGCCCGTAGAGCGCGGCGATGGTGGCCCAGTCCGTCTCCTCGTAGGTCGCCGCCCGCGCGTGGCAGACGGCGATGGCGGCCTGGAGGGCGTACGGACCGGTGGCGCCGCCCACCGCGACGGCCCGCTCCAGGGCGGCGAGGCCGCGCCGGATCAGCAGGCGGTTCCAGCGGGAGCGGTTCTGGTCGGCGAGCAGCACCGGCTCGCCGCCGGGTCCGGTGCGGGCCGCCGTGCGGGAGGCCTGGATCTCCAGCAGGGCGGCGAGCCCGTGGACCTCGCCCTCCTTGGGCATCAGGGCGGTGAGCTGCCGGGCGAGCCTGAGGGCGTCCTCGCAGAGCGCGGGGCGCAGCAGGTCGTCGCCGGCGGTGGCCGCGTAACCCTCGTTGAAGACGAGGTAGATGACCTCGAGGACGGAGTCGAGCCGGGCCGCCCGGTCCGCCCCGTACGGCACCTCGAAGGCGACGCCCGCCCTCGCGAGCGAACGCTTCGCGCGCACGATCCGCTGCGCGACGGTCGCCTCCGGCACCAGGAAGGCCCGGGCGATCTCGTCCGTGCGCAGCCCGCCGACCAGGCGCAGGGTCAGCGCCGTGCGGGCCTCGGCGGACAGCACCGGGTGGCAGGCGGTGAAGACCAGCCGCAGCACGTCGTCGTCGATGTCGCCGGGGCCGGAGGGCTCGGGGTCGTAGGACTCCTCCGTGAGCTCCCGGCCGGCTTCGGCGAGCTTCCGGGCGTACGTCTCGCGGCGGCGCACCAGGTCGACCGCCCGGTGCTTGGCCGCGGCCGTCAGCCAGGCGCCGGGCCGCTCCGGCACTCCCTCGCGCGGCCACTGCTCCAGGGCGGCGACGAGCGCGTCCTGGGCGATCTCCTCGGCGATGCCGATGTCCCGGACGATCCGGGCCACGGTCGCGACGACGCGGGCGGACTCCATCCGGAAGACCGTCTCCACCGTCTCTTCGACCGAGCCTCCGCGGGCCTGTGCCGTCACGCCTCACATGACAGCACAGGCCACCGACAACGCGCGGGACGGGCGCCGGGACGGGTCCCGGCCCGGGTTCAGTCGGCCGGCATCTCCTCGACCTCGCGGACCTCGAGGCCCACCTTCCAGTGCTTCGGGTGGACCTCCAGGAACCGCTTCCCCCACTCGACCGCCTCGGCCATGTCCTTGCACTGCAGCATGGCGTAGCCGCCGACGACCTCCTTGGTCTCGGTGAAGGGGCCGTCGGTGTACGAGAGCTTCCCGTCCGACCAGGTGATCCGGGTGGCCTCGGCGGTGGGCCGGAGCCCGGCGGTGTCCACCATGGCGCCCGCCTTGGTGATCTCCTCGAAGAGCGCGCCCATGCGCTCCTCGAAGCCGGGGTCGGCCGACGCCATGTCGATGGTGTTCTCCTCGATGCGGACGAGGGAGAGGTAGCGGGGCATGGTGACTCCTCGGGTGCGGGTGGCGGGGCCGTTCCCCGCCTTCCACTCATACGTCGAACGGGACGGCCCCGCATCGACACCCCGCCGGAATCTTTTTTCGAGGGATCAGACGTAGTCCTCCAGGCGCGCCACGGTGAAGCCCTGCTCCTGGATGTGCCGGAGCAGGTTGGTCATCATCTGGGTCATCGTGCGGCCCTTGAGTTCGGACGGGCCGCGGAAGTGGGCCAGGATGACGTCGCCGGGGTGGAGCTTCCGGTCGCCGCGCTGGTACTGCATGTTCTGGATCTGCATGGACTCGCGCCACAGCACGATCGCGTCCACGCCGCACTCCTTCGCCGCCGCGCGCGTGTCCTCGTTCCAGTTGCCGTACGGCGGGCGGAAGAGCCGCGGGCGCTCGCCGTATCGTTTCGCCAGCTTCTCCTGCTGCCCGCAGATCTCCCGGCGCTGGGCGTCCCGGGAGAGGGTGCGCAGGTTGGGGTGGGTGAGGGTGTGGTTGGCGAGGCCGTGGCCCTGGGCGACGAGCGGCGCGAAGTACGCGTAGTCGGCGCTGATCGCGGAGTCGGTGAGGAACATCGTCACCGGCACGTCGAGGTCCCGCATCATCGCGACGAACTCGGGGTCCTTCTCCGCGCCGTCGTCGATCGTGATGAAGACGATCTTCTCGCTGGTCGGGACGTCGCTGATGACCGGCACCTGGCCGCCGGCCGTCCGGGTCCGCGGCTTCTTCGCGGGCGGGGCGGGCGGCTCCGCGAAGGGCTCCAGGCCCCACTTGCGGTACGCGGCGGCCCGCCGGTCGGGCGCCGCCGGGGCGTCCGGGGCCTTGTCGCCGGCCGAGGGGGCCGCCGAGGGGGCCGCGGAGCCGGACGCCGGGGCCGTGCGGTCGGGGGTGTCGGCGTCCGCCGCCGACGTGCAGCCGGTCGCGAACAGAGCAACGGCGGTCAGCGCCGCCCACAGCGCGAGGGTCTTCTTCACGCGCTGTGGGATGCCCGTTCGGGACGAAAGGTTGCCTCCGGTACGACTATCCGACTGACTCGAAGCGCCATCGGTGGACCGGACGGGTGACCAGACCCGCGTCCGGCTCCGGCAGCTCCGGCAGCTCGGCGTCGAGCCCGTCCGCCGTCTCCCACCAGGTGAGGACGAGGACCCGGTCCTGCGGCGCGCGGAAGGTCTCGCGGCGCAGCGGCTCGGCCGCGAGCCGCTGCGCCCGTGCCCAGTCGAGGAGTTCGGCGCCGCGGCCCTCGGCCGCGCGCGCCTCCCACATCAGGGTGACCGTCGTCGACGTCACGAGTACAGGTTCTTCCTGCTGACCTCGTGCACGTGGTCGTGGTCGTGGACGTGCGCCCCCGGCACGTGCGACTCGGTCACCGGCAGCGAGGAGTCGGCCGACAGCTCCAGGTCGGAGGCCGAACGCCCGCGCGCGACCATCTCCGCGCCGAGCGCCGCGACCATCGCGCCGTTGTCGGTGCACAGGCCCGGCCGCGGCACCCGAAGCCGGATGCCGGCCCGCTCGCAGCGCTCCTCGGCGAGGGCCCGCAGCCGCGAGTTCGCGGCCACGCCGCCGCCGATCATCAGGTGGTCGACGCCCTCGTCCTTGCAGGCCCGGACGGCCTTGCGGGTGAGCACGTCGACGACCGCCTCCTGGAAGGACGCGGCGACGTCCCGTACGGGCACGTCCTCGCCCGCGTTCCGCTTCGCCTCGATCCAGCGGGCCACCGCGGTCTTCAGACCGGAGAAGGAGAAGTCGTACGCCGGGTCCTTCGAGCCGGTCAGACCGCGCGGGAAGGCGATCGCCTCGGGGTCGCCCTCCTTCGCGAGCCGGTCGATGACCGGGCCGCCCGGGAAGCCGAGGTCGAGCACGCGGGCGATCTTGTCGAAGGCCTCGCCCGCGGCGTCGTCGATGGTCGCGCCCATCGGCCGCACGTCGGAGGTGATGTCGCTGGACAGCAGCAGCGAGGAGTGCCCGCCGGAGACCAGCAGCGCCATCGTCGGCTCGGGCAGCCGGCCGTGCTCCAGCTGGTCGACGCAGATGTGCGAGGCCAGGTGGTTGACGCCGTACAGCGGCTTGCCGAGGGCGTAGGCGTAGGCCTTGGCGGCGGAGACGCCGACGAGCAGCGCGCCCGCGAGTCCGGGGCCGGCGGTGACGGCGATGCCGTCCAGGTCGCGCGCGGTGATCCCGGCCTGCTTCAGGGCCCGTTCGATCGTCGGGACCATGGCCTCCAGGTGGGCGCGGGAGGCGATCTCGGGCACGACGCCGCCGAAGCGGGCGTGGGTGTCGACGCTGGAGGCGACGGCGTCCGCGAGGAGCGTCGTGCCGTGGACGATGCCGACACCGGTCTCGTCGCAGGACGTCTCGATGCCGAGTACGAGCGGTTCGTCAGCAGCCATCGGAATCAGTCTCAGTTTCAGTCTCAGTTGCTTGAACGGTGTGTCGCATCACGAGCGCGTCCACGTTGCCGGGCTGGTAGTAGCCGCGGCGGAAGCCGATCGGCGCGAAGCCGAAGCGCTCGTAGAGCTTCTGGGCGCGGGTGTTGTCCACGCGTACCTCGAGGAGGACCTCCTCGCACTCGAACGCGGTCGCCGCCTGGAGGAGGTCGGTGAGCAGCCGGGCGCCGAGGCCGGTGCCCCACTGGTCGCGGGCGACGGCGATGGTCTGCACGTCGCCGAGTCCGCCGGCGGCGGCGAGCCCGGCGTAACCGACGAGCCGCCCGTCGGCCGGGTCCTCGGCGACGATGTAGTGACGGGTCGCGCGCGGCCCGCGGGCGTGCGCCAGCTCCGACCAGAACATTCCCTCCGACCAGGCGTCCTCGGGGAAGAGCTCGGCTTCGAGCGCGAGCACGGGCTCCAGGTCCCACCAGCGCATCTCACGGAGCACGGCCGTCACTTGGGGGTGACCACCTTGTAGTTCTTCGGCACCTGCGCGTCGGGGCGGCGCAGGTACATCGGCAGCGGGTCGAGGAAGCCGGCCTCCGCGCCCTCGCCGCCCGCGGCCAGCTTCTCGGCCGCGAGGGCGGCGAGCGCGGCGGCCGACTGGTGCTCGGGGTCGCGGGCGTCCGGGAAGGCGTCCGGGTAGAGCCGGGCCCCCGCGCCCACCACCGGCAGCCCGGCGAGCTGCTCGGCGATGTCGGCGGGCCGGTCGACGGAGGCCTCCGAGACGCGCGTACGGGAGTCGCCGTACCGCGCCCAGTAGACCTCCTTGCGGCGCGCGTCCGTGGCGACCGCGAAGGGCTCGTCGAGCCCGGCGGCGTAGGCGAGTCCGTCGAGCGTGCACAGACCGTGCACCGGCACACCGAGCACGGAGGAGAAGGTGGCGGCCGTGACGAGGCCGACGCGCAGTCCGGTGTACGGGCCCGGGCCGACGCCGACCACGAGACCGGTCACCGCGTCGAGCGTCAGCCCGGCCTCCTCCAGGACCCGGTCGACGGCGGGCAGCAGCAGCTCCCCGTGCCGGCGGGCGTCGACCTGGCTCGACTGCGCGACGACGGTCTCACCGTCGTGGAGGGCGACGGTCACGGCGGGTGTTGCGGTATCCATGGCGAGCAAGAGCACGCGAACAGCCTACGGCGCCGCGGCGGCGGGAGCGGCGCCCCGCCCGACCCGGGGCACGGCTGCTACGGTCGGGCACCGATACGTAGGTACGACAGAAGGTGGGCGCGCGGTGGCAAGGAGCAGCTCGGGATTCGTGGCCGGGCTCACCGTGGCGGCCGTCGCCGTGATCGGCGTCCTGGCCTATCAGGCCTCGGCCACCGCGCCGTCGCCGGCCGAGCTGGCGGCGAAGCCGTCGAAGACGAGCGCGGCGCCCTCCGCCGCGCCGAGCGGCAAGCCGACGCCGCCGGCGAAGGACCCGCTGGCACTGCCGGTGAACTCCGGTACGGGCGAGCGCGTGGTGTACGCGCTGAAGGACCGCCGGGTGTGGCTGGTCGACGCGAAGAACCAGGTCGTGCAGACCTTTTCGGTGATGCCCAGCACGGTCTCCCCGCCGCCGGGCAGCTACGCGGTGACCTCGCGGTCCGGCGCGGTGCGCGGCTCGGACGGCGTGCAGATCGAGCACGTGGTGCGGTTCGCGACGGTGCAGGACGTGTCGATCGGCTTCAGCGCGGCGGTGGACGGCTCGACGCCGAAGCCGGACCCGTCGAAGCGGACCGGCGGCATCCGGATGAAGCGCGCGGACGGCGACGCGATGTGGACGTTCGCGTCGATCGGCTCGAAGGTCGTCGTCGTCTCGTAGGACGGCGGTACGGGGCCGCGCGGAGCCCCGGGCCGTGGCGGCCCGGGGCTCAGGCGGCCTCGTCGTGGACGAGGGGCGGCACGGTCCCGCGCTCCTCGTCCTCCGCCGCCGGGGCTCCCGGCTCGCGCGGCGGGGTCGAGACGGCGCTCGCCGCGGCGCAGGAGGCCAGCAGGTCGCGCATCGAGACCATGTCCGGGGCCGCGCCCGGGACCGTGTCCGCTGTGCGTTCCGCGCGCTCCGGCGTCACCATGCCTGCCTCCCGTAGGTTAGGTACACCTAACCAAGCTCGTGCATCCATGTGACCACGGTTCGGAGCACCCGCGCAACATTTTCCCGACACGTTGTCGGAACCTACGTACGTTCAGATCAACGAGAGGTCCTCGCCGGCCCAGCGGCCGCCGATCCCGTTGAGCACGACGGTGCGCCGGTCGTCGTCCGTATCTCCCACGACGCGGTGGATCAGGACGTGCAGCCGGTCGTCGGTCAGCTCCTCGACCTTGCCGTCACCCCACTCGACCACGACCACGGAATCGGGCAGCGACACGTCGAGGTCCAGGTCCTCCATCTCGTCGAGGCCGCCGCCGAGCCGGTACGCGTCGACGTGCACCAGCGGCGGCCCCTCCACGAGCGAGGGATGGACCCGGGCGATGACGAAGGTCGGCGAGGTGACCGCGCCCCGGACGCCCAGGCCCTCGCCGAGGCCGCGGGTCAGGGTGGTCTTGCCGGCGCCCAGCTCGCCGGTGAGCATCACGAGGTCGCCGGGACGGAGCAGCTTCGCGAGGCGGCGGCCGAGCTCCTGCATCCGCTCGGGCGAGTCGACCTCGACGGTGGCCTGGATGTGCGGTGTGTCCATGCCCGCCAACTTATCCGCTGCCGGAACCCGCGTTCTCCGGGCGTGGCACCGCGCCCGCCCGGGCGAGCAGATCGGCGATCCGGTCGGTGACCGCCTCGGGATGCTCCAGCATCACCAGGTGCCCGGCGTCGGGCACGATGACCAGCTCGGCGTCCGGCAGCAGATCGGCGATGGCCTCGGTGTGCGAGCTGGGCGTCACCAGGTCGCGGTCGCCGGCGAGGGCCAGCACCGGGACCGCGCGGAAGGCGGCCAGGGCGGCCGCCTTGTCGTGCTCGGCGAAGGCCGGGTAGAACTCCGCGACGACGTCGATCGGGGTCGACTCGATCATCCGCTCCGCGAACCGGACGACCGCCGGGTCGACGTCCTTCGACGAGAACGAGTACTTCTTGATCAGCCCGGCGAACAGGTCCGCGGTGGCCCGCCGACCCCGCTCCACCAGCTCGGCCTGCGAGCCGAGCGCCCGCAGCACGCCCGGAAGGACCCGGCGCACCGCGTTGACGCCGGCCGTCGGCAGCCCGTAGTTGACCTCCCCGAGCTTCCCTGACGACGTGCCCACGAAGCCGACGCCGACGACCCGCTCGCGGACGAACTCCGGGTGCCGGTCGGCGAGCGCCATCAGCGTCATCCCGCCCATGGAGTGCCCGATCAGGACCAGCGGACCCTCGGGCGCGGCGGCGTCGAGCACCGCCTTGAGGTCGCGGCCCAGCTGGTCGATGGAGACGGTCACCCCGTCCGGCCCGCGCCCGGAGCGGCCGTGGCTGCGCTGGTCCCAGTGGACGGTGCGGACCAGACCGCGCAGGGCGGCGCGCTGGAAGTGCCAGGAGTCCTGGCTGAGGCAGTAGCCGTGGCTGAAGACGACGGTGACCGGCGCGGGCGCCTTGCGCCCGAAGAGCCTGCGCCTGCGGGAGGCGGCGGCCTTCGCGGTGGTGGGCGCCGGGCCGGCGGCCGTCGGGCCCGCGGCCGCCGGGTCGACCTCGTCCACCTCGTAGTAGAGCTCGGTCCCGTCGTCGGCGACCGCCCGCCCCGGCGTGCCGCGCAGGGCGCCGTACGGACCCTCGGCGTCGAGCGCGAGCCGCGCCTTCTCCCGTACCGCACGGCCCACCGTCAGCCGCTCGATGGCGACGCCGGCCGCCGCACCGGCCGCGAGCACGCCTATCGCGGCACCGGCCCAGCCCGCGCGCCGCCAGGTGTCCTCGCCCACGGCGTCCTCCTCCCCTGTCTACTCCCCCACGTAGACGCGCGGGACGCGCGCGCCGATCCGGGTGACGATCTCGTACGCGATGGTGTCGGCGGCCTCGGCCCAGTCCTGCGCCGTCGGCTCGCCCCGGTCGCCGGGCCCGAACAGCACGGCCTCCGTGCCGGCCTCGGGCACGTCGCCGCCGAGGTCGACGACGAACTGGTCCATGGCGACCCGCCCGGCCACCGTACGCACCCGGTCGCCGACGAGCACCGTCCCGCGGCCCGAGGCGTGCCGCGGGACGCCGTCCGCGTAGCCCAGCGGGATCAGGCCCAGCGTCGTCTCGCCGGGCGTGACGTAGTGGTGCCCGTACGAGACGCCGTGCCCGCCCGGCACCCGCTTCACCAGCGCGACGCTCGCCTTGAGCGACATCACCGGCCGCAGCCCCAGCTCGGCGGAGGTCCCCAGCGCCGGGTCGGGCGACACGCCGTACATGGCGATGCCGGGCCTGACCAGGTCGAAGTGCGCCTCGGGGAGGGTGAGGGTGGCCGGCGAGTTCGCGATGTGCCGCACCTCGGGCTCGATCCCGGCCTTCTCCGCGTAGTCCAGCATCGAACGGAAGACGTCCAGCTGCGCCGGGACCGACGGGTGTCCGGGCTCGTCGGCGCAGGCGAAGTGGGACCACAGGCCGGTGACCTTGACCAGGCCCTGGGCCTCGGCCTTGAGCGCCTCGGTGACGAGCTCGGGCCAGTCGGCGGGCTGGCAGCCGTTGCGGCCGAGGCCGGTGTCGGCCTTGAGCTGGACGCGCGCGGGGCGGCCGGTGGCCTGGGCGGCCTCGGTCACTTCCCGGAGCGCCCACATCCCGCTCACGGACATGTCGAGCCCGGCCTCGATGCCCTCGGCCCACGGGTCCCCGGGCGTCCACAGCCAGCACAGGATCCGCGGCTCGCGCAGCCCGGCCGCCCGCAGCGCGAGCGCCTCGTGCGGCGTGGCCGTCCCGAGCCACGTCGCTCCGGCGTCCAGCGCGGCGCGGGCGCAGCGCACGGCGCCGTGGCCGTACGCGTCGGCCTTGACCACGGCCATCATCTGGACGTGCGGCGCGACGCGGGCGCGCAGCGTGCGGACGTTCGCACGCAGCGCGCCGAGGTCGATCTCGGCGCGGGCTCGGCGGTGGAGTGCTGTCTGAGTCATCGCGCCCAGTCTCTCAGGTGTCGGACGCGGGGGGCGTCAGGCCTCGGGCCGCCTGCCCCAGACGTAGACGTGGTCGTCCTGGCGCAGCACGTCCCAGAGCTTCTTGGCGTGGGCGTACGACAGGTTCACGCAGCCGCGGCTGCCGGTGGGCGTGGCGATCTGCCCGTAGACGCCGTGGAAGGCCTGGCCGCCGTCGAAGAACTGGGAGTAGGGCATGGGCGTGTCGTAGATCGACGACCAGTGGTCCTTGTGCCGCCAGTAGACGGTGTGCCACCCGGTCCGGGTGCGGTAGCCGGGCCGGCCGCTGCGGATGTTGACCACGCCGAACGTGACCTTCTTCCCCTTCTGCACCCACATCAGCTCACGGTCGAGGTCGACGCAGGCGACGGGGTACGTCATGACGGGGCACCGGCCGGCGGCGTTGGGGTTCTTGCGGGCGGCGAGCAGCTCGGCGCGGGACCAGGTGACGGGGCCGGCGTACCCGTTCGCCGGCTTGATCTTCTCGCGCTGCTGGAACGCCCGGATCGCCTCGCAGTCGGCGGTGGACTGCCGTCCGTCCACCGGGAGCCGCAGCAGCCGCTCGACCCGCCGCTGGTGGGGCCCGGCCGTGGCCGTGCAGGCGGCACCGGCGGCGCTGCGGGGCAGGTACTCGACGAGCTCGTCGACCTCGCCGGCCGGCACGGGCGTGGGCCTGGACACCTCCCCTTCGGACCGGGTCGGCGGCAGCACCTGGTCGGGCGTGTCCATCGGGTACTCGGACCGCCCGGCCCCGGCGACGCCGGGCACGAGCACCTCTGCGGGCTCGGGCGCGTCGGCGGCGGAGGCGGCGGGCAGGCCCGGAACGAGAACGACGGCGAGGAACGCGGCGGCGAGCCGCCGGTGGCATCGGGATCTGATCACGCGCCCATCCCACGCCGCCGCTCCGGCGTCCGCCTGCGGTGCGCCACGTGCGGAGCAACGCTTTCGCCCGAGTGGCGGCGGGGCGCCCGCGGGGCGCCGCGGCGGCCGGGTGCCCTCAGGACCGCACGTCCCGCCACGCCTCCGGCAGCGCCGTCGCCACGTCGTTCGCGGCGATCGGGGACGTGCCGCGGGAGGTGTGGCGGGCTGCCAGGCCGTGGAGGTAGGCGGCGGCCGAGAGGGCGTCGACGGGGAGGAGACCGGCGGCCAGCAGGGAGCCGGCCAGACCGGAGAGGACGTCGCCGCTGCCGGCCGTGGCGAGCCAGGGGGTGCCCGTCGGGTTCACCCGGACCGGGCCGGTGCCGCCCGGCCCGCACACCAGCGTCGTGGAGCCCTTCAGGAGCACCGTCGCGCCGTACCGTTCCGCCAGTTCGCGGACCGCCGCGAGCCGTCCGGCCTCCACGTCCTCGCGGGCCGTGCCCAGCAGCGCCGCCGCCTCGCCGGCGTGCGGGGTGAGCAGGGTGGGCGCGGTGCGGGCGCGGACCGTCGCGGCGGTCAGGCCGCGCAGCCCGTCCGCGTCGACGAGGACGGGCACGTCGGAGGCGAGGACCTGGTCGAGGGCCGCGCCCGTGCCGGGGCCCTCGCCGACCCCGGGTCCCACGACCCAGGCCTGGACGCGGCCCGCCTTGTCCGGCGGCCCGCCGTGCACCAGCGTCTCCGGATGAGCGGCGATGACCGCCTCGGCCGCCGGCCCGACGTACCGCACGGCGCCGGCCCCGCCCCGCAGCGCCCCCGCGACCGCGAGGACCGCGGCGCCGGGATAGCGCGCGGAGCCGGCGACGACGCCGACGACCCCACGCCGGTACTTGTCGCTCTCCGCCGCCGGCTCGGGCAGCAGCCGGGCCACGTCCTCGTGCTGGAGCGCCTCCAGGTCGGGCACCGACGGAAGGGAGAGCCCGATGTCGACGAGCCGGAGCGCGCCCGCGTACTCCCGTCCCGGGTCGACGAGCAGCCCCGGCTTGTACGTGCCGAAGGTGATGGTCGCGTCGGCGCGCAGGGCCTCCCCCGCGACCTCACCGGTGTCGGCGTCGACGCCGCTCGGCAGGTCGACGGCGACGACGACCGCTCCGGAGCCGCGCGCCGCCCGGGCCACGGGCACGGCGTCGGGCCGCAGCCCGCCCCGCCCGCCGATCCCGGTGATGCCGTCCAGGACCAGGTCCGCGACCGCCAGGGCCTCGTACGGATCCTCCGCGACCCGCCCGCCGGCCGCCCGCAGGGAGGCCAGGCCCGCCTCGTGCGCCCGGGAGCCGAGCAGCACCGCGGTGACCCCGGCGCCGCGCCGGGCGAGCCGGGCGCCGGCGTACAGGGCGTCGCCGCCGTTGTCGCCGCTGCCGGCGAGGACGACGACCCGCGCCCCGTACACCCGGCCGCGCCCGAGCAGCGAGCAGCAGGCGGCGGCGAGTCCGGCCGCGGCCCGCTGCATCAGGGCGCCCTCCGGCAGCCGTGCCATCAGTTCGGCCTCGGCGGCCCGTACGGTCTCCACGCGATGAGCGGTACGCATGGGTCAACCCTCCGCGATCACCACCGCCGACGCCACTCCCGCGTCGTGACTGAGCGACACGTGCCAGTGCTTCACGCCGAGTTCGGCGGCCCGGGCGGCGACGGTGCCCCGCACCCGCAGCCGTGGCTGCCCGCTGTCCTCGACGTACACCTCGGCGTCGGTCCAGTGCAGGTTGCCCGGCGCGCCGAGGGCCTTGGCCAGCGCCTCCTTCGCGGCGAACCGCACCGCGAGGGAGGCGGGCCCGCGCCGCTCGCCGCTGGGCAGCAGCAGTTCGTGCTCGACGAAGAGGCGCTGCAGCAGCCCCGGTGTCCGTTCCAGCGACGCGGCGAAGCGGTCGATCTCCGCCACGTCGATCCCCACCCCGATGATCATCCGTTCACTGCCTCACTCGCTCGCTCACGCACACACACCTTCACTCCACGGTCACGGACTTGGCCAGGTTGCGCGGCTGGTCCACCTCGTTGCCCCGGGCCGTCGCCAGTTCGCAGGCGAAGACCTGGAGCGGCACGGTGGAGACCAGCGGCTGGAGCAGCGTGGGCGTGGCCGGGATGCGGATGAGGTGGTCCGCGTACGGGACGACCGCCTCGTCGCCCTCCTCCGCGATCACGATGGTCCGCGCGCCCCGGGCCCGGATCTCCTGGATGTTGGAGACGATCTTGTCGTGGAGGACGGACCGGCCGCGCGGCGAGGGGACGACCACGACGACCGGCAGGTCCTCCTCGATCAGGGCGATCGGCCCGTGCTTGAGCTCGCCCGCCGCGAAGCCCTCGGCGTGCATGTACGCGAGTTCCTTGAGCTTGAGGGCGCCCTCCAGGGCCACCGGGTAGCCGACGTGCCGGCCGAGGAAGAGCACGGTGTCCTTGTCGGCGAGGGAGCGGGCCAGCGCGCGCACCGGCTCCATGGTGTCCAGGACCCGCTCGACCTCGTCGCCGATCCGCGCCAGCTCGCGGACCACGGCGTGGATCTCGTCGCCCCACTTGGTGCCGCGCACCTGCCCGAGGTACAGCGCGAGCAGGTAGCAGGCGACGAGCTGGGTGAGGAAGGCCTTGGTGGACGCGACGGCGACCTCGGGTCCGGCGTGGGTGTAGAGCACGGCGTCGGACTCGCGCGGGATGGTCGAGCCGTTGGTGTTGCAGACGGCGAGCACCTTGGCACCCTGTTCGCGGGCGTGCCGCAGCGCCATCAGGGTGTCCATGGTCTCTCCGGACTGGGAGATGGCGATGACGAGGGTCCGCTGGCCGAGGATGGGGTCGCGGTAGCGGAACTCGCTGGCGAGTTCGACCTCGCACGGGATGCGGGTCCAGTGCTCGATCGCGTACTTGGCGATGAGTCCCGCGTGGAAGGCGGTGCCGCACGCGATGATGACGATCTTGTCGGCCTCGCGGAGCACGGCGTCGGGGATGCGCACCTCGTCGAGGCGGAGGCGCCCGTCGGCGCCGATCCGGCCGAGGAGGGTGTCGGCGACCGCCTTGGGCTGCTCGGCGATCTCCTTGAGCATGAAGTAGTCGTAGCCGCCCTTCTCGGCGGCGGAGGCGTCCCAGTCGATGTGGTACGCCCGTACGTCGGCGGGGGCGCCGTCGAAGTCGGTGACGGTGACGCCCTCGCGGGTGAGCTCCACGACCTGGTCCTGGCCGAGTTCGATCGCCGAGCGGGTGTGGGCGATGAAGGCGGAGACGTCGGAGGCGAGGAAGTTCTCGCCCTCGCCGACGCCGACGACGAGCGGGGAGTTGCGACGGGCGCCGACGACGACGTCGGGCTGGTCGGCGTGGACGGCGACGAGCGTGAAGGCGCCGTCGAGGCGCTTGCAGACGAGCCGCATGGCCTCGGCGAGGTCGCCGACGGAGGAGAACTCCTCGGCGAGCAGATGGGCCACGACCTCGGTGTCCGTCTCGGACAGCAGGTCGTGGCCGCGCTCGGCCAGTTCGGCCCTGAGGGCGGCGAAGTTCTCGATGATGCCGTTGTGGACGACGGCGACGCGGCCCGCGTTGTCGAGGTGCGGGTGCGCGTTGGCGTCGGTGGGGCCGCCGTGGGTGGCCCACCGGGTGTGTCCGATGCCGGTGGAGCCGCTCGACAGCGGGCGGTCCACCAGTTCCTTCTCCAGGTTGACGAGTTTGCCGGCCTTCTTGGCCGCGGCGAGGCCGCCGTCGGAGAGCACCGCGACCCCGGCCGAGTCGTAGCCGCGGTACTCGAGCCGCTTGAGGCCGGCGATCACCACATCGAGCGCCGACTGTCCGCCGACGTAACCCACGATTCCGCACATGACGGCAGCCTACGGCGGAACGTCCCGGACCGGCCGGACTCGGATCGGCTCGGGTGCGGCATGTCCGTGCTCTCTTCGTGTCCTGTCCGTGCACCGGGCGTGCACCCGGCCGTCACCCGGGCGCCGCCGGGACCGCCGAGGCTCGGTGCTTTCGCCGTACGACCCGTACGCCCCTCGCAGGACTCGTACGACCCGTACGACCGCACGGACCCGGGAGTGGGACATCGTCACCGTCATCCGAAGCCGTGGTGCGGGAACCGCGACCACCGGCGCCACGACCGCCGCGGTCGTCCCGACGCGGATGGACTCCCTCACCGGCCTGCGCTGGTTCGCCGCCTTCGGGGTGTTCCTCTTCCACACCTACGGCTACGCCAAGGAAGCCCCGGCGCTGATGCGGCTGATGACGACGGGCTACGAGGGCGTGGTGTTCTTCTTCGTCCTGTCCGGCTTCGTCATGGCGTGGGTCGCCCGCCCCGGGGACACCCCGGCCCGCTACTACTGGCGCCGCCTGGCCCGCATCTGGCCGCTGCTCGCCGTCACGACGCTGGTCTTCGCCGTCCTCGAGAAGGAGTGGCTGCGGCTGCCGGTCTCGACGGCGGACGTGGTGTGGACGCTCACGCTGGCCCAGGCCTGGAGCACCGACCACTTCTACAGCCTGAACATCGTCACCTGGACGCTGTCCGTCGAGGCCTTCTTCTACCTGCTCTTCCCGCTGCTGTTCCGGCTTCTGACGCGCTGTCCGTCATGGCTGCTCGTGGCCCTGGCCGCGCTGACGCCGCTGGTCACGGCGGCCACGCACGTGGTGGCGCCGCGCCTGGACCTGGCGCCGGAGGAGGCCCGTCTGGTGACGTCCTCGCCGCTGTCGCTGACCCCGATGTTCGTGCTCGGCGTGTGCGCGGCCCTGCTGGTACGGCGCGGCCACCGCCCGCCGTTCGGTTCCGGCACCGCGCTCGCGCTGACGGCCGGCTCGCTGTTCGTGGGCTGGCTGTGGCTGGGGCACCCGGGCGCGGTTCCGTGGCTGGCGCCGGAGCCGGGCGCGCTCGACGCCCTGGTGATGCCGTCGTTCGCGGTGCTGATCACGACGGCGGCCGTGGGCGACCTCCGGGGCCGCCGCTCTCCGCCGGCGCGCCGCCCGCTGGTGAAGCTCGGCGAGTGGTCCTTCGCCTTCTACATCTGCCACCTGGTGATGCTGCGGATCTTCCGCCACCTGGGCCTCGGCCCGAGTCCGGGTCTGCGCGCCGACGCGCTCTCGGTCGCCCTGGTGCTGCTGACCACGCTCGCCCTGGCGGCCCTGCTCCACGAGTACCTGGAGAAGCCGGCCGAGCGCCGGCTGCGGGCCCTGCTGCCCGGGGACCGCACCCGCTGAGCGAGTGCGGTCCCGGAAGCCGGTGCGCCGTGGGCGTCAGCGCAGCTTGGCGACCTGCGCGGCGATGACGGCGGTGGGCTGCTCCTTGACCTCGCCCGCGAGGCTGGAGGTGGCGAAGCCGGCGAGGTTGTTGCCCTTGCGGAGGACGGCGAGCTTGCTCACCATGACCGTGCCCTCGACGTCGCTGGTGATCGTCCAGGCCAGGGCCTCGTCACCACCGGTCGCGGAGTCGGCCGCCACCTTCGTGACCTTGATCTTCTGGCCGCTGCCGAGGGCGGTGAACCCGCCGGCGCACTCGGTTCCCGCGGTCTTGAGGGAGGCGAGGGCCTGCTCGGCGCCCTGTCCCGCGTACGAGCCGAGCGTCACCGCGGTGGTGGGCGTGCCGAGGGCGCCGAGGGCGTTGCCCGGGTCGGAGGCGGCGTCCTTGCCCGGGATCCGGATGGTCTGCCGGACGGTCTTCGCGCCCGGGGTGCCGGGGGCGACCCAGGCCATGGCCTCGGCGAGCGGCTCGCACGCGGGCTTGTCGGCGCTGACGTCGCCCGGGTTCATGACGTCGGCGGCCTTGGGCTTCTGCACCTTGTAGCCCTTGAGGTCCGCCTCCTCGACGACGAGCTTCTCCAGCTCGGCGGCGGAGAGTGCCTTGACGTCCGGCTTGGCCGCGGCGGAGGCGGAGGCGTCCGCCTTGCCCGTGTCCTCGGTCTTCTTCTCCTCGCCGCCGCAGGCGGTGAGGAGCAGGGCGAGGGAGGTGACCGCGGCGGCGGCAGCGGCGTGACGAACGGCACGTGCTCTCATGACTCGACTCTCTTTTCGACTGTGAGCTGTCTGCGTGAACCCTATGTGCGCAGGTCGCGGGCGCCCAGCGAATACATCACCTCGGCCGGCCGCCGCTCCGCCGATTCACTGACATCGACCGAATTGGCCCGTTTTCCGTGGTCATAGGAAGCACACAACGACCCCACAAACCGGTCACAGGGCCGTGATACGTTGCTGGACCGAAAAAGAACGCGACCATTTTCGACGACCCCGGAATTCCTTAGGAGTGGGTCAGCATTTCCGCGACCACCACGAATTCGGCCACCCCGACCCAGGGCGTTCGCACCCGATCACCCGGCACATCCGGCACACCCGGCGCGACCGTCCGCTGGTCCCCGGCGAACCCGTGGGAGCTTCCGGTCGGCGGCACCCGGGTCGACTCACTGACCGGATTGCGCTGGTTCGCGGCGTTCGGCGTCTTCTTCTTCCACGCCCATCCCTATTTCGTGGAGATCGAGAGGGCCGGTCAGCTGGCCGTCATCGGTTACGAGGGCGTCCCGTTCTTCTTCGTTCTGTCCGGTTTCGTCATGACCTGGGTCGCCCGCCCGTCGGACTCGGCGCCGCGCTACTACTGGCGCCGCTTCGCCCGTATCTGGCCACTGCTCGCCGCGACGACGGCGATCACCGTGCTGCTGATGAAATGGTGGTGGCACGCCCGGGTATCGGTGGAAGACATTGTCTGGACCCTCACATTCGCCCAGGCGTGGAGTACCGATCACTTCATGACGATGAACATCGTCACCTGGACTCTTTCCGTCGAGGCCTTCTTCTATCTCGTTTTTCCGCTGGTCCTGCGGCTGCTGCTGCGCCGCTCGTCGGCCGTCGTCGTCCTGCTGGCCGCGCTGTGCGTCGCCGCCACCGCCGCCACCCGGGTGGCGGCCGTGCTGCTCGACCAGCCGGAGCGGCTCGAGCGGCTCCTGGTGTCCTCACCCCTCGCCCTCAGCCCCATGTTCGTCCTGGGCGTGTGCACGGGCCTCCTCGTACGGCGCGAATGGCGGCCGCCCTTCGGCACCGGCGCCGCCGCCGCGCTGACCGCCGGAACGATCCTGCTCTGCTGGCTGTGGATGCGGGAGCCCGACCTCCTGGACCCCTTCCGGGGCGCGATCGGCTTCTTCGACGCCGTCCTCATGCCCGTCTTCGCCCTGCTGATCGCCTCCGCGGCCCTCGCCGACGCCCGCGGCGCCCGCTCCCTGCTGCGCTCCCCCGCCCTGGTGAAGCTCGGCGAGTGGTCCTTCGCGTACTACCTGTGCCACGTGCTCGTCCTGAAGTGCTTCCGTCACCTCGGCCTCGGCCCCGGTCCCGGCCTCGTCCGCGACACCGCCGAGATGGCCGCGGCGGCCCTCGCGGCCCTCGTGGTGGCGGCCCTCCTGCACGAGCTGGTCGAGAAGCCCGCGGAGCGCCGCCTGCGCCGGATGCTGCCCACCCGCGCCCGCGCCACGTGACCCACCCCACCACCCCGGGTCCCCCACGACCGTCCCGCAGCCATGACAATGGCGGGGTGATCACTTCGCCGCCACGGAGCTCCAGCGGAAACGGAAACGGGAACCCCCCGCCCGGCAACGGTGCCGGCGCCGGGGGCCGCAAGCCCGCCGAGCCGACGCCGTACGTCGACCTCACCCGGGCCGAGTGGAGCGCGCTGCGCGACAAGACGCCGCTGCCGCTGACCGCCGACGAGGTCGAGCGGCTGCGCGGGCTCGGCGACGTCATCGACCTCGACGAGGTCCGGGACATCTACCTGCCGCTCTCCCGGCTGCTCAACCTGTACGTGCAGGCCACCAGCGGGCTGCGCGGGGCGCTCAACACCTTCCTCGGCGAGAAGGCCGAGCAGCGCGGCACGCCCTTCGTCATAGGAGTGGCCGGCTCCGTCGCCGTCGGCAAGTCGACCGTCGCCCGGCTCCTGGAGGCGCTGCTCGCACGCTGGCCCGAGCACCCGCGGGTGGAGCGGGTCACCACCGACGGCTTCCTCTACCCGATGGAGGAGCTGAAGGCCCGCGGCCTGATGTCCCGCAAGGGCTTCCCCGAGTCGTACGACCGGCGGGCGCTCACCCGCTTCGTCGCGGACGTCAAGGCGGGCAAGGAGGAGGTCAGCGCGCCCGTCTACTCGCACCTGATCTACGACCGGGTGCCGGACGAGAAGCTCGTCGTGCGCCGCCCCGACATCCTCATCGTCGAGGGCCTCAACGTCCTGCAGCCCGCGCTGCCCGGCAAGGACGGCCGCACCCGGGTCGGCCTGGCCGACTACTTCGACTTCTCGGTGTACGTGGACGCCCGGGCCGAGGACGTCGAGCAGTGGTACCTCAACCGCTTCCGCAAGCTCCGCGAGACCGCCTTCCAGGACCCCTCCTCGTACTTCCGGCGCTGGACCCAGGTCTCCGAGGAGGAGGCCCTGGACTACGCGCGCGCGATGTGGCGGACCGTCAACAAGGTGAACCTCCTGGAGAACGTGGCCCCCACCCGCGGCCGCGCGACGCTCGTACTCCGCAAGGGACCGGACCACAAGGTGCAGCGCCTGAGCCTCCGTAAGCTCTGACCATGCTGCATCTCAGGTTGATCGTCCCGCCCGACCGGACGGACGAAGCGGTCCGGCTCATCGAGCGGACCGTGGGCACCACCCACCTGGTCGTCCTGCCCGGTGCGGCCCGCGACCCCGCGGGCGACCTCGTCCTGTGCGACGTGGCCCGCGAGGCGGGCGACGAACTCCTGCACGGCATACGGGAGCTGAAGATCGATCAGGACGGCTCCATCGCCGTCGAGAACATCGACTTCTCGCTGTCGAAGCGCGCCGAGGCCGCCGAGGAGGAGGCCCCCGGCGAGGCCGCGGACGCGGTGATCTGGGAGCAGCTGACCGAGGCGACCCACGAGGAGTCGACCCTCACCATCACCTACTCCGCTTTCATGATCCTCGCGACGATGATCGCGGCCTGCGGTGTGGTACTGGACAACGCGGTCCTGATCGTGGGCGCGATGGCCGTCGGCCCGGAGTTCGGGCCGCTCGCGGGCGTGTGCACCGCCGTCGTGCAGCGCCATCCGAAACTGGCCCTGCGCTCGCTGTCCGCGCTGCTCGTCGGCTTCGCCGCGGCGATCGTCGCGACGACGGTCTTCAGCCTCGGCATGGACGCGCTCGACCTGTTCAGCAGGGAGCAGCTGGACGCCGACCGGCCCAACACCAGCTTCATCTGGCAGCCGGACCCGTTCTCCTTCGTCGTCGCCGTCCTCGCCGGCATCGCCGGCGTGCTCTCGCTGACCTCGTCGAAGTCCGGGGCACTGGTGGGCGTGGCGATCTCGGTGACGACCGTCCCGGCGGGCGCGAACGCGGCCGTGGCGCTCAGCTACGGCGATTTCGGCCAGATGTGGGGCTCCGTCGAGCAGTTGCTGCTCAACCTGTTCGGCATCATGCTCGCCGGCGTCCTGACCCTGTACGGGCAGAAACTGCTGTGGCGCACCCAGCGCGGACACTGGGTGCGCCCCACGAAGCCGTGAAGAGCCGGACCGTGAAGAGCCGGGACTAGCCGAGCGCCGACTTCACCACGTCGGCGAGCCGCCCCGCGACCGAGCGGGCCTGCTCGATGTCGGCGGCCTCGACCATGACGCGGACCAGCGGCTCGGTGCCGGAGGGGCGCAGCAGCACCCGGCCGGTGGAGCCCAGCTCGCGCTCGGCGTCGGCCACGGCGGCGGCCAGCTCGGCGGAGGTGCCGACCCGCGTCTTGTCCACGTTCGGCACGTTGACCAGGACCTGCGGCAGCCGCTCCATGACCGCGGCCAGCTCGGTGAGGGACTTGCCGGTGGCGGCGACCCGGGCCGCGAGCATCAGACCGGTCAGGGTGCCGTCGCCGGTGGTGGCGTGGTCGAGCACGATGACGTGCCCCGACTGCTCGCCGCCGAGGGCGTAGCCGTGCTCCTTCATCGACTCCAGGACGTAGCGGTCGCCGACCGCCGTCTGGACGAGCGACAGGCCCTCGCGCTCCATCGCCAGCTTGAAGCCGAGGTTGGACATCACGGTGCCGACGACGGTGTCGCCGCGCAGGGTGCCGGCCTCGCGCATCGCGAGGGCGAGGATCGCGAGGATCTGGTCGCCGTCGACCTCTTCGCCCCGGCCGTCGACGGCGAGGCAGCGGTCGGCGTCGCCGTCGTGGGCGATGCCGAAGTCGGCCTCGTGCTCGACCACGGCGGCCTTGAGGAGGTCGAGGTGGGTGGAGCCGCAGCCGTCGTTGATGTTGAGGCCGTCCGGCTCGGCGCCGATGGTGACGACCGTGGCGCCGGCCCGGGAGAAGGCCTCGGGCGAGACGCGGGCGGCGGCGCCGTGCGCCTCGTCGAGGACGATCTTCAGCCCGTCGAGGCGGTTGGGCAGGACGGCGACGAGGTGGGCGACGTACTTGTCGAAGCCCTCGTCGTAGTCGCGGACCCGGCCGACGCCGCCGCCGGTGGGACGGTCCCACGGCGCGCCGGTGCGGTGCTCCTCGTAGACGGACTCGATGCGGTCCTCCAGCTCGTCGGCGAGCTTGTGGCCGCCGCGGGCGAAGAACTTGATGCCGTTGTCGGGCATGGCGTTGTGGGAGGCGGACAGCATCACGCCGAGGTCGGCGCCGAGCGCGCCGGTGAGGTACGCCACGGCGGGCGTGGGCAGCACGCCGACGCGGAGGACGTCGACGCCCGCGCTGGCGAGGCCCGCCACCACGGCGGCCTCCAGGAACTCTCCCGAGGCACGCGGGTCGCGCCCCACCACGGCGGTCGGCCGATGGCCCTCAAAGGTGCCCGTCTCGGCGAGCACGTGCGCGGCCGCGACCGACAGGCCGAGCGCCAGCTCCGCCGTCAGGTCGGCGTTGGCCACGCCGCGTACCCCGTCCGTGCCGAAGAGTCGTCCCACAGCTGTCCTCCGAAAGTCCTTGTGCCCAGGTCCCAGGGTCGTGCCCCCCGGCCCAAGATTATGAAAGCAAGGTGTGAAAAAGCCGTACGCCCCGGGGCACGGGAAGTGCCGCCGGGGCGTACGGGCCGAGCAGACCGAGCAGGCGATTAGCGCTTGCTGTACTGCGGGGCCTTGCGGGCCTTCTTGAGACCGGCCTTCTTGCGCTCGACCGCACGGTCGTCGCGGGAGAGGAAGCCGGCCTTCTTCAGCGGGCCGCGGTTGTTCTCGACGTCGGCCTCGTTGAGGGCGCGGGCCACGCCGAGGCGCAGGGCGCCGGCCTGGCCGGACACGCCGCCACCCGCGATGCGGGCGATGACGTCGTAGCGGTTGTCGAGCTCGAGCACCTTGAAGGGCTCGTTGACTTCCTGCTGGTGCACCTTGTTGGGGAAGTAGTCCTCAAGGGTGCGACCGTTGATCTTCCACTTGCCGGTGCCCGGGACGATGCGGACGCGGGCGATGGCGTTCTTGCGACGGCCCAGGCCGGCGGCCGGCTGCGGGTCGCCGAAGCGGGACGCGAGGGACTCGGAGGTGTAGTCACCCTCGACGATCTCGGTCTCGGTGGTGTACTCCTCGACGCCCTCGAACTCGTCGACGGGGGTCTCGGGGGTGGTCTCGGCCACGATGCTCCTCAGATTTCTTTCGTTCTTAGGGGGTGGCCGGAATTACTGCGCGACCTGGGTGATCTCGAACGGGACCGGCTGCTGGGCAGCGTGCGGGTGGTTCTCACCCGCGTAGACCTTCAGCTTCGAGAGCATCTGACGGCCCAGGGAGTTCTTGGGGATCATGCCCTTGATGGCCTTCTCGACGGCCTTCTCGGGGTTCTTGTCCAGCAGCTCGTCGTAGCGGACGGAGCGCAGACCACCCGGGTAGCCAGAGTGGCGGTAGGCCATCTTCTGGGTCTTCTTGTTGCCGGACAGGTGGACCTTGTCAGCGTTGATGATGATGACGAAGTCGCCCATGTCCATGTGCGGCGCGTAGACGGGCTTGTGCTTGCCTCGCAGGAGGTTCGCAGCCGTCGTCGCCAGACGGCCCAGGACGACGTCCTGCGCGTCGATGATGTGCCACTGGCGAGTGACATCGCCAGGCTTGGGGCTGTACGTACGCACTTCGTAGCCTTCGCTTCTTCAGTGGATGGAGTCCAGACACACCTGAAGCGATCATGCAGCTGGGGCCCACACTGCCGGGACGACGCCCGTATGCGAGCCACTGGTAACTGCTCCAGGGAACCTGCGTAGGGCCCCTTCGCGTGAGAACGACGAAGCCGATACGCATAACAAACCGCTACGGTACCCGCGCCACCCCCGGTGGGTCAAAATGCCGCGGGCCGCTCACCGCGCCGACTACCGCGCCCGCTCCACCCGCCGCTCGTCCCACACCGGCTCGCTCGTCTCGCGGACCACGCCGTCCGAGCCGAAGACCAGGTAGCGGTCGAAGGAGCGGGCGAACCAGCGGTCGTGGGTGACGGCGAGGACCGTGCCCTCGTACGACTCCAGGCCGTCCTGCAGCGCCTCCGCCGACTCCAGGTCCAGGTTGTCCGTCGGCTCGTCCAGGAGGAGGGCCGTGGTGCCCGCCAGCTCAAGCAGCAGGATCTGGAAGCGCGCCTGCTGGCCGCCGGAGAGCTTGTCGAAGGGCTGGTCGCCCTGGCGCTCCAGCTCGTAGCGCCGCAGCATCGACATCGCCGCGCCCCGGTCCTTGGCGTGCTCCGTCCACAGGATGTCGACGAGGGAGCGGCCGAAGAGCTCCGGGTGCGCGTGGGTCTGCGCGAAGTGGCCGGGCACCACCCGGGCGCCGAGCTTCCACGTGCCCGTGTGGGCCACCGACCCGTCGCCGGCGAGCAGCCGCAGGAAGTGCGACTTGCCGGAGCCGTTCGAGCCGAGGACGGCGACCCGCTCCCCGTAGAAGATCTCCAGCGAGAACGGCTTCATCAGGCCGGTGAGCTCCAGGTTCTCGCAGGTCACCGCCCGCACCCCGGTCCGGCCGCCGCGCAGCCGCATCCGGATGTCCTGCTCGCGCGGCGGCTCCGGCGGCGGGCCGGCCTCCTCGAACTTCTTCAGCCGGGTCTGCGCCGCCGCGTACCGCGAGGCCATCTCGTGGCTGACCGCGGCCGCCTGCCGCAGGTTGATCACCAGCTTCTTCAGCTGGGCGTGCTTCTCCTCCCAGCGCCGCTTCAGCTCCTCGAAGCGGGCGAACCGCTCCCGCCGCGCCTCGTGGAAGGTGTCGAAGCCGCCGCCGTGCACCCACACGTCCGAGCCGGCCGGACCGGGCTCCACGGCCACGATCTTCTGCGCGGCCCGGGACAGCAGCTCCCGGTCGTGGGAGATGAAGAGCACGGTCTTGCGGGTCTCCCGCAGCCGCTCCTCCAGCCAGCGCTTGCCGGGCACGTCCAGGTAGTTGTCCGGCTCGTCGAGGAGCAGCACCTCGTCGTTGCCGCGCAGCAGGTACTCCAGGACCAGCCGCTTCTGCTCGCCGCCGCTCAGCGTGCGCACCTGCCGGAACTGGGCCTTCTCGTACGGCACGCCCATCGCGGCCGTGGTGCACATGTCCCACAGGGTCTCGAACTCGTACCCCTGCACCTCGGCCCAGTCGCTCAGCGCCTGCGCGTACGCCATCTGCGCGGCCTCGTCGTCGACCGTCATGATCCGGTGCTCGGCCTCGTCGACCGCCTTCGCCGCCTCCCGGATGCGGGCAGGCGCCACCGAGACCAGCAGGTCACGGACGGTGGACTCGTCCCGTACGGAGCCGACGAACTGCGGCATCACGCCGAGCCCGCCGCTGACGGTGACGCCGCCGCCGTGCGGCTGGAGCTCCCCGGAGATCAGCCGGAGCAGGGTGGTCTTCCCCGCTCCGTTCGCGCCGACCAGGGCGACCACGGCACCCTCGCCGACCCGGAAGGAGGCGTCCCCGAGCAGGACCCTCCCGTCCGGAAGGTAGTACTCCAGGTGTGCGGCCTCGACATGTCCCATGAGGGGCATTGTCACCGCCGACGCCCCTGGAACCCAACCGGTTTAGGATGCGCGGCATGAGCTTTGGGGGACCGCGGCCGGGCGGCGAGCAGCAGGGACAGCAGGGATACGGGTACGGATACCCGCAGCAGCCACAGCAGCCGTACGGATACGGGTACCCGCAGCAGCAGCCCCAGCAGCCTTACGGGCAGCAGCCGGCGGACCCGTTCCCGGGCGCGCAGGCCACGGGCACCCCGGACTGGGGCGCGCTCGCCGAGGCCTCGGAAGCCCGCGGCAAGCGCAAGCGCTGGCTCCTGATCGGCGGCGCGGCCGTCGCCGCGCTCGCCGTGGGCGCGGTCGTCGCCACCGCGATCGTCACCACCAACAGGAACAACGAGCAGGCCAAGAACGGCGGCACCACCCCGACCGGCTCGGCGGCGCCCACCGACACCGCGAGCCCGGCCCCGACCTTCTCCTCGGTGTCCCCGCTGCCGCCGCCGAACCCCATGGACTTCATCTCGGACGCCGGGAAGGACAAGGCGCCGCTGAGCCCCGAGGGCCTCTACCCGGGCAAGAAGCTCACCATGAACAAGCGCCCGTACCAGAAGGGCGCCACCTCCTCCACGAACGACTGCGCGGCGGTCACCCAGGGCGGCCTCGGCGCGGTCCTGAAGAGCAACGGCTGCACCCGGGTGATCCGCGCCACGTACGTCAAGGACGGCGTCGCCGTCACCGTCGGCGTCGCCGTCTTCCCCACCGACGACCAGGCCCTCAAGGCGAAGAAGCAGGCGAGCGGCGGCATCGCGCCGCTCGCCGGCGCCGGCGTGAAGGACTTCTGCCACGCCACCGTCTGCCTGCGCCGCACCAACTCGATCGGCCGTTACGTCTACCTCACCCAGGCCGGCTTCCTGAACGGCAAGAAGGTCACGACCGGCGACCGGGAGATCTTCCAGGCCAGCGACGACGTGGGCACCTTCACGTTCAACCAGATCTACGCCCGCGGGCGCGCCCAGGCCTCAGCAGCAGCCGGCGCTCCCGGGGAGTGACCGCTTGTTGCGGGCCTCCTTGTTGCGGGCCGCGAGCTGGTCGTCGGCCGGGTAGCCGACCTCTTCGAGGGTGAGGCCGTGCGGCCGCACGACGTGCACGGCCGAGTCCCGCACGCCCGCGGCGAGCACCTTGCCCGGCCACTCCACCGGCCGGTGGCCGTCGCCGACGAACAGCAGCGCGCCGACCAGCGAGCGGACCATGTTGTGGCAGAAGGCGTCGGCCTTGACCGTGGCCTCCAGGATCCCGTCGGGGCGGCGCTCCCAGCGCAGCTCCTGGAGCGTGCGGATGGTGGTGGCACCCTCGCGCTTCTTGCAGTACGCGGCGAAGTCGTGCTCGCCGACGAGCCGCTCGGCGGCGGCGTTCATGGCGTCCATGTCGAGCGTCCAGTCGTGCCACAGGACGTGACCGCGCAGCAGCGGGTCGACGCCGCCCGGGTGGTCGGTGACCCGGTAGGCGTAACGGCGCCAGACGGCCGAGAAACGGGCGTTGAAGCCCTCGGGCGCCTCGCTGAGCCGCCAGACCCGTACGTCGTGCGGGAGCCGCCCGGCGAGCCGCCTGAGCAGCTTCTCGCGGTGCTCCTCCCACAGCGCGACGGGCAGGTCGACGTGCGCGACCTGGCCACGGGCGTGCACCCCGGCGTCGGTGCGGCCGGCGACGGTCAGCTCGTACGTCTCCTGGGAGCGGGTGACGGTGCGCAGCGCGTCCTCGATCTCGCCCTGGACGGTGCGCTGGCCGCGGGCCTGCTTCGCCCAGCCGGAGAAGTCCCTGCCGTCGTACGAAAGGTCGAGCCGCACCCGTACGAACCCGGGCTGTACGTCATCACTCACCTGGAAATCCTCTCAGACACACGGGAGCGGGCCCGCACCCCCAGGGGTGCGGGCCCGCTCGCGAGAATCGTCCGAAGAACGCTTACGCGTCCTTCGACTCCTCCTCGGTCGCCTCGACCGCGGCGGCCTCGTCGGCCTCCTTGACGGCGCGCTTGGTGGCGGCCTCGGCCTCGGCGACGGTCGCCTTCTTGGCGATCTCGCCCTCGACCAGCTCGATCACGGCCATCGGGGCGTTGTCGCCACGACGGTTGCCGATCTTGGTGATGCGGGTGTAGCCACCCGGGCGCTCGGAGTAGCGCGGGGCGATCTCGGTGAAGAGCGTGTGGACGATGCCCTTGTCCGTGATCGTCTGCAGCACCAGGCGACGGTTGTGGATGTCGCCCTTCTTCGCCTTGGTGATCAGGCGCTCGGCGACCGGACGCAGGCGGCGGGCCTTGGCCTCGGTCGTGGTGATGCGGCCGTGCTCGAAGAGCGACTTCGCCAGGTTGGCGAGGAGCAGCTTCTCGTGCGCGGCGGAGCCGCCGAGGCGGGCGCCCTTGGTGGGACGCGGCATGGTGTTTCTCCTTGAGATCTGCACCGGCCGTATCAGGTACCGGTGTCAGGGCCCCGCAGGCGGATGCCTGCGGGCAGCTATCAGTACTGCTCGGTCTCGACGAAGCCCGCGTCCGCGTCGTCGTCGGCGCCGAAGGCGTCGGCGGCGGCGGTCGGGTCGAATCCGGGCGGGCTGTCCTTGAGGGCCAGGCCCATGCCGGCCAGCTTCGCCTTGACCTCGTCGATCGACTTCGCACCGAAGTTGCGGATGTCGAGCAGGTCGGCCTCCGAGCGGGCGACGAGCTCACCCACGGAGTGGATGCCCTCGCGCTTGAGGCAGTTGTACGAACGAACGGTGAGCTCGAGCTCCTCGATCGGCAGCGCCAGGTCGGCGGCCAGGGCGGCGTCCGTCGGGGACGGGCCCATGTCGATGCCCTCGGCGTCGATGTTGAGCTCGCGGGCCAGACCGAACAGCTCGACCAGGGTCTTGCCGGCCGACGCCATGGCGTCACGCGGGCGCATGGCCTGCTTGGTCTCGACGTCGACGATCAGCTTGTCGAAGTCGGTGCGCTGCTCGACTCGGGTCGCCTCGACCTTGTAGGTGACCTTGAGCACGGGGCTGTAGATGGAGTCGACCGGGATGCGGCCGATCTCCTGGCCCACCTGCTTGTTCTGGACGGCGGAGACGTAGCCGCGACCGCGCTCGACGGTCAGCTCCATCTCCAGCTTGCCCTTGCCGTTGAGCGTGGCGAGGACCAGGTCGGGGTTGTGCACCTCGACACCGGCCGGCGGCGCGATGTCGGCGGCGGTGACCACACCGGGGCCCTGCTTGCGCAGGTACATCACGACCGGCTCGTCGTGCTCGGAGGAGACGACGAGCTGCTTGATGTTCAGGATGAGGTCGGTGACGTCCTCCTTGACGCCCGGCACGGTGGTGAACTCGTGCAGGACACCGTCGATGCGGATGCTGGTGACAGCAGC
This sequence comes from Streptomyces sp. NPDC127092, assembly GCF_042722475.1. Classification (NCBI taxonomy): domain Bacteria; kingdom Bacillati; phylum Actinomycetota; class Actinomycetes; order Kitasatosporales; family Streptomycetaceae; genus Streptomyces; species Streptomyces sp. NPDC127092. Next base: position 55,279 of record NZ_JBHXFE010000007.1, read on the forward strand.
GCCGGGGATCGACGAGAGGAGGGTGCGGCGGAGCGAGTTGCCGAGGGTGTAGCCGAAGCCCGGCTCCAGCGGCTCGATGACGAACCGGGAGCGGAACTCGTCGACGACCTCTTCGGTCAGCGAAGGACGCTGAGCGATAAGCATGTCTTCGTTTCCTTCGTTTGTGGACGCCCACTATTTGACGTCCGACTCACCGGGCGGGAGCCCGACAGTGGTACTGCAAGGGTACGGGCGGTACGCCCCCTTACGGAGCCGTACCGCCCGGACACCTAAAGACGCACAGGTGCGTCCGCTGCGTCAGACGCGGCGGCGCTTCGGCGGACGGCAGCCGTTGTGCGGGGTGGGGGTGACGTCCTGGATCGAGCCGACCTCGAGGCCGGTGGCCTGGAGGGAGCGGATCGCGGTCTCACGGCCGGAGCCGGGACCCTTGACGAAGACGTCGACCTTGCGCATGCCGTGCTCCTGCGCGCGGCGGGCGGCCGACTCGGCGGCCATCTGCGCGGCGAAGGGGGTGGACTTGCGCGAGCCCTTGAAGCCGACGTGGCCGGCGGAGGCCCAGGAGATCACGTTGCCGGACGGGTCCGTGATCGAGACGATCGTGTTGTTGAACGTGCTCTTGATGTGCGCGTGGCCGTGAGCGACGTTCTTCTTTTCCTTGCGGCGCACCTTCTTGGCAGCGCCCTGACGTCCCTTGGGGGGCATCTACTTACTCCTACGGGAGGTGGTCGGTCCTACAGCGAAGACCGTGGACAGTCGTCCGCTGTGGACTACTTCTTGCCCGGCTTCTTCTTGCCGGCGATGGCGCGACGCGGGCCCTTGCGGGTACGGGCGTTCGTGCTGGTGCGCTGACCGCGGACGGGCAGGCCACGGCGGTGACGCAGACCCTGGTAGCAGCCGATCTCGACCTTGCGGCGGATGTCGGCGGCGATCTCACGGCGGAGGTCACCCTCGGTCTGGAGGTTGGCGTCCACGTACTCGCGGATCTTGACGAGGTCTTCCTCGGCAAGGTCGCGGACACGGGTGGACGGGTTCACGCCGGTGGAGGCGAGGATCTCCTCGGACCGGGTGCGCCCGATACCGAAGACGTAGGTGAGTGCGACCACCACACGCTTGTCACGCGGGATGTCAACACCGGAAACGCGTGCCATTCAATGGCTCCTGTGTGTTCGGGGGTCTTCCGCAGAACCGGCCCCGGCCGCCGTACGAGGTACGAACCGGGTCCCCGGCCCCCGCCGGAGGTGCCGTCAGCCGTGGTGCACGGCCGGACGGGCTCTGCGTATGTACGTGTTGCTATGCGTCGCGCGAAGAACTGCGAGATGCAGGTCGGTCGGCGTGCGTCAGCCCTGGCGCTGCTTGTGGCGCAGGTTGTCGCAGATGACCATGACCCGGCCGTGGCGGCGGATCACCTTGCACTTGTCGCAGATCTTCTTGACGCTCGGCTTGACCTTCATGGGATGTGAGGTTCTCCGGGTCAGTGCCACCACCCGCTCGGAACGGCGGGTGCGGGCAAGATCTACTTGTACCGGTAGACGATCCGGCCACGCGTCAGGTCGTACGGAGACAGCTCCACGACGACCCGGTCGTCCGGGAGGATTCGGATGTAGTGCATCCGCATCTTGCCGGAGATGTGCGCGAGGACCTTGTGACCGTTCTGGAGCTCCACCTTGAACATGGCGTTCGGCAGGGACTCGATCACGGTGCCCTCGATTTCGATGGCACCTTGCTTCTTGGCCACGCTTCGCCCTTCGAATCGGCTACCTTGATCGACTCTCGCCTCCGAGTGCGGACACACGGGTACACGAGAGCCGACGCATCAGTCTACGCCAGGCCCCGTGAAAACACGAATCGAGAAGTCTGCCCAGCGCGGGCCGTGTCTATCCCCGACGCAGCCCTCGCGTGCTCGGCGCCCGGGGGCGCCTCACAAGCGGCTCGGGTGCTACGCCAGCGGGTCCGGTGCCGCCGTGACGCCCAGCTCGGCCAGCTTCGCCTTGCCACCGTCGACGGCCGTGAGGACCAGGGGGCCCTCCTCCGTCAGGGCCACGCTGTGCTCCCAGTGGGAGGACCAGGTGCCGTCCGTGGTGATGACGGTCCAGTCGTCGGCGAGGACCTCGGTGCGCGGGGTGCCGAGGGACACCATCGGCTCGATCGCCAGGCAGAAGCCGGGGACCAGCTTCGGGCCCTTGCCCCGCTTGCGGGAGACGTAGTTCAGGAGGTGCGGGTCCATGTGCATCTCGGTGCCGATGCCGTGGCCGCCGTAGTCCTCGATGATCCCGTAGCGGCCGAGGCTGTGGTCGCCGACGGCCGGGCGCGGCTGGCGCTTGATGTAGGTCTCGATCGCCTTCGAGATGTCGACCAGGCGGGCACCCAGGCGCATCGCGGCGATGCCGGCCCACATCGACTCCTCCGTCACCCGGGAGAGCTCGACCAGCTCCGGCGCGTGGCCGGTGCCCACGAAGGCCGTGTACGCGGCGTCGCCGTGCCAGCCGTCGACGATGGCGCCCGCGTCGATGGAGATGATGTCGCCGTCCTTGAGGACGGTCTTGTCGTCCGGGATGCCGTGGACGACGACCTCGTTCACCGAGGTGCAGATGGTCGCGGGGAAGCCGCCGTACCCGAGGAAGTTCGACTTCGCCCCGTGGTCGGCGATCACCTTGCGCGCGACCTCGTCCAGGTCCTTCGTCGTCGCCCCCGGCACCGCCGCCTCGCGGGTCGCCGCGTGGATGGCGGCGACGACCAGCCCCGCCTCGCGCATCTTCGCGATCTGCTCCGGGGTCTTGATCTGCACCATCTCGGCCGCGGCCTTTCCTCGATTACAGGGGTCGGAACAACGATACGGCCGCGGTGCCCCTCACGGGCACCGCGGCCGTACCGCAGCGATCAGTGGTTACTTCTTCAGCGCGGCCATGGCGCGCGCCGTGACCTCGTCCACCTTGCCGAGCGCGGAGATCGTCACGACCAGGTTCTGCGCCCGGTAGTAGTCGATGATCGGCTCGGTCTGCGTGTGGTAGACCTCCAGGCGCCGGCGGACGGTCTCCTCGGAGTCGTCCGGACGCTGGAAGAGCTCGCCACCGCAGGTGTCGCAGACGCCCTCGGTCTTCGGGGCGTTGTACTGCACGTGGAAGACGTGCGCGGAGTCGTTGCGGCAGACGCGGCGACCCGCGATCCGCTTCACGACCTCGTCCTCGGGGACCTCCAGGTCCAGGACCGCGTCGAGCTGCATGTCCTCGGCCTTCAGGACGACGTCCAGGGCCTCGGCCTGCGCCACGTTCCGGGGGAAACCGTCGAGCAGGAAGCCGTTCGCGGCGTCGTCCTGCTCCATGCGGTCCTTGGCCATCCCGATGGTGACCTCGTCCGGGACGAGGTCACCGGCGTCCATGAACGCCTTCGCCTTGAGGCCCAGCTCCGTGCCCTGCGAGATGTTGGCACGGAACAGGTCACCCGTGGAGATGTGCGGGATGTCCAGGTTCTTGGCAAGGAACGCGGCCTGCGTTCCCTTGCCGGCCCCGGGCGGTCCGACGAGGACGATTCGCATCAGCGGAGGAACCCTTCGTAATTGCGCTGCTGGAGCTGGCTCTCGATCTGCTTCACGGTCTCGAGACCCACACCCACGATGATGAGGATGCTGGTGCCGCCGAACGGGAAGTTGGCATTGGCCCCGCCGAAGCCTGCCAACGCCATCGTCGGCACGAGAGCGATCAGACCCAGATACAGCGAGCCCGGCCAAGTGATCCGGTTGAGCACGTAGCTCAGGTACTCGGCAGTAGGTCGACCAGCCCGGATACCCGGGATGAAGCCACCATACTTCTTCATGTTGTCGGCAACTTCCTCGGGGTTGAACGAGATCGCCACGTAGAAGAAGGCGAAGAACACGATCAGGAGGAAGTACGTAGCGATGTAGTAGGGGTGGTCACCCTTGACGAAGTGGGCTTCGATCCAGGTCTTCCAGCCGGCGGTGCTGTTCGAGAACTGAGCGATCAGCGCCGGGATGTAGAGCAGCGACGACGCGAAGATGACAGGAATCACACCTGCCTGGTTCACCTTCAACGGGATGTAAGTGGACGTACCGCCGTACGACCTGCGGCCGATCATCCGCTTCGCGTACTGCACCGGGATGCGGCGCTGGGCCTGCTCGACGAAGACGACGAGGGCCACCATCACGAAGCCGATCAGGATGACGGTGCCGAACTCGATCCAGCCACCGGCCAGGTCTCCGCTCTTCTTGATGGCCCACAGGGCACCCGGGAAGCCGGCGGCGATCGAGATGAACATGAGGATCGACATGCCGTTGCCGATGCCACGGTCGGTGATGAGCTCGCCGAGCCACATCACGACGCCGGTGCCCGCGGTCATGGTGATGACCATGGTGGCGGTGGTGAAGATCGACTGGTCGGGAACGACCTGGCTGGCGACGGTGCAGCCGCTGAACAGCGCGCCGGTACGGGCGGTGGCGACGAGGCCGGTGCCCTGGAGGATCGCGAGGGCAACCGTCAGATAACGCGTGTACTGCGTGATCTTGGCGGTGCCGGACTGCCCCTCCTTCTTGAGGGCCTCCAGGCGCGGGATCACCACGGTCAGCAGCTGCAGGATGATGCTCGCCGTGATGTACGGCATGATGCCGAGCGCGAAGATGGTGATCTGCAGCAGCGCCCCGCCACTGAACATGTTGACCAGGCCGAACAGGCTGTTGTTGCCCTGGCTCGCCTGGTCCACACACTGCTGGACGGCCTCGTAGCTGACGCCGGGGACGGGGATGTGTGCCCCGAGCCGGTACAGCACGATGATGCCGAGCGTGAAGAGCAGCTTCTTGCGCAGGTCGGGCGTCTTGAACGCCCGGGCGAACGCGGTGAGCACGGTGCCTCCTGCGACCCCCGCGCACGTGCGTCAGAGGTGACGGTCTTGAGGTTCGACTGGATAGTGATTCCGCCCAGAGGGCCCTCGGACCCACCTCACGCACTCTGGACAGTGGAGGCCACCTTACCGGCGACTACGCCCCCCTAGGAACGACCAACCGGGGATGCCCCTTTTGAGAGGCATCCCCGGTCGGATGTTCAGGCCATCGAGTCGTCTCAGACGAGCTCGGTGACGGTGCCGCCGGCGGCGGCGATCTTCTCCTTGGCGGAGCCGGAGACGGCGTCGACCGTCACCTGCAGCGCCACGGAGACCTCGCCCTGGCCCAGGACCTTGACGAGCTGGTTCTTGCGAACCGCACCCTTGGCGACCAGGTCGGCCACCGTGACCTCGCCACCCTGCGGGTAGAGCGCGGCCAGCTTGTCCAGGTTCACGACCTGGTACTCGGTGCGGAAGGGGTTCTTGAAGCCCTTCAGCTTCGGGAGGCGCATGTGGAGCGGCATCTGGCCACCCTCGAAGCGCTCCGGAACCTGGTAGCGGGCCTTCGTGCCCTTCGTACCACGACCGGCCGTCTTACCCTTCGACGCCTCACCACGACCCACACGGGTCTTGGCGGTCTTGGCGCCCGGGGCGGGACGGAGGTTGTGGACCTTCAGCGGGTTGTTCTCCGCCATGTCAGTCGACCTCCTCGACCGTCACGAGGTGGCGGACGGTGTGCACCATTCCGCGGAACTCGGGGCGGTCCTCCTTGACGACCACGTCGTTCAGGCGCTTGAGCCCGAGCGAACGCAGGGTGTCGCGGTGGTTCTGCTTGCTGCCGATGTACGACTTCGTCTGCGTGATCTTGAGGCGAGCCATTACGCACCCGCCCCGGCACGCGCACGAAGCAGAGCCGCGGGAGCGACGTCCTCGAGGGGCAGACCGCGGCGGGCCGCGATCTCCTCGGGACGCTGCAGGCCCTTCAGGGCCTCCACGGTCGCGTGCACGATGTTGATCGCGTTGTCCGAGCCGAGCGACTTCGACAGGATGTCGTGAACGCCGGCGCACTCGAGCACGGCACGCACCGGGCCACCGGCGATAACACCGGTACCGGGGGAAGCCGGCTTGAGCAGGACGACGCCCGCCGCCTTCTCACCCTGGATCGGGTGAGGGATGGTGCCCTGGATACGGGGGACCTTGAAGAAGTGCTTCTTGGCCTCCTCCACACCCTTGGCGATGGCGGCCGGCACCTCCTTGGCCTTGCCGTAACCGACACCCACGGTGCCGTCACCGTCACCCACCACGACCAGCGCGGTGAAGGAGAAACGACGACCACCCTTGACAACCTTGGCGACGCGGTTGATCGCGACTACGCGCTCAACGTACGCGGTCTTCTCGGCGGCAGCAGCGCCACCGTCGCGACCCTTCCGGTCCCGCCGCTCGCCGCCACCGGCACCGCTGCCGCGGCGCTGGGGTCCAGCCATTGGAATACCTCTCTCTGTTACGTCCGTTAGTCCCGGAACCGGGGCTTAGAACTTCAGCCCGGCTTCGCGGGCGGCGTCAGCCAGAGCGGCAATGCGCCCGGCGTACCTGTTGCCACCACGGTCGAACACGACGGCCTCGACACCGGCGGCCTTGGCGCGCTCGGCGACCAGGGCGCCGACCTGCTTGGCCTGCGAGGACTTGTCGCCCTCGCCACCGCGGATCGACGCGTCCAGGTGGGACGCCGACGCCAGGGTGTGGCCCTTCAGGTCGTCGATGACCTGCGCGGTGATACCGCGGTTGGAGCGCGTCACGACGAGGCGCGGACGCTCCGCCGTACCCGACACGCTCTTGCGGATGCGCAGGTGACGGCGCGCCTTGGCAGCGCGCTTGTAAGCATCGCCCTTGGCGATCTTCACACCGTATGCCATGGCTTTACTTACCAGCCTTTCCGACCTTGCGGCGGATGACCTCGCCCGCGTACTTGACACCCTTGGCCTTGTACGGGTCCGGCTTCCGCAGCTTGCGGATGTTGGCGGCGACCTCGCCGACCTTCTGCTTGTCGATGCCCTCGACCGAGAACTTGGTCGGCGACTCGACCTTGAAGGAGATGCCCTCGGGGGCCTCCACCAGGATCGGGTGGCTGTAGCCGAGCTGGAACTCCAGGTCGGAGCCCTTCGCGGCCACGCGGTAACCGACACCGCTGATCTCGAGCGCCTTCGTGTACCCCTGGGTCACACCGGTGATCATGTTGGCCACCAGCGTGCGGGACAGGCCGTGGAGGGCCTTGTTCTGACGCTCGTCGTTCGGACGGGTGACGTTCAGAACGCCGTCCTCGCCCTTAACGATCTCGATCGGAGCGGCAACGGTGTGGGTCAGGGTGCCCTTGGAACCCTTGACGGTGACCGTGCGGCCCTCGATGGTGACGTCCACGCCGGCGGGAACCGGGATGGGGAGCTTGCCAATGCGAGACATAGCTTTTCCTCCGTTCCCGACTACCAGACGTAGGCGAGGACTTCCCCACCCACGCCCTTCTTCTGCGCCTGCTGGCCGGTCAGGAGACCGTGGGACGTGGAGATGATCGCCACGCCCAGGCCGCCGAGAACCTTCGGCAGGTTGGTGGACTTCGCGTAAACCCGGAGGCCCGGCTTCGAGATCCGCTTGATGCCCGCGATGGAGCGCTCACGGTTCGGACCGAACTTGAGGTCGAGCACGAGGTTCTTGCCGACCTCGGCGTCCTCGACCTTCCAGCCGGAGATGAAGCCCTCCTGCTGGAGGATTTCCGCGATGTGCGACTTGATCTTGCTGTGCGGCATCGTCACGGAGTCGTGGTACGCCGAGTTCGCGTTGCGCAGACGCGTGAGCATGTCTGCGATCGGATCAGTCATGGTCATGAATTGGCCTTCGGCCTCTCTCGCCGGGGTTTCCTGGTGCACCATCCCTCTCCCCGATCCGAGACGGGGCGGGTGCGGTGCGGTGGACCTACGGCGTAGTAAGTCGTACGGGCGGCGGACGCCCAACCCTTCAAGCCTACGGCATCAAGGGTCGGGCCTCCGCCAGCCCACTGCTTACCGAGAGACTCCGGTCATTCACCAACGCCCAGTGGGCGAAGGGGAATTACCAGGAGCTCTTGGTCACGCCCGGCAGCTCGCCACGGTGAGCCATCTCACGGAGGCACACGCGGCACAGGCCGAACTTGCGGTACACGGAGTGCGGGCGACCGCAGCGCTGGCAGCGGGTGTACGCACGCACACCGAACTTGGGCTTACGAGCAGCCTTGGCAATCAGAGCCTTCTTCGCCATCTCGCTTACGCCTCCTTGAACGGGAAGCCGAGGTGACGCAGAAGGGCACGGCCCTCGTCGTCGTTGGTCGCCGTGGTGACCACGGTGATGTCCATACCCCGGACGCGGTCGATCTTGTCCTGGTCGATCTCGTGGAACATGACCTGCTCCGTGAGACCGAAGGTGTAGTTGCCACGGCCGTCGAACTGCTTCGGGGACAGGCCGCGGAAGTCGCGGATGCGCGGCAGCGCGAGCGACAGGGTGCGGTCCAGGAACTCCCACATGCGGTCGCCACGGAGCGTGACGTGGGCACCGATCGGCTGACCCTCACGCAGCTTGAACTGCGCGATGGACTTGCGGGCCTTGGTGACGGCCGGCTTCTGACCGGTGATCGTGGTGAGGTCGCGGATGGCGCCCTCGATCAGCTTCGAGTCACGGGCGGCGTCGCCGACACCCATGTTGACCACGATCTTCACGAGGCCCGGGGTCTGCATGACGTTCTCGTACTTGAACTCGTCACGCAGCTTGCCCGCGATCTCCTCGCGGTACTTCGTCTTCAGACGCGGAGTGGTAGCCATCAGATGTCCTCACCCGTGCGCTTGGCAACGCGGATCTTGTTGCCCTCGTCGTCGAAGCGGTAACCGACGCGGGTGACGACCTTCTTGCCGTCCTTCTCCACGACGAGCTGAACGTTGCTCACGTGGACCGGGGCCTCGGTGGTCACGATGCCACCGGCCTGGTTCGGGCCGGCCTTCGTGTGCTTCTTGACCCGGTTGACACCCTCGACCAGGACGCGGGACTCGGCGGGGTAGGCCGCGATGACCTTGCCCTGCTTGCCCTTGTCCTTGCCGGTGATGACCTGGACCAGGTCGCCCTTCTTGATCTTCATGCTTACAGCACCTCCGGCGCGAGCGAGATGATCTTCATGAACTTCTTCTCGCGCAGCTCACGGCCGACCGGGCCGAAGATGCGGGTGCCGCGAGGGTCGCCGTCGTTCTTCAGAATGACGGCGGCGTTCTCGTCGAAGCGGATGTACGAGCCGTCCTGGCGGCGGCGCTCCTTGACGGTGCGAACGATGACCGCCTTGACGACGTCACCCTTCTTCACGTTGCCACCGGGGATCGCGTCCTTGACGGTGGCGACGATGACGTCACCGATGCCCGCGTAGCGGCGACCCGAACCACCGAGAACACGGATGCAAAGGATCTCCTTGGCACCAGTGTTGTCGGCGACGCGAAGTCGCGACTCCTGCTGGATCACGTCTATCTCCTGATTGTCTGCCGGTTCCCGGCGGGGGCCTCAGCGAGTGAGGCCCCACACCGAGCCTGGCGGAACTGTTCCTAGGGGGTCCCCCTAGGAGGGATTACTTGGCCTTCTCGAGGATCTCGACGACGCGCCAGTGCTTGGACGCCGAGAGCTTCCGGGTCTCCATGAGGAGGACGCGGTCGCCGACGCCGGCCTGGTTCTGCTCGTCGTGAGCCTTGAGCTTGTTCGTACGGCGGATGACCTTGCCGTACAGCGCGTGCTTGACGCGGTCCTCGACAGCGACGACGACGGTCTTGTCCATCTTGTCGCTGACGACGAGGCCCTCACGGACCTTGCGGGCGTTGCGCTCGGTCTTCTCAGTCACGTTGTTCTCGCTCATCAGGCGTTCTCCACCGTCTCGATGCCCAGCTCGCGCTCACGCATCAGGGTGTAGATCCGGGCGATGTCCTTACGGACGGACTTGAGCCGACCGTGGTTCTCGAGCTGGCCCGTCGCCGCCTGGAAGCGGAGGTTGAACAGCTCTTCCTTGGCCTCGCGGAGCTTGGCGACAAGCTCCTCGTTGCCCAGCTCGCGCAGCTCGGACGCCTTGGTACCGGCCGACATCACAGCTCACCTGCCTCGCGCTTAACGATCTTGCACTTCATCGGCAGCTTGTGGGCCGCACGAGTCAGAGCCTCACGCGCGATCTTCTCGTTCGGGTAGGACAGCTCGAACATCACCCGACCGGGCTTGACGTTCGCGATCCACCACTCCGGCGAACCCTTACCGGAACCCATGCGGGTCTCGGCAGGCTTCTTCGTGAGCGGACGGTCCGGGTAGATGTTGATCCAGACCTTGCCGCCACGCTTGATGTGGCGGGTCATCGCGATACGCGCGGCCTCGATCTGGCGGTTGGTCACGTAGGCCGGGGTGAGGGCCTGAATGCCGTACTCGCCGAACGCAACCTGCGTGCCACCCTTGGACATACCGTTGCGCTTCGGGTGGTGCTGCTTGCGGTGCTTGACCCTACGGGGGATCAGCATGTCGGTCAGGCCTCCGTTCCGGTGCTCTCAGCAGCCGGAGCGGCGGCGGGAGCCTCGGCCTTGGGGGCCTCGGCAGCCTGAGCCTGCTGCGGCTTGCGACCGCGACCGCCACGCTCGCCACCGCGGCCACCGCGGCCGGCCGGACGGTCAGCGCCGCCACGGGCCGGGCGGTTGCCCGCACGGGCAGCAGCGTTCTCGGCGCGGACCTCGGCGATGTTCTTGACGTCGCCCTTGTAGATCCAGACCTTCACGCCGATGCGGCCGAAGGTGGTCTTGGCCTCGAAGAAGCCGTACTCGACGTTCGCGCGCAGCGTGTGCAGCGGCACACGACCCTCGCGGTAGAACTCCGAGCGGGACATCTCGGCGCCGCCGAGACGGCCACCACACTGGATCTTGATGCCCTTGGCGCCGGCCTTCATGGCGGACTGCATGCTCTTGCGCATGGCCCGACGGAAGGAGACGCGGGAGGACAGCTGCTCGGCGACGGCCTGGGCCACCAGCTGAGCGTCGACCTCGGGGTTCTTGACCTCGAGGATGTTCAGCTGGACCTGCTTGCCGGTCAGCTTCTCGAGCTGGCCACGGATCTTGTCGGCCTCGGCGCCACGGCGACCGATGACAATGCCCGGGCGAGCGGTGTGGATGTCCACGCGGACACGGTCACGGGTGCGCTCGATCTCCACCTTGGAGATGCCGGCGCGCTCCATGCCGGACGTCAGCATCCGACGGATGGCGACGTCTTCCTTGACGTAGTCCTTGTACAGCTTGTCGGCGTACCAACGCGACTTGAAGTCGGTGGTGATGCCGAGCCGGAACCCGTGCGGGTTTACCTTCTGGCCCATTACCGGGTTCCTTCCTTGCTGCTGACGACCACGGTGATGTGGCTGGTCCGCTTGCGGATCCGGTAGGCACGGCCCTGAGCACGCGGACGGAACCGCTTCAGGGTCGGACCCTCGTCGACGAACGCCTCGCTGATGTACAGCGAAGAGGCGTCCGTGTGGTCGTAGTTGTGCGCGGCGTTGGCGATGGCGCTGTCGAGCACCTTGCCGACCGGCACGGAGGCTGCCTGCGGAGCGAATCGCAGAACAGCCTGAGCCTCCGTGGCGTCCATGCCACGGATCAGGTCCACCACGCGGCGGGCCTTCATGGGCGTGACGCGGATGTACCGCGCCTGGGCCCTGGCTTCCATGGTTGTCCCTTCAGTTACTTACGTGTCTGAATGCGATCCGCTACTAGCGGCGCTTCGACTTCCGGTCTTCCTTGACGTGACCCCGGAAGGTGCGCGTCGGCGAGAACTCGCCGAGCTTGTGGCCGACCATCGACTCGGTGACGAACACCGGGATGTGGGTCTTGCCGTTGTGCACCGCGAGCGTGTGGCCGAGCATGGCCGGCACGATCATGGAGCGACGGGACCAGGTCTTGATGACGTTCTTGGTGCCGGCTTCGTTCTGGGCGTCCACCTTCTTGATCAGGTGGTCGTCGACGAAGGGCCCCTTCTTGAGACTGCGCGGCATCTAAACCCGCTCCTAGCGCTTCTTGTTCGTCTTGCGGCGGCGGACGATGTACTTGTTCGAAGCCTTCTTCGGCGAACGAGTACGACCCTCCTTCTGACCCCACGGGGAGACCGGGTGGCGACCACCGGAGGTCTTGCCCTCACCACCACCGTGCGGGTGGTCAACCGGGTTCATCGCCACACCGCGGACGGTCGGGCGAACGCCCAGCCAGCGCTTGCGGCCGGCCTTACCCCAGTTGATGTTCGACTGCTCGGCGTTGCCGACCTCACCGATCGTGGCGCGGCAGCGGGCGTCGACGAGACGGATCTCGCCGGACGGCATGCGGAGGTGGGCCATCGTGCCCTCCTTCGCGAGCAGCTGCACGGAGGCGCCGGCGGAGCGGGCGAACTTGGCGCCACCACCGGGACGGAGCTCGATCGCGTGGATCGTGGTACCGACCGGGATGTTGCGGAGGGCCAGGTTGTTGCCGGGCTTGATGTCGGCCGTGGGGCCGTTCTCCACCCGGTCGCCCTGCGAGAGACCACGCGGGGCGATGATGTAGCGCTTCTCGCCGTCCGCGTAGTGCAGCAGCGCGATGCGAGCGGTGCGGTTGGGGTCGTACTCGATGTGAGCGACCTTGGCCGGCACGCCGTCCTTGTCGTGACGACGGAAGTCGATCACACGGTAGGCGCGCTTGTGGCCACCGCCCTGGTGACGGACGGTCACACGACCGGTGTTGTTACGGCCGCCCTTGCTGTGCAGCGGGCGGACCAGCGACTTCTCCGGCGTGGACCGCGTGATCTCGACGAAGTCGGCTACGGAGGAGCCACGACGGCCCGGCGTAGTCGGCTTGTACTTGCGGATACCCATTTCTCAGTCCTCGTCCGATATCGGACGACTCGACCGCCGTCAGGCGGTCGGGCCGCCGAAGATGTCGATTCGGTTGCCCTCGGCGAGGGTCACGATGGCGCGCTTGGTGTTGGCGCGCTTGCCGAAACCGGTGCGGGTGCGCTTGCGCTTGCCCTGGCGGTTGATCGTGTTGACCCCGGTGACCTTGACCGAGAAGACCGCCTCGACGGCCTGCTTGATCTGGGTCTTGTTGGCGGTGGGCGCGACGATGAACGTGTACTTGTTCTCGTCGAGCAGCGCGTAGCTCTTCTCGGAGACAACCGGCTTGACGAGGACGTCGCGCGGGTCCGTGAAGGTCTTGCTGGTGATCTCGGCCATCAGGCCTCGCTCCCCTCGTTGTTGTCGGCCTTGGGGCCAGACACGAAGGACTCGAGGGCGGCCTGGGTGAAGACCACGTCGTCGGATCGCATCACGTCGTACGTGTTCAGCTGGCCCGGCTCCAGGATGTGCACCTGGGGCAGGTTGCGGGCGGACAGCCACGCGGCCTCGTCGGAACGCTCGGCGACCAGGAGCAGGTTCTTGCGCTCCGAGATCTTGCCGAACAGCGTCTTGGCGGCCTTGGTGGAGATGTCACCCTCGACCACGCCGGTGACGACGTGGATGCGGGAGTGGTTCGCCCGGTCGGAGAGGGCACCGCGGAGGGCGGCGGCCTTCATCTTCTTCGGGGTCCGCTGCGAGTAGTCACGCGGCACGGGACCGTGCACGACGCCACCACCGGCGAACTGCGGGGCGCGGGTCGAACCCTGACGGGCGCGGCCGGTGCCCTTCTGGCGGTAAGGCTTCTTGCCACCACCGCGGACCTCGCCACGCGTCTTGGTCTTGTGGGTGCCCTGGCGGGCAGCCGCAAGCTGCGCGACGACGACCTGGTGGATCAGCGGGATGCTGACCTTGGCCTCGAAGATCTCGGCCGGGAGCTCGATGGTCCCGGTCTTGTCGCCGGAGGGCGACAGAATGTCAATGGTGCTCATATCCTCAGGCCCCCTTGGCCGCGGTGCGGACCAGGACGAGGCCGCCGTTCGGACCAGGAACCGCACCCTTGATCAGGAGCAGGCCCTTCTCCGCGTCAACGGCGTGAACGGTCAGGTTCTGGGTGGTCACGCGCTCGTTGCCCATGCGGCCGGCCATGCGCATGCCCTTGAAGACACGGCCCGGGGTGGCGCAGCCACCGATCGAACCGGGCTTGCGGTGCACGCGGTGGGCACCGTGGGAAGCCTTGCCACCACGGAAGTTGTGGCGCTTCATGGCACCGGCGAAGCCCTTGCCCTTGCTCTTGCCGGTCACGTCGACCTTGATGCCCGCCTCGAAGACCTCGGCGGTGATCTCCTGGCCGAGGGTGTACTCGCTGGCGTCAGCGGTACGGATCTCGACAAGGTGACGGCGCGGGGTGACGTCGGCCTTGGCGAAGTGGCCCTTGAGGGGCTTGTTCACCTTGCGCGGGTCGATCTCGCCGAAGGCGATCTGGACCGACTCGTAGCCGTCAACGTCGTTCGTACGCACCTGGGTCACGACATTCGGGCCGGCCTTGACGACGGTCACCGGGACGACCCGGTTGTTCTCGTCCCAGACCTGCGTCATGCCGAGCTTCTCGCCCAGGATGCCCTTGATGTTCTTAGCCATCTCGCGCGTCACCTCAGAGCTTGATCTCGATGTCGACGCCAGCCGGCAGGTCGAGACGCATCAGCGAGTCAACCGTCTTCGGCGTGGGGTCGAGGATGTCGATGAGGCGCTTGTGCGTGCGCATCTCGAAGTGCTCGCGCGAGTCCTTGTACTTGTGCGGCGACTTGATGACGCAGTACACGTTCTTCTCAGTGGGCAGCGGCACCGGGCCCGCGACCGACGCACCAGTACGGGTCACCGTCTCGACGATCTTCTTCGCCGAGGAGTCGATGACCTCGTGGTCGTAGGCCTTGAGCCGGATGCGGATCTTCTGTCCCGCCATGGCTACTTCGTAGTCCTGTCTCTCGTTAACGCTCTGGAACCCGGCCGGCCGCGCCTGAGCGCCGCCTCTCCTCCGACCCACGCGGTCGGGCGTGTCGCACTCCCTCTACGAAGAAGCCCGGAGGACTTCCCAACCAAGGGGGTGCGGTCCACGACCGCGAGACGGGGGTGAAACACCCACCGGGTGCCTGGTCGGGGCCCCGCTGACACTTCCCGGAAGATTCCCGTACGTCCGCCCCAGCCCCTCTCATCGGAGAAGCGTGAGACGACGAGTACTGTGGGACTCGCTTCCGGTCCTCCCGGCGGGAGGCGCGCAGCATCGGCACTCAACCGAGCAACCCCGCTAGTCTGCCATACCAGGCCTGGCGGCCGCCAATCGGGGGCGAAGACTGTACCCCACGTCACGCCGGGGTACACACAGGGCCACACCTCCCGCCCCTGCGCGCCCCCGGCTCCCGGCTGCGGCCCGGCTCGCGCCCCCGGCCCGGCCCCTCGCTCAGGTGCGCGAGACGGTCCCGCACTCCTGGGACAGCTGGTCCAGGTCCTTGCTCCGGTCGTACGGGTCCTCCTCCGGCCCCGCGGGCTCCGCGTCCGGGTCGGCCGCGAGGTCCGAGTCGAACTGCGGGTGCAGGAAGCCGTCGTTCCGGTCACAGGCGCTGTTGCCGACGTTGGCGTTCCACTCCCAGATCGCCAGCCTGCCCTTGGTGACCTCGAACTCCTCCGGGTCGGACAGACCGAACACGACCGTGCGGCGGACGATGGTCCGCGTCACCTCGTCGGAGCCCGGGGCGCTCTTCACGAGCGGGTAGACGAAGGTGTAGTCCGCGCGGATCAGGACCGCGCCCGCGTCCTCGCCCCTGCCCGCCTCGACGGTCATCCGGCCCCGCGTCTTGACCACCGTGCCCGCCTGACGGACGTCCTTCGGGTCGAAGCGGCTGAACAGCGACGTCGGGTCGTTCTCCTCGGTCGGCGCGGTCAGCGACTTCTCCAGGTCGGCGAGCACGTCGGGCTGCTTCGGGTCGACGAGCGCGAGCGCGGCGGCGGGCTTCCCGCCCTTGATCACCGCCGGGTCCAGGTTGGCCGCGACCAGGAACTCCTTCGACTTCTTCAGCGCGTCGGCGACCTGCGCCTTCGACATCCAGCCGGTCGCCTTCGCCGCCGGCAGCTCGATGCCCGCCGCGCCGTCCGCCCAGCGCAGCGCGGGAGAGCCCTTGAACGGCTCCCGGAGGGTCGGCAGGTCCGGGAAGGCCTCCTGCGACGGCGCGGCGGACGGCCGCTCGGTCTCGGCGCCGAGCGGACTCGTGTCCCCGGCGTCCCGCCACGGCATCAGCTCGGGCCGCAGTACGAGGATCGCGAGCCCAGCGGCCACGACGATCCCGACGGCGCCGGAGGCGATGCGGGCGGCGGGGCTCTGCGCCCCGCCGTCGTGGCCGTCGTAGTCCCATCCCATGTGCTTCTCCTCTGTCAGCTGCGAGTGACCGTGCCGCAGCCATCGGGCTCCTGGTCGAGCGGCTTGCTGCGGTCGTACGGGTCGATGGCGGGGCCCGTCTGGGCGGGGTCGGGGGCGGTGGTGTGGTCCTCCGGGAACATGGGGTGGAAGAAGCCGTCGCCGGTGTCGCAGGCGCTGTTGCCGAACTGGCTGTCGTAGTCGTTCAGAATCAGCCGGCCCTTGGTCACGGCGTACCGTCCCGGCTGGTAGAAGGCGAAGATCACCTCGCGGCGGACGACCGTGCGCGCGACCTCGTCGGCTCCCGGCCGGGCCTTCACCAGCGGATAGACGAAGGTGTAGTCCGCATGGACCAGGACCGCGCCCTCCTCCTTGCCCTTGCCGCGCTCGACGGTCATGTGGCCGCGGGCCTTCACCACGGAGCCGACGAGGCGGAACCGGGACGGGGAGAAGCGGCTGACGAGGAAGGTCGGGTCGTTCTCCTCCGTCGGCTTCGCCAGCGCCTTCTCCAGGCGCTCGCGCATCTCCGGCTGCTTCGGGTCGATCAGCTTCAGCGCCGCCTCCGGCCGGCCGCCCGCGAGGACCGCCGGGTCCAGGTTGGACGCCACCAGGAAGTCCTTCGAGCGCTTCAGCGCGGTCTCGACCTGCGTCTTCGACATCCAGCCCGTCGCCTTCGCCGCCGGCAGCTCGATGCCCGCCGCGCCGTCCGCCCAGCGCAGGGCCGGGGAGCCCTTGAAGGGTTCCTCCAGGGTCGGGCGGTCCGGATCGACGTACTCCGGGGGCGCGGTCGGGGCGGCCGTCTCGGCGGTGAGCGGGGTGGTGTCCTGCGGGTGGTCCGTCCAGCTCGACGGCAGGGCCGAGGTGACGCTCTCCGGCAGCACGCCGGTCACCAGCTGCGGCCGTACGGCGACCAGGGCGACGGCCGCCACCAGGGTGATGCCGAGGCCCGCCTTGATCCGGCGCCTGCGCTGGGCCCGGCCGTTCATCTCCTGCCAGGCCGGGCCGGTGCGCCAGCCCGGCGGCTCCTGGCGCCTGGCCGCCTTCGGCGCCTTGGGGGCCTTGGGCTGCTTCTTCGGCTTCGCCTTGCGCAGGGCTCGTTCCTGGGCCTCCGTGCCGAGGCCCTGCTCCTTCGCGGCCTCCACGAAGGAGGCCCATTCCTCGTCCGAGACCGACGGTCTGTCGGGCCCCTTGTCGGACGGCTTGTCGCTCATCTTTCCCACCCCTGGTGTCGCATAGTGCGAAGCGGACGTTCTCACGCCCTCCGACCTGCGGAAAAGGCGGGTCCATAACCCTTGATCGGTTCGTGACGTACGGAGGTCCCGTGCCCGTGCCCGAGGTCCCGCTGCTCGCCGCCGAACCCACCTACCGGACCGCCGTGGCCTGGCTGCCGCCCGACGAGCTGTGGCCAGGCATCCAGGCCGTCCGGCGCGTGCACGACCGGCAGATCCGGCGCTGGCCGCCGCACGTCAACGTCGTCTACGGGTTCGTGCCCGAGTCCGAGTTCCCGCGGGCGCTGCCCCTCGCCGCCGAAGCCCTGCGCGCGCTCCCGCCGTTCACCGCGCGACTGTCCGGAGTGCGCTGGTTCCGGCACCGGCACGACGCGACCGTCTGGCTCGACCCCGCGGCCGGCGGCTCCGCCCCCTGGCTCGCGCTGCGCGAGGCCCTGGAGGAACGCTTCCCCCGCTGCGCCGACCCGCGCCCCTTCACCCCGCACCTCTCCCTCGGCCGCAGCCGCGAGCCCGCCGCCCTGGCGGCCGAGTGCGCCGCGTTCCTCGGCACGGCGACCGCGCCCGTACGGGAACTGGTGCTGCTGTCGCGGCGCGGCGACGGCCCCATGGAGGTGCGCGCGACCGTGCCGCTCGGCGGACCCGCCGCACCGGACCGGACCCGGCGCACCGGACTGAACCCCGTGCCCGGAAAATCCGTCTAGCCGGTCGCACGAGGGACACGACGGACCAGACCGGGCACCATGAGCACGTACGGGGGCACAGGAGCGGTGGACACCAGAAGACCGGCACGGCGCACCGTGCTCGTGGGAGCGGCGGCCGGGGCCGCCGCGGTCGCGGTCGCCGGATGCTCCGTACCCGCCCCGCCCGGCCGGACGGCCTCCGCCGACCCGGCGCCCGGCCGGCCGGTCTCCACGGGCCACCGGGCCCTGCTCATGCAGTTCGCCGCCCACCCGGACGACGACCTGTACTTCATGAACCCCGACACCCAGCGGCTGCTCGACGCCGGGGTGCCCGTCGTCTCCGTGTACGTCACCGCCGGCGAGCACACCGGCAAGAACCGGATCAAGGGCATGCCGGAGACGCCGCCCGACAAGGCCGCCTACTCCTCCGCCCGCCATCAGGGGCTGCGCCAGGCCTACGCGGAAGCGCTCGGCGCCGAAACGTTCACGCCCTGGCGGAAGCATGTCGCCACCCTCGCCGGCGGCCGCCGCGCCGAGGTCGACACGCTGGAGCACGACGGGCGCCGGGTCGAGCTGGTCTTCCTCAACCTGCCCATGCACACCCCGCGCCGCTACATGGCGCTGCCGGCGCTCTGGCAGGACCGCGCCCTCGAACTGCGCACCCACCTGTCCGCCGACTCCCCCGTCACCCGCGCCGACACCTACGACCACACCGGCCTGATCGAGGTCCTCGCCGGGCTGCTCGCCGAGTACCGGCCGACGGTCGTGCACACCCTCGACCCGGACCCGGACATCCAGCACAGCTCCGAGGCCGCCCGCAAGCGCGACAGCGAGCAGCCCGGCTACTCCGACCACGGCGACCACACCGCCGTCGCCTCCTTCACCTGGGCCGCGCTGCTGCGCCGGGTCGCCGACGCCACCGCGGACGGCGGCCCCGTCCCGGCCTTCACCACGACGGCCTTCCGCGGCTACTACAACCGCCACTGGCCCAAGAACCTCCCGCCGCGGGTCCTCGCCGAGAAGGCCGCCCACCTCGTCCCGTACGGCGGCGACCCGTCCTGGGAGTGCGGCAACCCGTCCGGCTGCGGCGACTACGGCGTGGGCGGCGACCGCCCGCTCACCAACTGGAAGGGCTGGGTGCGCGCCACCCACTACCGCTGGCCCGCCGCCGGTCCCGCGGTCACCGAGGAGGCGGGCGGGCGACTCGTCGCGTACGGGGTGCTCGGGCTGCGCGCGGTCCGCTGGCGCGAGCGGGAGGAGCGCACCGGCGTGTTCGGGGAGCCGGAGGACCTCGGCGGCGGCCCGCTGGCGCCGGCCCTCGCCCCCGCGGTGCTCGCCGACGGCAGGGTGCTGCTCTTCGGCATGCGTTTCGCCGCGCTCTCGGGCCGGGGCGGCGCCGACCGGCGCGAGCTGGTGCTGCTGGAGCAGCGCTCCCCCGGCGGGCCCTTCCTCGCGTGGCGCGGCCTCGGCAGTCCGGAGCGCGGCGACGACCGCGGCCGCCGGATCGGCGCCCCGGTGGCCCTCGCCGCTCCCGACGGCCGGGTCCACCTCTTCGTACGGAACGCGGACAAGGGCGTCTCGACGCGGGTGCGGGCGGCCGACGGGTCCTGGAGCCCGTGGCGGGCACTGCCCGTCCAGGAGGAGGTGCAGGACGGCCTGACGGCGCTGGCCGACACCAGAGGCCGGGTGCACCTGCTGGCGGCGGGCCGCACCGCCGTACGGCACTGGGTGGACGGCGCGCCCGCCGCGCCGCTCCCCCTCGCCGGCGACCCCGTCGCCGCGGTCCCGGCGGGCGACGGCGACGTCCAGGTCTTCTACCGCGCGCCCGCCGACGGCCGGCTGCGCTCCGCCTCCGGCACGGCGCCCGCCTTCGAGGGGTACGGGCCGCTGGCCGCCGCGCCCGGCGCCCGCGGCCCGGTGCTGCTCGGCCGGGACGAGCGCGGCCGGGTCCAGCTGCACCGCGACGGCCGGCTCCTCACCCGCACCCACGGCGTCACCCCGGCCGGCCCCGCCCCGGTGCTGCACCGCGACCAGGCGGTGGTGGGCCTCGGCGCGGACGCCCGGCCCTGGGTCTGGCGGCCCGGCCTCCGCGCCTGACCGGCCCGGCGGTGGCTCCCGCACACGGAAGGGCCCGCCTCCCGGAACGGGAAGCGGGCCCTCACGTCGGCCTGGAATCAGGTCACTTGATGAAGTAGCCGGTGATGTCGGCGATCAGGTCGACCGAACCGGACTTGTTGTAGAAGTTGACCTTGCCGTCCGCGCCGACCGGCACGATCACCAGGTTCGGGATCGTCTGGCCCGCGACGAAGTTCAGGTTCGACGCGCTCGTCCGGGTCTCGCCCGACGGGTACACGGACACGAAGCTGCCCGCCGTCGGAGCGGTCGCCGTCACGTTGAGGACCACGGCCTTCACACCGGTCGCCGGAACGCCCTGGGCGCCGGCCACCTGGAGCGACACGACACCGCCGGGGCCGACCTTGGCCTTCGGCACGCCGAGACCGGCGCGGGTGTCCATCATCCGCAGCGGACCCAGGTTGACGTGCGAGGCGCCCGCCGGGTCGGTCGAGAAGTAGCCGGTGATGTCGGCGATCAGGTCGACCGAGCCGGCCCGGTTGTAGAAGCTGACCTTGCCGTCCGCGCCGACCGGCACGATCACCAGGTTCGGGATCGTCTGGCCCGCGACGAAGTTCAGGTTCGACGCGCTCGTCCGGGTCGTCCCCGCCGGGTACACGGACACGAAGCTCGCCGCCGTCGGAGCGGTCGCCGTCACGTTGAGCACGACCGCGGTGACGCCGGTCGCCGGGACGCCCTGGGCGCCGGTGACCTGCAGGTCGACGACCGCGCCGGGGCCGACCTTGGCCTGCGGCACGCCCAGACCCGCGCGGGTGTCCATCATCCGCAGCGGACCCAGGTTGCTGTGGGTCGAACCGCTCGCGTCCTTGACGTAGTAGCCGGTGATGTCGGCGATCAGGTCGACGGAGCCGTTGCGGTTGTAGAAGCGCACCTTGCCGTCCACGACCGGGACCGTCACCAGGTTCGGGATGGTCGTACCGGCCGTGAAGTTGAGGTTGGACGCGCTCGTCCGGTCGGTGCCGTTCGGGTAGACCGAGACGAAGCTGGCGTCGGTCGGGTTGGTCGCGGTGACGTTGAGGACGACCGCGCCCACGCCCGTGGCGGGGATGCCGTTCGCGCCGGTGACCTGGAGGACGACCTCCTGGCCCGCGCCGACCTTGGCCTTCGGCACGCCGAGGCCCGCGCGGGTGTCCATCAGACGGGTCGGGGTGACCGGCTGGAAGGTCTTCGGACCGGGCACGGTGACCGTGATCTGCGGCGTGGACGTCACCTTGCCGGAGGTGTGCGTGGCGCGGACCGTGATGGTGTGGGCGCCGTAGCTGCCGAGAACGGTGGACCAGGAGCGGGTGGCGCCGCCGGTGGTGACGGCCGTCTGGCCGTCGACCAGGACCTCGAACTTGTGGATGAAGGTGTTCGGCGTGCTGGTCGTCCAGGTGACGCTCACCGGGCCGGGCGTCTCGTAACCGGTGCCGGCGCGGGTCGCGCCGCCGCCCACCGAGCTGATGCCGAGGCCGCTGACGGAGCCGGTGGCGTAGCTGCGGACGGTGGACAGCTGCGGGTAGAGGCCGTCACCGGGGCACTGGGTGTTGAAGCCGTTGCGGTGGCCGGAGACGGCGTCGAACTCGTACGTCTGGCCCTGGGTGAACGACTGCCGGAAGTAGTTGCTCTGCGTGGCGCCGGCGGTCAGCGTGGCCTTGCCGGCCGGGTTCACCCCGTACTGGCCGAGCTTGTACGCGATGACCTTGGAGGCCGAGGCGAGCGCGGCGTCCGAGGCCGGGGAGGACGCGGCGGTGTGGTCGCCGAGGATCGCGACGCTGGTCGACTCGCTGTTCCAGCCGTACGTGTGCGCGCCGAGGACCGGCTGGTCGATGCCGCCCTGGCGGCCCTCGAAGATCTTGCCGCACTTGTCGACGAGGAAGTTGTAGCCGAGGTCGCGCCAGCCGTTGGTCTTCACGTGGTAGACGTGCAGCGACCGGACGACGGCGTCGGAGTCGGCGCAGTCGTAGGTGATGTCCGGGGTGTGGTGCACGAACGCGGCCTTGATCTTGCCGCCGGGCAGGTAGACCGGGCCCTCGTTGTTCAGCGACTCGTCCGCGCCCCACTCGGCACGCGTGACGATCTTGGGCTGCGGCGCGGTGGACGCGGGTCCGGGCGTGGTCGGCGGGAGGTCCGCCGAGAACGCGGCCGGCTCGGCGTTGAAGCCACCGTCGTTCGCGCCGCCCGTCGACTCCCTCTTCGGGTCGACCAGGTCGACCCGGAGACCGTCCGGCAGCTCGTTGTTGGCGGTGCCGTCGCTGACCCGGACCTCGACGCCGTCGGCGGAGCCGACCCAGACGGGCTCGGTGGAGCCGCGGGCGCCGGCGCGCTTGCCGTCGAGGAAGGCCGGGTAGGGCTCGAGGTTCCGCCACTCGCCCCAGGTGCCGTCGGCGGCGCTGCGCGCGCGGACCTGGATGGTGCCCTTGATCTTCGCCGCGGGGTCCGTCCAGGACACACCCATCAGGTCGAAGGGCTCGGTGGTGGTCTTGGTGAGCGTCGCCTCGCCGTGACCGCGGTCGGTCAGCGGAAGCTTCTGGACCTCGCTCTTGACGGGGCCTTCGCCCTTGGTGGCGGCGTTCTGCGCGCGGGTCGCGTTCCCGTCGGCGTCCACCGGCGTCCCCACCCCGGCGCCCGCGACGCTCTGGATGCCCAGGACCGCGGCGGCGGCCAGTGCGGCGCCCAGTGCCGTACGGCGTACTCGTCTGCCCGTTGTGCGACGCGCTCGACGTCCCGATTTCAAGTTGTCTCCACCCCTGATTGGTCATGACACGCCTGACCGGCGGCATGCTACGGGACGCCTGTTCGACTCCCGCACACGGGGGTGGGGTATCGCGGTGGTCGGAGCGGCACAGCAGAAGGCCCCGCACCACCGAAGTGGTGCGGGGCCCTCTCAAGCAGCTCCAGGAGCTACCAGGTCAAACCACCGAAGTTCGCGAGAACTTACTTGGTGATCTTGACGACCTGGCCGGCGCCGACGGTCCGGCCACCCTCACGGATGGCGAACTTGAGGCCCTCCTCCATGGCGACGGGCTGGATCAGCTCGACGGACATGGAGGTGTTGTCGCCCGGCATGACCATCTCGGTGCCCTCGGGGAGGGTCACGACGCCGGTCACGTCCGTGGTACGGAAGTAGAACTGCGGGCGGTAGTTGTTGAAGAACGGGGTGTGACGGCCACCCTCGTCCTTCGACAGGATGTAGGCCTGGGCCTCGAAGCTGGTGTGCGGCGTGACCGAACCCGGCTTGATGATGACCTGGCCGCGCTCGACGTCCTCGCGCTTGATGCCACGGAGGAGCAGACCGACGTTCTCACCGGCCTGGCCCTCGTCGAGCAGCTTGCGGAACATCTCGATGCCGGTGACCGTGGTGGTGGTCTTCTCCGGCTTGATGCCGATGATGTCGACGGTCTCGTTGACCTTGAGGACACCACGCTCGATACGACCGGTGACGACGGTGCCACGACCGGTGATCGTGAAGACGTCCTCGATCGGCATCAGGAACGGCTTGTCGACGTCACGCTCGGGCTGCGGGATGGACTCGTCCACGGCCTTCATGAGGCCGAGGAGCTTCTCGCCCCACTCCTTGTCGCCCTCGAGCGCCTTGAGCGCCGAGACGCGGACGACCGGCAGGTCGTCGCCCGGGAACTCGTACTCGGTGAGGAGCTCACGGACCTCGAGCTCGACGAGCTCCAGGATCTCCTCGTCGTCCACCATGTCGGCCTTGTTCAGGGCGACGACGATGTACGGAACGCCGACCTGGCGGGCCAGGAGCACGTGCTCCTTGGTCTGCGGCATCGGGCCGTCGGTGGCGGCGACCACGAGGATGGCGCCGTCCATCTGCGCCGCACCCGTGATCATGTTCTTGATGTAGTCCGCGTGACCGGGGCAGTCGACGTGGGCGTAGTGACGCGACTCGGTCTGGTACTCGACGTGCGCGATGGAGATGGTGATACCGCGCTGGCGCTCCTCAGGAGCCTTGTCGATCTGGTCGAAGGCCGAGGCCTCGTTCAGGTCCGGGTACGCGTCGTGCAGCACCTTGGTAATGGCGGCCGTGAGGGTCGTCTTACCGTGGTCGATGTGACCGATGGTGCCGATGTTGACGTGCGGCTTAGTCCGCTCGAACTTCGCCTTCGCCACTGGGGTCCTCCTGTGGAGTGGTTCTGTACGCCTTACTCATCGGCGCCAGGGTGATCTTTGCTGGGGTGCCGCCCGCCGGGGTTCTTTCCCTTGTCGGGTCCGACCCCCGGCGGTCGGTGTCAAGCCTAAGGCGTGGGAACGCAGTGCGTTAAACGCGGTGCGTTACTCGCCCTTGGCCTTCGCGATGATCTCCTCGGCGACGTTCCGCGGAACCTCGGCGTAGGAGTCGAACTGCATCGAGTAGCTTGCGCGACCCGAGGTCTTGCTGCGGAGGTCGCCGACGTAGCCGAACATCTCCGACAGGGGCACGAGGCCCTTCACGATGCGGGCACCGTGACGCTCCTCCATGGCCTGGATCTGGCCACGGCGGGAGTTGATGTCGCCGATGACCTCACCCATGTAGTCCTCGGGCGTGGTGACCTCGACGGCCATCATCGGCTCAAGGAGCACGGGAGAAGCCTTGCGCGCGGCCTCCTTGAAGGCCTGCGAACCGGCGATCTTGAACGCGAGCTCGGAGGAGTCGACCTCGTGGTACGCACCGTCGTGCAGGATCACGCGGACGCCGGTCATCTCGTAACCGGCGAGGATGCCGAACTGCATGGCCTCCTGCGCGCCGGCGTCGACCGAAGGGATGTACTCCTTCGGGATGCGGCCACCGGTGACCTTGTTCACGAACTCGTACGAGGTCTCGCCGCCCTCGATCGGCTCGATGCCGATCTGGACCTTGGCGAACTGACCCGTACCACCGGTCTGCTTCTTGTGCGTGTAGTCCACGCGCTCGACGGCCTTGCGGATCGTCTCGCGGTAGGCCACCTGCGGCTTGCCGACGTTGGCCTCGACCTTGAACTCACGGCGCATGCGGTCGACCAGCACCTCGAGGTGCAGCTCGCCCATACCGCCGATGATGGTCTGGCCGGTCTCCTCGTCCGAGTGGACCTGGAAGGAGGGGTCCTCCTCCGCGAGACGCTGGATGGCGACACCCAGCTTCTCCTGGTCACCCTTGGACTTGGGCTCGATGGCGACCTGGATGACCGGGGCCGGGAAGTCCATGGACTCCAGGATGACCGGGTTCTTGTCGTCACAGAGCGTCTCACCGGTGGTGGTCTGCTTGAGACCCATCACGGCGATGATGTCGCCGGCGCCCACCGAGTCGATCTCCTCACGCTTGTTCGCGTGCATGCGGTAGATCTTGCCGATGCGCTCCTTCTTGCCCTTCACGGAGTTCAGGACAGAAGAACCGGAGTCCAGGCGACCGGAGTACACGCGGACGAAGGTGAGCTTGCCGAGGTGCGGGTCGCTCATGATCTTGAACGCGAGGGCCGACAGCGGCTCGTCGTCGGACGGCTTGCGCTTGACGACCTCCTCCGGGTCGTTGACGGCGTGGCCCTCGATGGCCTCGACGTCAAGCGGGGAGGGGAGGTAGCGCACGACCGCGTCGAGCAGGGGCTGAACACCCTTGTTCTTGAACGCGGTACCGCAGAACACCGGGGTGACCGTGGTGTCCTTGGACTTGCCGGACGCGATGGTGATGCGACGGATGGCGGCGTACAGCTGCTCCTCGGAAGGCTCCTCGCCCTCGAGGTACAGCTCCATGATCGCCTCGTCGTTCTCGGCCACGGCCTCGAGCAGCTTGCCGCGGTACTCCTCGGCGAGCTCGGTGTGCGTGTCCGGGATGTCGACGACGTCGTACATCTCGCCCTTGGTGGCCTCGGCGGACCAGACGAGGGCCTTCATGCGGACCAGGTCGATGACGCCCTGGAAGTCGGCCTCGGCACCGATCGGGAGCTGCATCACGATCGGCTGGGCGCCGAGGCGGTCCTCGATCATGCCGACGCAGCGGAAGAACTCGGCACCGGTGCGGTCGAGCTTGTTGACGAAGCAGATGCGCGGAACGCCGTAGCGGTCCGCCTGACGCCAGACGGTCTCGGACTGCGGCTCGACGCCGGCCACGCCGTCGAACACCGTGACAGCACCGTCGAGCACGCGCAGCGAACGCTCCACCTCGACGGTGAAGTCGACGTGACCCGGCGTGTCGATGATGTTGATCGTGTGATCGACGTCCTCGAGCGGCCAGTGGCAGGTCGTCGCGGCGGACGTGATGGTGATGCCGCGCTCCTGCTCCTGCTCCATCCAGTCCATCGTGGCAGCGCCGTCGTGGACCTCACCGATCTTGTACGAGACACCGGTGTAGAACAGGATCCGCTCGGTGGTGGTCGTCTTGCCCGCGTCGATGTGGGCCATGATGCCGATGTTGCGCACCTTGGCCAGGTCAAGCGAAGTGGTAGCCATAAGGCTTCAGTCTTCTCTCGGTCTCGATGTGGGTTGCGACTACCAGCGGTAGTGCGCGAAGGCCTTGTTGGACTCGGCCATCTTGTGCGTGTCCTCGCGCTTCTTGACCGAAGCACCGAGGCCGTTCGAGGCGTCGAGGAGCTCGTTCATGAGGCGCTCGGTCATGGTCTTCTCGCGACGGGCGCGGGAGTAACCGACCAGCCAGCGCAGCGCGAGGGTGGAGGCGCGACCGGGCTTGACCTCGATCGGCACCTGGTAGGTGGCGCCACCGACACGGCGGGACTTGACCTCGAGGGACGGCTTGACGTTCTCGAGGGCGCGCTTCAGCGTGACGACCGGGTCAGCACCGGTCTTCTCGCGGAGGCCCTCCATGGCGCCGTAGACGATGCGCTCGGCGGTGGAACGCTTGCCGTCCAGCAGGATCTTGTTGATCAGCGAGGTGACAAGAGGAGAGTTGTAGACCGGGTCGATGATGACCGGGCGCTTCGGGGCGGGGCCCTTACGAGGCATTCTTACTTCTCCTTCTTGGCGCCGTAGCGGCTGCGAGCCTGCTTACGGTTCTTGACGCCCTGCGTGTCGAGGGAACCGCGGATGATCTTGTAACGAACACCCGGCAGGTCCTTCACACGGCCACCACGCACGAGCACGATGGAGTGCTCCTGCAGGTTGTGGCCCTCACCCGGGATGTAGGCCGTGACCTCGATACCGCTGGTCAGACGCACACGCGCGACCTTACGGAGGGCCGAGTTCGGCTTCTTCGGGGTGGTCGTGAACACACGCGTGCAGACGCCACGGCGCTGAGGGGAACCCTCGAGTGCGGGCGTCTTGTTCTTCTCGACCTTGTCCTGCCGGCCCTTGCGGACCAGCTGCTGGATCGTAGGCACTACTTCTCCGGTTTCTGTGTGCCGTTCGGTACAACTAACCTGGAACGTCGCCGACCCACGCGGTCGGGTGTGTCGAATCGCGCGGACCTCCGCCGGTGGCGGAAACGGGCGCTGATTGCGGTGGCCGGTCTCGGATCCGACGTGCGGTTGAGGACACGCACACGGCTCCGGGCACACCCCAGGCACAAGGCATGAGCGTACCTATCGCATGCACTCCGGTCAAAACAAATGCCCACGCGCAGAGCGCCCGGCCGACGTGGGAGAACACGCCGACGGCGGGCGCACGAAGGCCCGCGGCTCGACGCCGGGGCGCCCCGGGTCCGCGGCCCGGCCCCGGGCGTGCACCCGGGGCCGGCGTGGAGTGCGGGGGTCGGGTGCGCGGTCAGTCCTGGGCGGCGCGGCGGGACTCGCCCGCGGGCCGCTGCTCGCCGGCCTCCGCCTCCGGGTGATCCAGGAACTGGTTCACGACCTTGACGAAGACGTCCATCCGTTCGTCGGGGACGCCGAGCCAGCGCGCGAAGTCCTCCATGGTGGGCTGCCAGTCGCTCGGTGGCAGCAGGTCCGCCGCGACCGGCAGCTCCTCCGGGGTCACGCGCCCGGACCGGATCAGCATGTCGCGGACGGAGACCCCGAGAAGCGGGGCGATCCTGCGCATGGTCTCCAGGTCGGGCATGCTCTGCCGCTGCAGCAGCCGGGTGACCGCCGCGCGGTGCACGCCGGCCTCGTCGGCGATCCGGGACTTTCCGCCACCGCGGGGGCTGTCGATGTCGTAGCCGCGCGCTCGCATCAGGCCCTCGACCCATCCCGCGAACTCGTCGAGCCCTTGAGTGCTCATGTGTACCGCTCTCCCTTTAACTCCCCCACCCTTCGGGCCCCTTACTTTAGCGTGCTTGCGCGCACAGAATTACGTGCTTTCGTGCACGCAACCGTGTCGAATCGGTGAAGAGGGCTTCACGAAGCTAGTTGCGAGCTCGCACGCAACTTGTCTATGTTGCTGAGCGCCGCACTCGTCGGCCTCACGAGTCCCATGGACCCCACAGGTCCCAGGGGCAGCGGGGCCCGGAACGTGGAGACCCACCTTGCACCAGCCCGACACCAACCCATGGCAGGCCGCCGCCGCGTGCGCCGGCCTCTCCCCGTCCGTCGTCTTCTCCCGCCGCGGCAAGGAGGCGGCCCCGGCGCTGCGCGCCTGCGCCGTCTGCCCCGTCAGCCGGGAGTGCGAGGCGGCGGTCGCTCCCGCCGAGAGCTGGTTCGACGGCGTCTGCGCGGGCCGCCTGTGGCGCAACGGCCGCCCGGTGAAGCCGCGCCGCCGCAGGGGCCAGGCGGCCGCCGACGAGCTCGCGGCGGCACTGGACGCGGCGGGAGCGACGCTGGAGCCGGCCGCGCCGGCGCCGGCCCCGGTCCTCGCCGGGAGCACCCGTGGCTGAGCGCACGCCGCGACCGGACGGGCCCACCACCGCCGTCGCCTCCGCCCCCACCCCCGCCTCCGCCGCTTCCGCCTCCACCACTGCTTCCGCCTCCACCGCTGCGGCCGGCCCCGACCGCGGTCAGGCCGCCGACGAGCGGGTCCTGCGCGACGTCGTGCTGTGGGCCGCCTCCCTCGTACGACAGTTCCCGGAGCTCGCCGAGGAGCTGGCGCCCGGCCGCACGGCGCCCGCGGGGTCCGCGCCGCGCGCGCCGCACCCGGGCCGGGACGAGCTGATCCGTGCCGAGCGGCGCGAGGCCCTGCTGCTCGAACAGCGGCACGGACTGGCGGTGCCCGGACACGGCGCGGCGCCGATCCGGCTGCACATCTCCGACGCGATCCGCGACATCACCGACGGCGTGGTGGAGCTGGAGGAGGCGGTCTGCGCGCGGCTCGGGCTGCCGCGCCCGCGCCGCGCCGGGGTCGTGGAACGGCTGCGCCGGGTCGTCGGGCTGCTCGACGAGATCGCCGGCCACCCGGTGCTCGCCCGGCACGTGAGGGACGAGATCCGCCGCATGGCGCGCCGCTGCGCCCGCACGCTGGGCGAGGCGGAGACGGTCGTCCGGGTCTCGGGGCGCTGCCCGTGGTGCGACTCCGTGTCGCTGCGGGCCTTCCCGGACCGGCGGGCGGTGCTGTGCGTCAACCCGGCGTGCGTGTGCACGGACGAGGCGTGCGGCTGCCAGGACGACCCGTCCTACCGGCACCTGTGGCCGGAGGAGGAGTGGACGGAGCTCGCGGACGCGTCGGGGGCGCGCACGGAGGAGATCGAAGCCGCGATGGACGACACGAAGGAGACCTCATGCTGAGCTCGACGGCCCTGCCGCTGTCCCTGCCGGCGCTGATCCCGGGCCCGCTCGCCGCCGAGGAGGCGGGAGTCGCCCCGGCGACGATCCGCAAGTGGGTCCAGCTGGGCCACCTGCGCGCGGCGGGCAAGGCGGGCCGGGCGCAGCTGTTCCGCCTGGAGGACGTCTTCGCGGCGGAGCGCGCGGCGCGGCGGAAGCCCCGTACCGCCTGAGCTCACCCCCGTACGTAACGAAGCGCCCCGTGTCTCCCATGGGACAAGGGGGGGTTCTTCCTGCCCTCAAGAAGTCGTGCGGGGAGGCGGGCACGGCCCTAAAAAAACGCTTGCCTACCCGACCGGGCCAGCCGTCCCA
>NZ_JBHXFE010000007.1:85395-87934 GCF_042722475.1 Streptomyces sp. NPDC127092
CTTCTGAGTCCCCCCCTCGCCCGCAAAGACCCCCCCTTGGTCCCACGCAGAAAGCGGGGCGCTTCGTCATGCCCGCAGGAAGTCGTGCAGGGAGTCGGTCACGGCCTCGACGAAGCGCTCGCGTACCGGCTCGGGCACGCGGTCCAGCGACAGGTACGGGTTGAGGTCCTCCAGCTCGACGAGGAGCAGTCCGCCCTCGCGGGTGCGGCAGGCGTCGACGCGCTGGATGCCGTGGTCGAGGGTGTTCCAGTCGACGAAGCGGCGGGCGAAGGCGAGGTCGGCCTCGGCGGGCTCGTACGGCTCGAGGACCCAGCGGCGCTCGGGGTCGGGGGCGTACAGGGCGTACTGGAAGCGGTCGTCGACGAAGTAGAAGGACACCTCGTACCGGAAGTCGACGCGCGGCTGGACGAGTACCTCGCCGTACGAGAGCTCCGCCAGGCGCTCGTACGGCACGAACTCCAGGCCTATGGAGTCGGCGCCGGCCTTGGGCTTGACGGCGTACGACGCGGCGGCGGGCAGCCGGTCGAGGTGCTCGGGGCGGTCGACGGTGGGGATGACGGGGAGTCCGGCGGCGGTGAGGTCGAGCAGGTACTGCTTGCCGGCCATGTCGCCGCGGCCGTGCAGCGGGTTGTAGACGCGGGTGCCGAGGGCGCGGGCCCGGGCGCGGAAGGCGTCGTAGGTCTCCTGGTAGTGGAGGACGGGCCCGCTGTTGCGGACGACGACGGCGTCGAAGCCGTCCATGAGGGCGGCGGCGTCGCGCGGGTGGCACAGGGCGAGGTCGAAGGCCCCGCGCAGCCGGGCGGTGAGGTCGATGTCCTCGTCGCAGTAGCGGCGCCCGCGGGCCGGGTAGGCGAGGTCGGTGACGTAGAGGAGACGGGGTCGGGCGTCGGGGACGGCGGTCACGGGCGGCTCCTCATCGGGGTTCGGGAGCCTCAACCTACCTCGCACCGACTGCCACCGAAAGGTCATTTTCCCAGGTCAGACGGCATCCGGTGGACTCCCAGGCAGCGGATTCCGAAATCGATCACCGAACTAGTTGCGTGCGCGCACGCTCGTCTGTCACAGTTGGTGCAGCGGCGGAGCTGTGCCCGCGAGACGGGCCGCAGGCTCCGCCGTACGCCGTCCGGGAGCGCTCCGCGCCCCCGCCCCCCTTCCCCGCGTCGAGCGCCCCGGGCGGCCCCCCGCACCACCCCGTCCCGCGCTCCCCTTCCACCGAGGAGAACCGTCATGACCACTCCCCCGAGTGCGTTCCCGGACGTCGAGAAGCTGGTCGTCGACGTCCTCAAGGCCGACCCGGCGCTGGCCGGCGTCACGATCGCGGCCCAGGCACCGGCCGGCTTCGACGGCACGCAGAAGGCCGTCCTGGTCAACCGCCGCGGCGGCGCCTGGATCGGCGACCTGCACGTCGACAAGCCGCTGATCGAGTTCGAGGTGTACGGGCCGACGAAGACCGAGGCCCACGTCATCGCGAACGGCGCCCGGCGCGCGCTGCTCGCCACGATCGGCAAGCAGCTCGGCGCGAACTTCGTCGCCGACGTCGAGGAGCAGGACGGGCCCCGCTGGCTGCCCGACTACCTCTACCGCGGCGCCAACCGCTACCTCTGCGTCATTCAGCTCTCGCTGAACGTCTTCTAGACGCCCAGCGCGGGTCCACCGAAGACGCTCGCCCCGGAGCGCCCCCCGGGCACTCCCCGGCGCCCCTCGCGGCGCCCCCACAGACCAGGCCTCGCCGGCCCATCCGGCGGGGCCTTTGCCGTACCCGGAGCCGGAACAGTCCGGTCCCGGGGCGGTGCCCTCACCCCCTCTCATCAAGGAGAAACCCCACCATGGCTGGAAACAACTCTGCCGAAATCCGCGTCGCAGGCGTCGGCAAGCTCTTCGTCGCCAAGGTCGGCACCGCCGCCCCCGGCTTCGGTGCCGACTCCGCGACGGACTGGGCGTCCTGGACGAACCTCGGCTACACCACCGGTGACGGCGTCACGTTCTCGAAGAAGGACAAGCTGGAGGCCATCGACTCGTGGCAGTCGGTCTCCCCGGTCCACTACATCTACTCGGCCCGTGACCTGTCCCTGAAGTTCTCGCTGCTCCAGTTCAACGAGGACACGCTGCCGTTCTTCATGGGCGGCGGCAAGGTCGAGGCCGACGCGGCCCCGGCCACGGACACCTACAAGTACGAGATCGCCGAGCGTCCGTACGCCGACGTCCGCGCCCTCGGCCTGGAGTTCACCGACGTCAAGGCCGGTGGCACCACCGCGGTCACCTACCGCTTCATCATCCCGCGCGGCCAGGTGACCGCCACTGACGACATCAAGCTGTCCCGCAAGGGTGCCGCGCAGCTGGGCGTCACCTTCAGCGCGATGTCGAACGGCGACGGCAAGCCGCTGGCGTCCTTCCTCATGAAGGACACCCAGTACAGCGCGACCGTCTGATCCGACCCCCTCTCCGGGGCGGGGAGGGAGACCGCCGTCCCCCCCCCCCCCCCTCCCCTTCCCCCCCCCCTCCCACTCCCTCCCCCCTCCCCCTCCTCCCCCCCCTTTCC
>NZ_JBHXFE010000007.1:87944-88908 GCF_042722475.1 Streptomyces sp. NPDC127092
ACACCCCCACCCCACCCCCCCTCCCCCCCCCACCCCTCTTCGCCGGGCAGCGGGCACACACCCCCACCCCACCCCCCCTCCCCCCCCCACCCCTCTCCTCTTCACCCACGCGCACCACGCGAACAAGGAGTACGCACACCATGGCCCGTTTCGACGTCAACGCCGCTCGCGCCCAGCGACTGGAGGCCCACGGCCGCACCTGGTCCTTCGAACTGGACGGCGAGTCCTACACACTCCCGACCGAGCTGTCGCGCAAGACCGCAAAGGCGCTGCGCAAGCTCGACGACAACGACGTGGACGGTCTGCTCGCGCTCCTGATGGGTGAGGAGCAGTTCGCCCGCTTCGAGGAGCACGACCTCACGATGCAGGACATCGCCGCGATCCTCGAGGCCTACGGCAAGGAGACCGGGCTCGGCCTGGGGGAAGACTGAGCCTCGTCGAGTTCGTCGACGAACACGCCGAGGCCCTTGAGGCGGATCTGCTCCGCTACTACAACGTCGACCTCCTCGACTGGCACCGGGGCAAGTTGCCCAGTCGGCGCCTGATGGTGCTGATCAAGCACCTTCCGCAGGACGCGGCCGTGTCGCGCGAGATCCACGGGGAGTCGGCCGACTGGTCGATCTCCGACCACCTCCTCGCCGCCGCAGTGGATCATCTGGCCGTCGCCAACTGGATGTTCCAATGCGTCAACACATCAGAGGACGACGACGCTCCGGAGGCTCCGAAGCCGGTCCCCCGGCCGGGTGTCACGTCCGCGGACGACGAGGAGTCAGCCGCGGACCACGCGGAGGGAAGCGCCGAAGAGGTGGTCTCTCCCGTGGCCCTTGCCCGGTTCTTCGGTTAATGCTGTCCGACCACCCCCACGGCCCCCGGAGGCCGTTCCCATCCGGGAGCGGGACCAGGGGGAGCTTCGTGCTCTCGATCTAGGACCCGCTCCTCCCCAAGAGATCTTTCCCACTCCGAG
>NZ_JBHXFE010000007.1:88918-207470 GCF_042722475.1 Streptomyces sp. NPDC127092
AAGAGAGAAAGGGTGGTCTTCCCCTTGGTCCCTTCCTTGTTTTTGTGTTGAGTCCTTCCAAACCCCCCCCCTACCCCCGGGACCCCTTCCCCGCAGGGAACGGGCCTCCGGGGGCGCTTCCTGTGCTCGCTCGGCGGCCAGCTCCTCCTCCAGGGCCCTGGCCCGTTCGGAGAGCCGACGCCCACGCGCGCCCGCGCGCGCGTCCGGCTCGCCGGTCTCGGCGCCACGGCGGTCCTGGCCGGCGCCGGGCTGTACGGGGACGCCGTCGAGCGGCGGCACGATGGGGCGGCCGCCCTTGCCGCGGACGACCTTCCGCACCGGCTGGACGTTCCGGCGGGCGCGGCTCTCCTGGGCGGTCAGCAGGACGTCCGCCTCGGGTTCGGCGGCGGATTCGGGTTCGGGTTGCCGTTCCGGCGCCGGCTCCGTCTCGCGTTCCGGTACGGCCGCGGGTTCGGGCTCCGCCGCGTACGTGTGCTCGGACCGCTGCTCGAACATCTCGCGCTCCCGGCGCACGCGCTCCTCGGCCTGCACGACCACGGCCGGTGGTTCGAGGAGCCGGGCGAAGGGCAGCGGGATGACCCGGGCGCCGTCCGGGTTCACGTTCGCATCCGTACGCCGCTGGGGTCGCCGGATTCCACGCGCGTCACCCTGGCCCTGAGCGTAGGCGTCGGCCACGCGCTTCTCGTACTCGCGGCGGATGCGCGGCAGTTCGTCGGAGACGGCTTCGGCCCAGCCGGCGGTGAAGGCGGCGGTCTCGCGGCGGTCCACCTCGGCGCGGGGCATCACGACGAGGTCCTCGGGGGCGTACCCGGTGACGTGGACGAGCTCCGCCAGTCGTGCGAAGAGATGGGGCAGGTCCGGATGGGACTCGAGCCAGTCGATGACTCGCTCCCGCCGGTTACCGCCCGGCTCGGTGTCCATGCGTCAGCACTGCCTTCCAAACCCCCTGGGGTTCCCCCGCGCGCCCCTCGCGCCCCCTCCCTGTTCCCCGAATGTGTCAGGCCCGGGGAACGCGTCTTCCAGAGTACCCCGGTCGAACACACGCTCCGATAGAGGATCAACCCCTGCGCGAACCTGACGAGAAGACACGCCGTCAGGGGGTTCTCGCTCGACAAGTTCGAACCAATGTTCGAGAATGCTTCGCACACCAGTTCGACAGCCGGAAGGCAGGGCACCATGACGTCTCAGACCGGGGGAAGCCGCACCGAGAGCACGCTCCACGACCGCCTCGACGCGTTGCTCCAAGGCCCCGGTCCCCTCGACAAGCGCGCACTGCTCGCCACCCTCGACGCCGAGGTCGCGGCTCGCGAGATCCGCGCGTACAAGGCGGGCTGGAACGACGCCCTGGCCGAGTTCCGTAGCGCTTCGTAGGATGCCGGCGTGAGACATCCGTGGTGGATCGCTGCTGTTGGTGCGATCGCGTTCAGCGCGTTCTTCTGGGCAGTCGGCGGAGCCGTCGACCTGGGTCTCGAGCAGCATGCCCGGGGGCGCTACGGCCTACCCGACGGAGGTCAGCGCTATACCTACGCCTTGTTCGGCGGGGCCGTAGTCGCTCTGGGCTCCACGCTGACCCTCGCGGGTCGGCGCGTACCAGGCTGGAAGACCGCACTGCTTCCCGCTGCCGGCCTTGCGGTCGGCGCCGCCTCGGTCCTCGTCCTCGGGCAGGAACTCCGGCACTGGATCGCCGCGGGTTCGATGGCCCTCGCCGGAGTGGTGGTGGTCCTCGTCGCCGTCAGGCGCGGGTTCGCCGACCCGCGCGGAAGCGAGCGCGCCTCACGCTGACCCGACAGGATCCGATCCCGGCCCGCCGACACACCGAACCGCATGCGAGAAGCCCCTGCCCTTTTCGGCAGGGGCTTCTCGCATGCCTGCCGAGTGCCGAAAGGCGCTCAGAACCGAAGGAGGCCCGATGGCGAAAAGCCTTGAGCAGTTGACCACTGACGTGGGAAACCTACAGGCGGCCCTTGATCCGAAGAATGAGGATTACGTCCTCAAGGGCACGGCCAAGACCGCGGACATCAGCAAGGGCGCCCTCACGTCGACGACGGGCGACGCCCAGTTCGCCACCAAGACCTGGACGAAGGCCCACGTCACGCAGGCGACCGAGACCAAGCTCTTCGACTGGATCAAGACACCGGAATTCCTGGCGCTCCTGACCGCCGGCGCGTTCGCGCAGATCGGAGGCGCGCTCTTCAAGTTCGAGATCATGCCCTTCCTCAACTTCGACCCGGCGATCGAAGCCTGGTTCAAGAAGAAGGGCTTCGAGCGCAATAGGTGGGGCGTCCTGTGGAAGCTGTCGGAGCAGGAGCTCCGCAAGCGGGAGCGCGAGTCTCCCGAGTACGCCATCCGGCGCCTCCAGGACCTCGTCGTGAGCGCGCACACGAAGATCGGGAACTCCAACAAGCGCATCAGTGTGCTGGAGAAGAAGGTCGGACGGCTCACCACCCGAAGCAACACTTCGCGCCAGCAGATCCGTCACATGGAGTCCAACCCCGCGCTGCAGGGCACGACCGACCAGGTCACGCTGCTCCAGCGCCGCGTCGACCTGCTCGCCCAGGCCCTGTCCTGACCTCCGCCCCACAACATCCCCATCCAGTAGCAGAGGTGGACAGCCATGTCCCTCGTCAGTTCACTGAAGAACGCCAACGGATCCCTGCAGCAGTTCAGATCGGCCACGTCCAACGCCGAACGCGCCACGCAGACCCTCGGTCAGCGCGCCTCGTCGGCCGGCAGGAACATCAGCGGCATCAAGGGCGCTGCCCAGGGGTCCGCCAAGGAGCTCAAGAACCTCAAGACCGCTTCCGACCAGGCCGAGCGCTCCATGGCCAAGGCCGGCCAGACCGGCCAGTCCGCCGGCGGCAAGCTCGGCAAGTACGAGTCCGGTGCCGGTAAGGCCGCCAAGGGCCAGGACAAGCTCAACAAGTCCATGAAGGGCAACTTCCTCGCCCGCCTGATCGAACTCTTCATGCCGCTCATCGAGAAGGTCGTCGAGATGGCGACCCGCTCGAAGACCATGCAGAAGATCATGAAGAAGGCCTTCAGTGCCATCAAGACCGTGATCAGCTCGGTCATGAAGGCCGTCGGCCCGATCATGAAGAAGGCTGGCCAGCTGATCAAGACGGTCTGGAACGGCATCAAGAAGGCCATCTCCACCGTCGTCAAGGCGGTAGCCACCGTCATCAAGACCTACGTGAAGATCTGGAAGACGGTCATCACCACGGTCATGAAGGCGATCAAGACGGTCGTCGGCGCCGTCTGGAGGGGCATCAAGGCCGTCATCACCCCGGTGGTGAACTGGATCAAGACCGCGATCCCGAACGCCTTCCGGGCCGTCAAGGACAAGATGTCCTCCATCTGGAACGGCCTCAAGGACATCGCGTCCCGGGCCTTCGAGGGCATCAAGAGCGGTGTGTCCGGCCCGATCAACGCCGTCATCGGCCTGATCAACCGGATGATCCGCGCCGTCAACGGCGTCAAGGTCAGCGTCCCCGGCTGGGTGCCGATCGTCGGCGGCAAGACCTTCGGCGTCAACATCCCGACCATCCCCATGCTCGCCACCGGTGGTGTTGTCATGCCGCGCACCGGCGGTGTCCCGGCGATCCTCGCCGAGGCCGGCGAGGCCGAGGCCGTGCTGCCGCTGTCCAAGCTGGACCGTCTGCTCGCCATGACCGCCCGCCGCGCTCGCATGCAGGCGCAGATGCGGGGCGGCAAGGGCGTGGGGGCAGGGCTGCACATCGAGCACTACCACGCGGCCCGCGGCAGTGACCCGCAGTCCACGGCGGACGCTCTGATGTACCTGGCGAAGGCACGCGGATGAGTGCCCTGGCCCTCAATCCGCTCGCCGGATCGAGACCCGGTTTCAGCGCCCTGGCTGGTGGAGCACGCCAGGCCGCGGACTCGGTACAGCGGGTACTCGGCGCGGTGCGGCGCGCCGCCGCCGGTGTCGACCGCATCAGGGACGGCGCCAGAACGGCCGCGGGCTCCGTAAGCACCTTCGGTCAGAACGCCGGATCCGCTGCCACCGGCGTGGCGAAGATCAGCCAGTCGCGTGCGGCCAAGGGCGTCAAGTCCTTCGGCGACAAGGCCCGCAAGGCCCAGTCGAAATTCGGCAAACTCGCCACCGGCGTGGGCGGCATCCTCGCCATCCTCGTGCCGCTGCTCCCCATCACCGACGTCATCACCGGCCTGATGGGCACCTTCGGCACCGTCATGACCGTCGCCTCCGTCGCCATGACCGGCGTCAACCTCGCCATGCGCGCCAACCCGATCGGCTTCCTCGTCGGCATCCTCGTCCCCGTGGCCGCCTGGTTCATCGAGTACGCGATGCAGACCGAGACCGGCCAGAAGATCATGAAGCAGGTCTTCCAGGCGGCGCTGAAGGGCTTCCAGTCCGTCTGGAAGTTCCTGCAGCCGGTCATCAAGCTCATCGGCAAGGCCGTCGGGACCTACTTCAAGGCGTATCTGGCCCTGTTCAGGGCCGCGTTGAGAGGCATCGGCGCCGCCATCGACGGCATCAGGAAGATCGGCAGCGCCGTCAGCTCCGCCGCCAACGCCATGCGCGGGATCGCCTCCCGCACCATGGGCGCCATCAAGAGCGCGGTGAAGCCGATCCTGACCTTCATCACGGACAAGATCCCCGGCTTCTTCCGGCACGCGAAGGACGCCGTGGCCAAGGCCCTGCGCGGCATGGGCGAGCTGATCAAGGGCGCCCTGAGTGCCGTGCTCGGCGTCGTCAAAGGCCCCATCAACGGCCTCATCGCCTTCGCCAACTGGATCATCGACGGCCTCAACAAACTGAGCGTCAACATCCTCGGCAAGAAGTTCGGCGTCGACATCGACAAGATCCCGATGCTCGCCGAGGGCGGTGTCGTCTTCCCCGGCTCCACCGAAGGCTGGCGCATCGACCCGCTCACCGTCCTGGAGACCCGCAGGGTCCCGGCGATCACCGAGGCCCCCCGGCAGCCGCACCGCATCCGGGACTTCCACGAGGAGCCGGGCGCCGGCCCGCGGGCGACCGCCGAGGACCTGCTCTTCCTCGCGCGCGCCCACGCCTGACGGCAGAACCGCCCGACGGCCCGACCGCGGCCACCGGCCACCCGGCCACCCGACGGCCCGCCCGCCGCCGAGCCCCGCGCACCGACGCCCGCTCACCCGACACCCCCTCAGAAGTGAGGTGACGGCCCCATGGCCGAGACCACAACCGCATACGCCGGAAACAACGGCTTCACCGCAGACCTCGCGCCCGGCTCACTGATCACCCAGGACGGGCAGATCCAGTGGGCCGGGCTTCTCATCGGCCCCGGAACCCCGTTCTCCGTCGACCGGAGCGGCCTCCAGGGCTGGGAGGACCTGCCCGAGTACGACTCCTCCGACGCCGAGCGGCCCACCTCGCACGGCGCCTGGCCCGGCTCCCGTTACGCCAAGCCGCGCAAGATCGGCGGCACCGTCGTCCTGATGCCGGAGTACGACGGCGTCCCCGAGGCCCTGCGCGCCCTGCGCCAGGCGCTCGCGCTGCTCGACCAGGAGCGCTGGCTCACCGTCCGGCTGCACGGCGAACTGCTCGCCGTGCGCGCCCGGATCGCCCAGCGCGTCGTCCCGGCCGACCAGGGCTTCGCCACCCAGGGCAGCTCGAAGATGTCCATCCAGTGGCTGGCCTCCGACCCGCGCCGCTACGCCGTCAACGAGCAGTCCGTGACCACCGGCGCCCCGCAGCCCGAGTCCGGTCTGACCTGGCCGCTGACCTGGCCGCTCGACTGGGGCAAGGCCACCTCCACCGGTGACGCCGTCGCCGAGAACACCGGCTCGGCGTCCACCCACCCGGTGATCACCTTCCGCGGCCCGTGCTCCATGCCGAGCATCACCGACCGCACCAGCCGGCGCCGGCTCCGGTACGCGATCGACCTGACCGCCGGCGACCAGCTGACCGTGGACACCGCCAACGGCACGGTGATGCTCAACAACACCGCCTCCCGCCGCCACACCGCGATGGCGGACTCCAGCCCGGAGGAGCTGTTCACGCTCGACCCCGGCCGCACCGAGCTGTCCTTCCGCCCCGACTCGGCGGCCCCGGAGGCCCAGATGACCGTCTCCTGGCGCAGCGCCGAGTGGTGACCTGACCGGGCGAACAGGTGAACCCACGACCTGACGCCGCGACGCCGCGACGCCGCGGCCCCGTGACCCCGTGACCCCGTCACCCCCGTTCCCTCCGCTTCCCACCGAGAGGTAAGAACCATGACCGTACGGGCCGCCTGGCTCCAGTCCACGGGCCAGACCCGCGAGGACACCCGCCTCACGCTCGCCGCCCTGCTCACGCCCAGCGGACAGAGCGCCGACGAGACCCCGCTGCGCTCCCGCCCGGGCATCCTGCCGGGCGGCTTCCTGCTCACCAGCGCGTCGCCGATGCAGTGCACCATCGGCACCGGCCGCGCGATCGTCCAGGGCAAGGACACCAGCCAGGGCGCCTACCTGGTGGCCGTCACCGCGCCCGAGACGCTGACCGTCGAGGACGGCAACGCCCAGTACGACCGGATCGACCTGATCGAACTGGTCGTCCTGGACGACCAGTACGACAAGACCGGCGTCACCGAGGCCAAGATCCGCCTGGTCAAGGGCACGCCCGCCGCCGTTCCGGCCGCGCCGGTGAGCCCGGACGGCAGCACGCTGCCGCTCTACACCGTCACGGTGAAGAAGGGCACCTCCGCCGGCACCGGCGGCATCGTCTGGACCGGTGCCGGCACCAACGTGACGGCCCAGCACTGGCCGGTCGTCGCGCTCGGCGGCATCCTGCCCACCAGCGGTTTCAAGGGCGCGTACGCCGGCCAGTACCGCGATGCCGGCAGCGTGCTGCAGCGCTGGGACGGCGCCACCTGGGTCTCGTACCCGAAGGCAATCGGAGGCATCGCTCCCAGCGGGACGACCTCCGGCGGCTACGCCGGCCAGTACCGCGACAGCTCCACGGGCCTGCAGCGCTGGGACGGCTCGGCCTGGCAGTACACCGAGGGCGCGGCGAAGATCCTGTTCGGCGCCACCCAGTACCTGTCGACCCAGCAGCAGAGCGTGCCGTCCAACACCTGGACCGCGATCAGCCTGCCGACCGTCGAGATGGACGACGCCGCCGGGTGGAACAGCACCAACAACACCTACGTCATCCCGCGCACCGGCTATTGGCGCCTCGGCGGCCACGTCACCTGGGCGAACGACTCCCAGACCGGCATGCGCGGCGCGCGCATCCTGGTCGGCGGCACCAACCAGCCCCGGCTGACCTGGCTGATTTCGGCCGGCAACGGCGCCATCTCCGTCGGCGGCCAGGGCCTGATGAAGCTCACCGCCGGTGCCACCGTCCAGCTCCAGGGCTACCAGTCGCACACCGCGGCCGTGAAGACGCTCGGCGGCTCCGGCTACGGCTGCACCCTGCACGCCGAGTGGGTCAAGGCCTGACCCGGCGCCCGCCACGGCGCGTACGACCCGGCGCCCAGCGCCGCGCGGGCGCGCCCGGTGCCCAGCACCCCGCGCCCCGCGCACGGCACCCCGCGCCCGACGCCAGGTGCCCCACCCGCCTTCCGCTCCCGCCCCTCCCGTAATCCCGAACGGAGAACCCCATGAACCTGCGCAGCAGCTGGGTCGCCGAGACCGGCCAGACCCGCGAGGACACCCGCCTCAACCAGATCGGCGCGACCACACCCGTCAACCCCGTCCAGGTCCGCTCCGGCATCCTGCCGGGCTCGTACGGCGGCCTCCACCGCCTGTCCGGCTTCTGGACCGAGGGCACGGCGCTCATGTCGGTGACCGTGCACGAGGGCCGCGCCGTCGTCCAGGGCGACATCTCCCAGGGCGTCTACCCGGTGGCCCTCACCAGCCCCGTGGTGCTCAACGTCGCCCCGGGCACCGACCAGCCCCGCCGGGACCTGCTCGTCATCCGGATCTACGACAACCTGTACGACGGCCAGCTCCGCCAGGAGGCGAAGGTCGAGATCATCCAGGGCGTACCAGGCAGCCCGGACCGCCCGGTCGCGCCGCCGCGTTCCCTGCAGCTGTACGAGATCGCCGTCCCGGCCAACGCCAGCGCGGGCACCGGCGGCATCCCGTGGAACTCCGCCCTGAAGGACCTGCGCACCCCGGTCGTCTCGATCGGCGGCATCCTGCCCGTGGAGGGCGAGATCCTGCCGGGCGGCTACCCGGGCCAGTACCAGGACACCGCCAACAACCAGCTGCAGCGCTGGGACGGCGGCAAGTGGGTGGCCTACCCGGAGGCGGTCGGCGGCATCGTCCCGACCAGCGCCGGCAACATCGCGGGCAGCTACGTCGGCCAGTACCGCGACTCCAACGGCCTGCTGCAGCGCTGGGACGGCACCGCGTGGAAGCCCGCCGTGCCGGGGCCGTACTTCAGCGACAACAGCGACTTCGGCGACACCGCGTCGAGCACCTACACCTCGACGCTCGGCGGCCGCGCGAACAACCCGTTCTCGCTCACCTTCGTCGCCCCTCCGTCGAAGAGCGTCCTCGTCACCTTCGGCTCCCGGATCAAGTCCCGCAACGACCTCTACGGGTACATGGCGCTCCGGCTCACCCAGGGCACGACCCTGATCCAGGACCTCGATGACGAGTGGGCGGTGATCGCCGCGAGCGACAACTCCGTCTCCGCCTCCAGCACCCGGCGCCTGTCCGGTCTGACCCCGGGCGCGAGCTACACCCTCACGGCCTTCTTCCGGATCGTCACCAACACCGCCGGCGTCAAGGCCGGATTCGACAACACCTTCATCCGCGTCGACCCGCAGTACTGACCGGCAGTCCACCCCTCTGAGAGGAGACATCATGGCCTTGCGCAGCGGCTGGCTGCAGCCCACCGGTCAGACCCGGGTGACCACCCGCCTCACCGACGTCGGCGCCACCACCCCGACCGGTCCGCTCACGTCCCGCTCCGGCATCCTGCCCGGCTCGCCGGAGGGCACCTACCGGGTCGGCGGCTTCTCGCTGAACTCGAGCGGCCCGATGACGGCCAACCTGGGCCGCGGCCGCGCCGTCCTCCAGGGCCCGGGCGGCCAGGGCGCGTACCCCGTGTGCCTCGACGCGGACATGCCGCTCGCCTTCGGCGACGGCGACCCGCTCAACCCGCGCATCGACCTCGTCGTCCTGCGCGTGTACGACGCGGAGTTCGACGGCCAGACGCGCAGCGAGGCCGCCGTCGAGGTCGTCCCGGGTCAGCCGAAGGCGGTGCCGGAGCCGCCCACGGTCTCCGGCACCTCCCTGACGCTGTTCCAGGTGCGCGTGCCCGCCGCCGCGTCGGCGGGCAACGGCGGCATCCCGTGGGCCTCCGCCCTCACCGACCTGCGCACCACGCTCGTCGGTGTCGGCGGCATCCTGCCGGTCTACAACAACGCCACCGTGCCGGGCTCGTACCCCGGCCAGTACCAGGACAACAACAACGCGCGCCAGCTCCAGCGCTGGGACGGCACCGCCTGGGTCCCGTACCCCAAGGACGTCGGCGGCATCGCCCCCAGCGGAGCGATCTCGGTCGGCAGCTACACCGGCCAGTACCGGGACAGCTCCGGTGTGCTCCAGCGCTGGAACGGCACCGCCTTCGTGAACTACCAGCCGCCGGTCGAGGTGGAGACCATCGCGACCGGCACCACCGCGGCGGCCAACTGGTCGGTCACGTACTTCTACGCCCGCCGGACCCGCGGCATCGCCACCGTCAACGTGAACGTGACCCGGACCGGCGCCGACATCACCGCCCCGGCCAGCGGCAACATCACCGACGAGACGGTCTGCTCGCTGCCCACCGGCTGGCGCACGATCGTCAACCTGGAGACCTCGGCCTCCGACGGCGTGGGCGCCGGCAGCGCCGCCCTGCTCTCCACCGGCGAGGTCATCCTGCGCACCTGGACGCCCAACGGCGTCCTGACCTCGACGCGTCCCATCCGCATCACCGCCACCTACGTGCTGTAAGGAGGCCCGTCATGGCCATCGACACGCCCTACCGGGCCATCTTCTGCGATCTGCTCACCGACCAGACGCTCGACATCCTGCCCCTGCGGGACGTCTCCTTCGACGACTACATCGGCAAGGCCGGCTCGCTGTCCGGCACCATCCCGATCCCCGACAAGGAGATCGCCGACCGGGTCAAGAAGGTCCGCGAGGGCCGCACCGCGGTCTACCTGGAGCGCGGTGGCGACCTGTGGTGGGGCGGCATCGTCTGGACCACCACCCTGCAGTCCAGCGGGCGCGGGGTGCTGACCCTCGGCATCCAGGCGGCGACCTTCGACTCGTACGCCGGTCGGCGCCGGATCCGTACGGACGCCATCAAGTTCACCACGCCCACCGACCAGCTCGACATCGCCCGCCGGCTGTGGCAGGAGCTCGACCTCCAGGAGGACCCGACACCCGAGGACCCGACGGTCCCGGCGGACCCGAACGCGCCCGCGAAGGAGCCGCGCCGGCTCGGGATCACCTTCGGCGACGAGAAGTCCCCCGACAAGGAAACCGCCATGCGGACGGCCGCCTGGCGCGAGGGCGACGAAACCGTCTACCAGGAGGCACTCGACCAGCTCGCCTCGATGAAGGGGGGCTTCGAGTACCAGATCCTGGTCTACCGCGACCCCAACGACGGCAAGCGGGTCCGGCGGCTCCGGCTCGGCTCCCCCAAGATCATCAACGGTGCGGCGGACCTGGTCTTCGACCGGCCCGGCAGCATCCTGTCCTACTCCTTCCCGTACGACGCGACCCGCGGCGGCACCACGGCGCTGGCACGCGGCGCGTCCACCAACACCAACGCGGGCACGGAGTCCCGGCCGATCTTCTCCCGGCAGCAGATCGCCAGCGATCTGCTCGCGGACGGCTGGCCGCTGCTCGACCTGTCCTCGGACCACAACGAGGTCACCGACACCCTCACGCTCGAGTCGCTCGCCAAGCGGACGCTCGACGAGTCCCGGGGCGCCGTCGTGATCCCCGCGATCAG
Organism: Streptomyces sp. NPDC127092; assembly: GCF_042722475.1. Lineage (NCBI taxonomy): Bacteria > Bacillati > Actinomycetota > Actinomycetes > Kitasatosporales > Streptomycetaceae > Streptomyces > Streptomyces sp. NPDC127092. The sequence goes on from NZ_JBHXFE010000007.1 coordinate 99,873, forward strand.
CATCCACCTCGGCGGCATCGTCCCGCCGGCCCTCATCGGCCGCTTCGCCCGCATCCGCATCCGGGACGAGTGGTACTCCGAAGGCCTCGACCACCGCTACCGCATCATCGGCGTCAAGGTCACTCCCCCGGAGCGCGGCCGTCCCGACACCGCCGAGCTCTACCTTGAGGAGGCCTGATGCCCCAGCTGCCCGAGGACATCATCGACCGGCTGAACCAGATGGAACGCCGGCTGAAGGCCCTGTCCACCGCCGTCAACACGCGGCCGGCCGTCAGCGAGATCCGCCCGGCCGCGCCGAGCGGCAGCGTCACCGTCAACCGGCCGCTGTTCCGGATCTTCGACGGCTACGGCCACGAGATCTTCGCCGACGACATCATGACCGGCGGCCTCGCCCGGCCCTGGCTCCAGCTGCTCCCGCCGCAGCCCGTCGACAAGACCAAGTGGCCGTCCACCACCAGCGCCTCCTTCGTCACCATCGCCCGGTCCTTCAACGTGGTCTGGCAGCCCAAGCTGCGCCTGTCCATCCACACGGACGTCTCCTCCACGAGCACCACCGGCCAGATCAAGGTCCTGGTCGACGGACAGCAGTTCGGCCCCACCGTCACCGCCGGCTCGACTTACGACTACACCGGGCTGCTCCCCGTCGACATGAAGACCAAGTTCGGCCAGACGATGGACATCCAGATCCAGGCCTACGCCAACGGCGGCACCGTCTACGCGCAGCCCGTGCTGATGTTCGGCACCCAGACCTGACCGGCCACCCGAACCGTACGAGGAGCACCTCATGAACACCGATCCCACCCAGCCGTGGGGCGTGGCCATCGACTACGCGGGCCGCGCCACGGTCACCGAGAACGGCCACACCCTCACCGTCCGCGTCTACGACAACAGCTACGGCTCCGGCCTGGAGCGCGACCCGGTCACCGGGCAGTACCCGCCGGTGTACGTCAGCGCCGAGTGCGCCGAGAAGGGCACGGGCGACGCCGTCCTGCGCGGCTCCGGCACGGTCACCGTCCTCGCGCAGAACGGCGTCCCCGCCGTCCCCGACCCGACCGCCGTCCAGCGCGCCGTCGCCGCCGCGCTCGCCGACTTCGAGGCCCGCCGGGCCGCCTACGCCGCGCTCTGCGCGACCTGGGCCCCGGCCGCCCCGGCGCCGGACCCCGCCCCCGTGCCGTAACCCCCACCCCGTCCCGTACGCCCCGCCCCGCCCCGCGCCGACGAGAACCGGCCGGGGTTTTCTCATGCCCGGAATCCCTGCCCGGAGGACACACATGGCAGCCCCCCTCTCCGCGGACCGGCTCGTCGCCGCGCTCCGCGCCGAAGGCGTCAAGGTCGTCGAGCACGACGGCTGGCGCACCCACAACCGCAACGGCCACGGCGCCTGGGGGCCCGTGGTCGGTGTGATGATCCACCACACCGTCTCCAGCGGCACCGAGCACACCGTCGGCCTCTGCTACGACGGCTACGCCGGACTGCCCGGGCCGCTGTGCCACGGTGTCATCGCCAAGGACGGCACCGTCCACCTGGTCTCCGCCGGCCGCGCCAACCACGCGGGCGGCGGCGACCCGTCCGTCCTCCAGGCCGTGATCAGCGAGACGTACGGGGTACGGCCGCCGCTGCCGCGCGAGCACCAGGGCAGCGCCGGCGCCGTCGACGGCAACTCCCGCTTCTACGGCTTCGAGTGCGTCAACCTCGGCAACGGCAGCGACCCGTGGCCGGCCGAGCAGCTCGACGCCATCGAGCGGGTGTCGGCGGCGCTCTGCCGTGCGCACGGCTGGGGCGCCAGGTCCGTCATCGGCCACTCCGAGTGGTCCGACTGGAAGAACGACCCGCGCGGCTTCGGCATGCCGGGCATGCGCGACCGGGTGCAGAAGCGGCTCGGCAAGGCCCCCGCGGCGAAGCCGACCGCGCCCGCCCAGCCGGCCGCGCCGCGCTACCAGCCCTTCCCCGGCACCGCCTTCTTCCGCACCACGCCGAGCTCCCCGATCGTCACCGCGATGGGCCGCCGGCTGGTCGCCGAGGGCTGCGGCCGCTACCAGGTCGGTCCGGGCCCGCGCTGGTCCGAGGCCGACCGCCAGTCGTACGCCGCCTGGCAGCGCAAGCTCGGCTTCCGCGGCTCCGACGCCGACGGCTGGCCGGGTGCCGCCTCCTGGAACGCGCTCAAGGTCCCGTACGTGAGGTAGCCCGCCCCGTACGGGAACCGCTCCCCCCTCGCACCGCTCCCCCACGCTCACCGCAAGGAGAACCACCCATGTCCGAAGCCGCCAAGCGCACGATCCGAACGATCGTGCAGACCGCCGTCGGCATCGCCGTCGTGCTGCCGGCGATCGTCGACGCCTCCGGTGTCCCCGAGACCCTCCCCTGGGTCGCGGGGGCCCTCGCCGTCGCCGGCGCCCTCACCCGGGTCATGGCCTTCCCGGCCTTCCAGGCCCTGCTGCCGTCCTGGCTGCGGGTCACCCCGGAGGCGGCCGATGACCGAGCCTGACCCGAACGACCCCGTCGCGGTGGCGCTCGAACTGGAACGGCTGCGCGGGACCCTCGAGGCCGGCTTCGCCCGGGTCGACGGCTCCCTCGCGCTGCTCGTCCAGCGCAGCGACCAGACCGACAAGCAGCTCGCCGACCACGAGTCCCGGCTCGACGCCCTGGAGCGCGCCCGCTGGCCCCTGGCCTCGGTGGCCGCGCTCACGGCGGGCGCCGGAGTGCTGCTCGCGGCCTGGGAGCTCGCCTCCCGCTAGCACGCCGAAGGGCGGCACCCCTCGCGGGGTGCCGCCCTTCTTTCGCGCAGTTGCGCCTTACTGGTTGTACGGACCGTAGTCGTAGTCCTCCAGCGGAACGGCCTGGCCGGAGCCGGTGCCGAACGGCGAGTAGTCGATGTCGTCGTAGCCGACGGCCGAGTACATCGCGGCCTTGGCCTCCTCGGTCGGCTCGACCCGGATGTTGCGGTAACGGGACAGACCCGTACCGGCCGGGATGAGCTTACCGATGATGACGTTCTCCTTGAGGCCGATGAGGCTGTCGGACTTGGCGTTGATCGCCGCGTCCGTCAGAACTCGGGTCGTCTCCTGGAAGGAGGCGGCCGACAGCCAGGACTCCGTCGCCAGCGAGGCCTTGGTGATACCCATCAGCTGCGGACGGCCGGAGGCCGGGTGGCCGCCTTCCTGGACCACGCGACGGTTCTCCTGCTCGAAGCGCGAGCGCTCCACGAGCTCGCCCGGCAGCAGCTCGGCGTCACCGGACTCGATGATCGTCACGCGGCGCAGCATCTGCCGGATGATGATCTCGATGTGCTTGTCGTGGATCGACACGCCCTGCGAGTTGTAGACCTTCTGGACCTCGCCGACCAGGTGGACCTGGACGGCGCGCTGGCCGAGGATGCGCAGCACGTCGTGCGGGTTGGTGGCACCCACGGTGAGCTTCTGGCCCACCTCGACGTGGTCGCCCTCGCCCACCAGGAGACGGGCACGCTTCGAGATCGGGTAGGCCGTCTCGTCGGTGCCGTCGTCCGGGGTGACGACGATCTTCTTGGTCTTCTCGGTCTCCTCGATGCGGACGCGACCGGCCGCCTCGGAGATCGGGGCGACACCCTTGGGCTGACGGGCCTCGAAGAGCTCGACGACACGCGGCAGACCCTGGGTGATGTCGTCACCGGCCACACCACCGGTGTGGAAGGTACGCATCGTCAGCTGGGTACCGGGCTCACCGATGGACTGGGCGGCGATGATGCCGACCGCCTCACCGATGTCGACCAGCTTGCCGGTGGCCAGCGAGCGGCCGTAGCACATGGCGCAGGTGCCGACGGCGGACTCACAGGTCAGGACCGAGCGGGTCTTGACCTCCTCGACGCCCGCGTTGACGAGCTGCTCGATGAGCACGTCACCGAGGTCGACACCGGCCGGGGCCAGCACCTTGCCGTCGACGACGACGTCCTCGGCGAGGCAGCGCGCGTACACGCTGGTCTCGACGTCCTCGGCCTTGCGCAGCACGCCGGCCTCGTCCTTCGCCGCGATCCGCAGCTTCAGACCGCGGTCGGTGCCACAGTCCTCCTCGCGGATGATCACGTCCTGCGAGACGTCCACCAGACGACGGGTCAGGTAACCCGAGTCGGCGGTACGCAGGGCGGTGTCGGCGAGACCCTTACGGGCACCGTGGGTCGAGATGAAGTACTCGAGCACGGAGAGGCCCTCGCGGAACGAGGCCTTGATCGGACGCGGGATGGTCTCGTTCTTCGCGTTCGACACCAGACCACGCATACCGGCGATCTGCCGCATCTGCATCATGTTTCCTCGGGCACCCGAGTCAACCATCATGAAGATGGGGTTGGTCTTGGGGAAGTTCGCGTTCATCGCCTCGGCGACCTCGTTGGTCGCCTTGGTCCAGATCGCGATGAGCTCCTGCGTGCGCTCTTCCTTGGTGATCAGACCGCGCTCGTACTGCTTCTGGACCTTCTCGTCCTGAGCCTCGTACCCGGCGACGATCTCCTTCTTCGCCTCGGGGACGACGACGTCCGAGATGGCGACGGTGACGCCGGAACGGGTGGCCCAGTAGAAGCCGGCCGCCTTCAGGTTGTCGAGCGTCGCCGCCACGATGACCTTGGGGTAGCGCTCGGCGAGGTCGTTGACGATCTCGGAGAGCTGCTTCTTGCCGACCGAGTAGTCGACGAACGGGTAGTCCTCGGGCAGCAGCTCGTTGAAGAGCGCGCGGCCCAGGGTCGTCCGCAGACGGAACGAGTCACCCTGCTGCCACTCCGGCTCGCCCTCCTCGGCGACCGGGGGAACCCAGCCGCGCGGCGGAACGGTGCCGATCGGGAAGCGGATGTCGATCTGCGACTGCAGCGACAGCTCGCCGGCGTCGAACGCCATGATCGCCTCGGCCGTGGAGCCGAACGCGCGGCCCTCGCCCTTGACGTCACGCAGCTCGCCGTCGGTGGTGAGGAAGAACAGACCGAGGACCATGTCCTGGGTCGGCATCGTCACCGGACGGCCGTCGGCGGGCTTGAGGATGTTGTTCGAGGACAGCATCAGGATGCGGGCCTCGGCCTGCGCCTCCGCGGAGAGCGGCAGGTGGACGGCCATCTGGTCACCGTCGAAGTCCGCGTTGAACGCGGTGCAGACGAGCGGGTGGATCTGGATGGCCTTGCCCTCGACCAGCTGCGGCTCGAAGGCCTGGATGCCGAGGCGGTGCAGCGTGGGAGCACGGTTCAGCAGGACCGGGTGCTCGGCGATGACCTCTTCGAGGACGTCGTACACGACCGTGCGGCCGCGCTCGACCATCCGCTTGGCCGACTTGATGTTCTGCGCGTGGTTCAGGTCGACCAGGCGCTTCATCACGAACGGCTTGAAGAGCTCCAGCGCCATGGCCTTCGGCAGACCGCACTGGTGCAGCTTGAGCTGCGGGCCGACGACGATGACGGAACGCGCGGAGTAGTCCACACGCTTGCCGAGCAGGTTCTGACGGAATCGACCCTGCTTACCCTTCAGCATGTCGCTGAGGGACTTCAGCGGACGGTTGCCGGGGCCCGTGACCGGGCGACCACGACGGCCGTTGTCGAAGAGGGCGTCGACCGCCTCCTGGAGCATCCGCTTCTCGTTGTTCACGATGATCTCGGGGGCACCGAGGTCGAGCAGACGCTTCAGACGGTTGTTGCGGTTGATCACACGGCGGTACAGGTCGTTCAGGTCGGAGGTCGCGAAGCGGCCACCGTCGAGCTGCACCATCGGACGGAGGTCCGGCGGGATGACCGGCACGCAGTCGAGAACCATGCCCTTGGGGCTGTTCGCGGTCTGCAGGAACGCGGAGACGACCTTGAGGCGCTTGAGCGCACGGGTCTTCTTCTGGCCCTTGCCGGTACGGATGATCTCGCGGAGCTTCTCGGCCTCCTCCTCGAGGTCGAAGGACTCCAGGCGCTTCTGCAGCGCCGCGGCACCCATCGAGCCGTCGAAGTACGTGCCGAAGCGGTCACGCAGCTCGCGGTAGAGGAGCTCGTCGCCCTCCAGGTCCTGGACCTTGAGGTTCTTGAAGCGGTTCCAGACCTCGTCGAGGCGGTCGATCTCGCGCTGCGCGCGGTCGCGGAGCTGCTTCATCTCGCGCTCGGCGCCCTCGCGCACCTTGCGGCGCACGTCGGCCTTGGCACCCTCGGCCTCGAGCTCGGCCAGGTCGGACTCGAGCTTCTTGGCGCGGGCCTCCAGGTCGGAGTCGCGGCGGTTCTCGATCTGCTGGCGCTCGACGGAGACGTGCGCCTCCAGCGAGGGCAGGTCGCGCGTACGGCGCTCGTCGTCGACGTACGTGATCATGTACGCCGCGAAGTAGATGACCTTCTCCAGGTCCTTCGGGGCGAGGTCGAGCAGGTAGCCCAGACGCGACGGAACGCCCTTGAAGTACCAGATGTGCGTGACGGGGGCGGCCAGCTCGATGTGGCCCATCCGCTCACGGCGCACCTTGGCGCGGGTGACCTCGACGCCACACCGCTCACAGATGATGCCCTTGAAGCGGACGCGCTTGTACTTGCCGCAGTAGCACTCCCAGTCCCGGGTCGGACCGAAGATCTTCTCGCAGAAGAGTCCGTCCTTCTCGGGCTTCAGGGTGCGGTAGTTGATGGTCTCCGGCTTCTTGACCTCGCCGTGGCTCCACTGACGGATGTCGTCAGCGGTGGCCAGACCGATCCGGAGCTCGTCGAAGAAGTTGACGTCGAGCACTATGCGTCAATCCCTCTCAGGGTTGTAAGGCTGTGGGTCTGATACGGGGGTCCTGGGGCCGGCCGGGGGCTCATTGCTGAGCCCCCGTACCGGACTCCCGTCAGACCTCTTCGACGCTGCTCGGCTCGCGCCGGGACAGGTCGATACCGAGCTCCTCCGCAGCGCGGAAGACGTCCTCGTCGGTGTCGCGCATCTCGATGGACATGCCGTCCGAGGACAGCACCTCCACGTTGAGGCACAGGGACTGCATCTCCTTGATGAGCACCTTGAAGGACTCGGGGATGCCGGGCTCAGGGATGTTCTCGCCCTTGACGATGGCCTCGTAGACCTTCACGCGGCCGGTGACGTCGTCGGACTTGATCGTCAGCAGCTCCTGGAGGGCGTAGGCGGCGCCGTAAGCCTCGAGCGCCCACACCTCCATCTCACCGAAGCGCTGACCACCGAACTGGGCCTTACCACCCAGCGGCTGCTGGGTGATCATCGAGTACGGGCCGGTCGAGCGGGCGTGCAGCTTGTCGTCGACCAGGTGGTGGAGCTTGAGGATGTACATGTACCCGACCGAGATCGGGTCCGGGAACGGCTCGCCGGAGCGGCCGTCGAACAGACGCGCCTTGCCGGAGGGGAGCACCATGCGCTCGCCGTCGCGGTTCGGGATGGTGTGCTGGAGCAGACCCGCGAGCTCGTCCTCACGCGCACCGTCGAAGACCGGGGTGGCGACGTTGGTGCCGGGGGCGACCTTGTCGGCACCGATGGCCTGGAGGCGCTGCGCCCACTCGTCGGCGAGGCCGGAGACGTCCCAGCCGCGGCTGGCGAGCCAGCCGAGGTGGATCTCCAGGACCTGTCCCGGGTTCATTCGGGACGGCACACCGAGCGGGTTGAGGATGATGTCGACCGGAGTTCCGTCCTCGAGGAACGGCATGTCCTCGATGGGCAGGATCTTGGAGATGACACCCTTGTTGCCGTGGCGGCCGGCGAGCTTGTCACCGTCGGTGATCTTGCGCTTCTGGGCGACGTAGACGCGGACCAGCTGGTTCACGCCCGGGGGAAGCTCGTCGCCCTCCTCGCGGTCGAAGACGCGGACGCCGATGACCTTGCCGGTCTCGCCGTGCGGGACCTTCAGCGAGGTGTCACGGACCTCACGGGCCTTCTCACCGAAGATCGCGCGGAGCAGGCGCTCCTCCGGGGTCAGCTCGGTCTCACCCTTCGGGGTGACCTTGCCGACCAGGATGTCGCCGGCGACGACCTCGGCACCGATGCGGATGATGCCGCGCTCGTCGAGGTCGGCGAGGACCTCCTCGGAGACGTTCGGGATGTCCCGGGTGATCTCCTCGGGGCCGAGCTTGGTGTCACGGGCGTCGACCTCGTGCTCCTCGATGTGGATCGAGGAGAGGACGTCGTCCTGCACGAGGCGCTGCGACAGGATGATCGCGTCCTCGTAGTTGTGACCCTCCCACGGCATGAACGCGACGAGCAGGTTCTTGCCGAGGGCCATCTCGCCCTCTTCGGTGGCGGGACCGTCGGCCAGGACCTGGCCCTCGATCACGCGGTCGCCCTCGGAGACGACGACCTTCTGGTTGACCGAGGTGCCCTGGTTCGAGCGGGAGAACTTGGCCAGGCGGTACGTGATGTAGGTGCCGTCGTCGTTGGCCACGGTGATGTAGTCCGCGGACAGCTCCTGGATGACACCGTCCTTCTCGGCCTTGAGCACGTCGCCGGCGTCGGTGGCGCAGCGGTACTCCATGCCGGTGCCGACGAGCGGGGCCTCCGCCTTGATGAGCGGAACGGCCTGGCGCATCATGTTCGCGCCCATGAGGGCACGGTTGGCGTCGTCGTGCTCGAGGAAGGGGATCATGGCGGTCGCGACCGACACCATCTGGCGCGGCGAGACGTCCATGTAGTCGACCTCGGACGGCTCGACGTAGTCGACCTCGCCGCCACGCTTGCGGACCAGGACGCGGTTCTCCGTGAAGCGGAGGTTCTCGTCGAGGGTCGCGTTCGCCTGGGCGATGACGAAGCGGTCCTCCTCGTCGGCGGTGACGTAGTCGACCTCGTCGGTGACCTTGCCGTCGACGACCTTGCGGTACGGCGTCTCGATGAAGCCGAACGGGTTGATCCGGCCGTACGAGGCGAGCGAACCGATCAGACCGATGTTCGGGCCTTCGGGGGTCTCGATCGGGCACATGCGTCCGTAGTGGGACGGGTGCACGTCTCGGACCTCGAAGCCGGCCCGCTCACGGGACAGACCACCGGGACCCAGCGCCGAGAGACGACGCTTGTGCGTCAGACCCGACAGCGGGTTGTTCTGGTCCATGAACTGCGACAGCTGGCTGGTGCCGAAGAACTCCTTGATGGAGGCGACGACCGGCCGGATGTTGATCAGGGTCTGCGGCGTGATCGCCTCGACGTCCTGGGTGGTCATGCGCTCGCGCACGACGCGCTCCATACGGGCGAGACCCGTACGGACCTGGTTCTGGATCAGCTCGCCGACGTTGCGCAGACGACGGTTGCCGAAGTGGTCGATGTCGTCGGCCTCGATGACGACCTCGCTGCCGTTGGCGCCGACCGTCTCGGTCTCGCCGGCGTGCAGCTTCACCAGGTACTTGATCGTGGCGATGATGTCGTCGGTGGTGAGGACGCCCGCGTCCAGCGGCTCGTCGGCACCGAGCTTCTTGTTGACCTTGTAGCGGCCGACCTTCGCGAGGTCGTAGCGCTTCGGGTTGAAGTACAGGTTCTCGAGCAGCGTCTGGGCGGCCTCGCGCGTCGGCGGCTCGCCCGGACGGAGCTTGCGGTAGATGTCGAGCAGCGCGTCGTCCTGGCCCTGGGTGTGGTCCTTCTCCAGGGTGGCGCGCATGGACTCGTACTCGCCGAACTCCTGCAGGATCTGCTCGGTGGTCCAGCCGAGCGCCTTGAGGAGGACGGTCACGGACTGCTTGCGCTTGCGGTCGATGCGCACACCGACGAGGTCGCGCTTGTCGATCTCCATCTCCAGCCAGGCACCCCGGGACGGGATGATCTTGGCGGAGAAGATGTCCTTGTCGGACGTCTTGTCGATGGAGGAGTCGAAGTAGACGCCGGGCGAACGGACGAGCTGCGACACGACGACACGCTCGGTGCCGTTGATGACGAAGGTGCCCTTGTTCGTCATGAGCGGGAAGTCGCCCATGAAGACCGTCTGGGACTTGATCTCGCCGGTCTCGTTGTTCGTGAACTCGGCGGTCACGAAGAGCGGGGCACCGTAGGTGAAGTCACGGTCCTTGCACTCGTCGATCGAGTTCTTCGGCGGCTCGAAGCGGTGGTCGCGGAAGGTCAGCGACATCGACCCGGAGAAGTCCTCGATCGGGGAGATCTCCTCGAAGATCTCCTCCAGACCGGACTTCGTGGGGACGTCCTGTCCCGACTCAAGGGCGGCCTCGACGCGAGCCTTCCACGCGGCGTTGCCGAGCAGCCAGTCGAAGCTCTCGGTCTGGAGCGCGAGGAGGTTCGGAACCTCGAGGGGCTCCTTGATCTTTGCAAAGGAGATGCGCAGCGGGGCGGTGCTGGCGCCGTTGTTCGTATTGGTCGAGGCGTTGCGCGAGGCGGCCAAGAGGGGGTCCTTCCGAGGGCTCGGACTCACTGCGCGCGTACCGGTCCCTTGCGGAGCCCCGTGGAGGACGATTCTCGATATGGCCGAAAGGCCAGGTCAGAGTGGGTCGACCAGCGAAGCGGTTGCGAGGGTATGCCCCTTGTGACGGGCAGGGGACAGCTAACAGGCAGCGCAAAGGGTCAGTGTAGCCACTTGGCCCACTGATGTCCAGGGCGTGTTCTTCTCGACCCTCGTTGTTCTCAACTCCGCGGTACCTCGCGCCGTGCGGCGCACCTCGATACTGCCCGTTCGGTCGTCGATCCATGCCTCGGAATCGGATCGTTGTGACGACGCGTCCTGAGAATTGCGCGCTGCGTGCGGTTCGTCAAGGCCCCCGCCCCTGCGCGGCGCACGGCGAAGATCACCTTACTCCGCTTCCGGGGCCCCGTACGACGGCCGCCACGCCGTCCCCGGGGACGCCGAAAGGCGACCACCCAGATGGATGATCGCCTTTCACGCTGCGAGCGTTACACGCTCAACAGAAGAGTCGCTGACGCGACGAGGTGTTACTTGACCTCGACGGCGGCACCGGCGCCCTCGAGCGCCTCCTTGGCCTTGTCAGCGGCCTCCTTGTTGACCTTCTCGAGGACCGGCTTCGGGGTGCCGTCGACGAGGTCCTTGGCCTCCTTCAGACCCAGGGAGGTCAGCTCACGCACGACCTTGATGACCTGGATCTTCTTGTCGCCGGCGCCGGTGAGGATGACGTCGAACTCGTCCTTCTCCTCGACGGCCTCGGTGGCACCGGCACCCGGGGCGCCCGGGGCGGCAACGGCGACGGCCGCGGCGGCGGTGACGTCGAACTTCTCCTCGAAGGCCTTCACGAACTCGGAGAGCTCGATGAGGGTCATCTCCTCGAACTGGGCAAGCAGCTCGTCCTGGGTGAGCTTCGCCATGATGGGCGATCCTTCCACTAATTCGGCAGGTGCCGGATGTTCATGTGAGGCGGGCGTACTGTCGGCCCGCTGTGACCCGTTCCGCCCGTATGGCGGTACGGATCAGTGCGCGAGCCGAATTACTCGGCACCGCCCTGCTCGGCCTGCTTGGCACGAAGCGCCTCCGCGGTGCGGACGAACTTCGACGGCAGAGCCTTGAGGAGCGAGGCAGTCTGGGACTGCTTGCCCTTGAAGGCGCCGGCCAGCTTGCTGAGCAGAACCTCGCGGGACTCGAGGTCCGCAAGCTTCTTGATGTCGTCGGCGGAGAGAGCCTTACCGTCAAGGACACCAGCCTTGATGATGAGGTTCGGGTTCTCCTTGGCGAAGTCACGCAGAGCCTTCGCCGACTCCACCGGGTCACCGGTGACGAAGGCGACCGCCGTCGGACCAGCGAAGTGGTCGTCGAGCGCGGTGATCCCAGCCTCGTTGGCCGCAATCTTGGTCAGCGTGTTCTTCACCACGGCGTACTGGGCGTTCTCACCGAGCGAACGGCGCAGCGTCTTGAGCTGCGCGACGGTGAGACCCCGGTACTCGGTCAGCACGGCGGCGTTGGAGCTCTGGAACGCGTCCTTGAGCTCGGCCACCGATGCAGCCTTGTTGGGCGTCGGCATAGTGCGTCAGCCTCCTTCCGGGTGATGAGGACCGCTCAGAAGGGGCTGAACAAACGAAAACGCCCCGGGCGCAGGCGCACGGGGCTCAGCTCGACCGAACCAGACGAATCCGGTACGGGAACTCCTCCACAGTCACCTGCGCGGGTCGCTCGCATCTCTCAGCGAATCCTTCGGCCGCCACGCCCTTCGGGCGCAGCGACGACCAGCGGTCTTTGGCTTCTGTGGAAGAGTACGCGACGGGGACGGCCAGGGGCAAATCAGCCCTCGGCGGTCCTGCCGGCCTCCTCGAGCATCTTGAACAGGTCGACGGTGTCCTCGGCCGGCGGCACCCGGACGGCGGCCTTGGCGGCCCCGTAGTCGGTGTAGTCCGCCCGCATGTGCACCGTGCCCTGGGCCATGGTCATGCCGACGTCCATACGGGCCGGGTAGCCGTCCTCGGTGACCCAGACCTCGGTGTCGTAGCCCTTGAGGCCGGTCTTCTTCACATTGGCCACGAGCTCGTCGTACTGCTCCTTGGAGAGGAGCTTCGACGACTTGTTGGCCTTGAGCATCTGCTCGAAGGTGAGGGTGCCCTTGTAGTGCTGGGTCTCCATGCCGTTCACCTTCTCGGCACCGACGTGCTTCAGGTTCGGGGAGTCCAGGAGCAGGGCGAGCTGCTGGGCCGGGTCCTGGTTCATGTTCTCCAGGCCGCCGGTCATCTGCTTGCGCAGGTTCTTGTCGCCGGTGGCGTCCGCGGCGGCCTTCATGTCGATCTTCATCCAGCGCTTGCCGTCCATCTTGGCGGCTGCCTGGGCGCCCAGGTCCATGTACATGACGTTGTCGCGCATGATCATGCGGACCTGCTCCGGGGCGTCGGGGTTGCCCGCGCCCAGCAGGGAGCCCTTCATGGTGATGTCCAGCGCCGCCGGGTCCCAGCCCTGGACGCCGGTCATCGTCACGGTGCCGGACCCGGCGCCGACGCCCTCCATGCTCATCGTCATGCTGACCTTGGCCGACTTGGCGGCGGACGTCTTCTCGAAGGCGGCCGTGAGCGCCTTCGTGACGTCCTCCAGGCCCTGCGCGGCCGCCTTGGCGGGCGCCTCCGCCGCGCTCCTGGCGTCGCCGTCCTGACAGCCGGCCAGGCCCGTGACGACGGCCGTGGCCGTCAGTGCGACGCCTGCGCGCTTCCACGCGGACATGCTCATTGAATCCCCACCCCTTGTGGATCGTCTTTTCTTTCCCCACCGCACCGTAACCCAGGCCCCCGACAGCGCCCGCGAAACAAAGCCGCCCCCCGCGCCTCCGGAGAGGCGCGAGGGGCGGCTTCAAGGACGCCGGAGCCCCTGTGAGGGGACTCCTGAGCCGGTCAGGCTCAGACCGCGGCCGGGTCCTCCTCGACGAGGAGGTTGCGGGTGCGGTTCGGGTCGACCGGGATGCCGGGGCCCATCGTGGTGGTGATGGCGGCCTTCTTGATGTAGCGGCCCTTGGCGGCGGACGGCTTCAGACGGAGGATCTCCTCCAGGGCCGCGCCGTAGTTCTCCACCAGCTTGGCGTCGTCGAAGGACACCTTGCCGATGATGAAGTGCAGGTTCGAGTGCTTGTCGACGCGGAACTCGATCTTGCCGCCCTTGATGTCGTTGACAGCCTTGGCGACATCGGGGGTGACGGTGCCGGTCTTCGGGTTCGGCATGAGACCACGCGGGCCGAGGACGCGGCCGAGGCGGCCGACCTTGCCCATGAGGTCCGGGGTGGCGACGACGGCGTCGAACTCGTTCAGGCGGTTGCCCTTGGAGATCTCGTCGATGAGCTCGTCGGAACCGACGATGTCGGCGCCCGCGGCGATCGCGGCCTCGGCACGGTCACCGGTCGCGAAGACCAGGACCCGGGCGGTCTTACCGGTGCCGTGCGGAAGGTTCACGGTGCCACGGACCATCTGGTCGGCCTTGCGCGGGTCGACGCCCAGACGGAAGGCCACCTCGACGGTGCCGTCGAACTTGGTGGTGGAGGTCTCCTTGGCGAGACGGACGGCCTCGAGCGGGGCGTAGAGCTTCTCCCGGTCGACCTTGGCGTCCGCAGCGCGGAGGGACTTGCTGCGCTTCACTTCTGCTCCTGTGTGTTCAGGGTGTGGAGTCGTGGTGCGGGCCAGCGCCTGGCCCTACCACTGAGGTCACGAGGGGGGTGATCAGCCCTCGACCGTGATGCCCATGGAACGGGCGGTGCCGGCGATGATCTTCGCGGCGGCGTCCAGGTCGTTGGCGTTGAGGTCGGGCATCTTGGTGGTGGCGATCTCGCGGACCTGCGCCTCGGTGATCTTGGCGACCTTGGTCTTGTGCGGCTCGCCGGAGCCCTTCTCCACGCCCGCGGCCTTGAGGATCATCTTGGCGGCCGGCGGGGTCTTGGTGATGAAGGTGAAGGAACGGTCCTCGTAGACCGTGATCTCCACCGGGATCACCCAGCCACGCTGCGACTCGGTCGCGGCGTTGTAGGCCTTGCAGAACTCCATGATGTTGACGCCGTGCTGACCCAGCGCGGGGCCGACCGGCGGGGCCGGGTTGGCCGCACCGGCGTTGATCTGGAGCTTGATAAGCCCCGTGACCTTCTTCTTCTTGGGAGGCATAGCTCTCTCCGGGTCCTAGTGAGAGTTTTCAGCCGATCCATCCGGTCATCCGGATGGAGGCATACCGCACAACGATAACGGGTATAGCTGCGCGTCCAAAAACCGAGCAGGTCAGAGCGGCTGCAGCAGCCCCTCTGACCTGTCCGGAAACTTGAGTCGTCAGTTCTTCTGGATCTGGTCGAAGCTGAGCTCGACCGGGGTCTCGCGACCGAAGATCTCGACGAGGCCCTTGACCTTCTTCGAGTCGGCGTTGATCTCGTTGATCGTGGCCTGGAGCGTGGCGAACGGGCCGTCGGTGACGGTGACCGAGTCGCCCACCTCGAAGTCCAGGACCTCGACGGTGACCTTGCGGGCCGGAGCCGGCTTGCCCTCGGCCTCGGCGGCCTCGCGGGCGGCCTTCTCCTCGGCCTCCGGGGCGAGCATCTTCACGATCTCGTCCAGGGTCAGCGGGTACGGGTCGTAGGCGTTGCCCACGAAGCCGGTGACGCCGGGCGTGTTGCGGACGACACCCCAGGACTCGTTCGTCAGGTCCATGCGGACGAGCACGTAACCGGGCAGCTTGTTCTGCCGGACGTTCTTGCGCTCGCCGTTCTTGATCTGGACGATCTCTTCCTCGGGGACCTCGGCCTGGTAGATGAACTCCTCGACGTTCAGCGAGACGGCGCGCTGCTCCAGGTTGGCCTTCACGCGCTTCTCGTAGCCCGCGTAGGTGTGGATCACGTACCACTCGCCGGGCAGCGTGCGCAGCTCCTCGCGGAGCGCGGCGATGGGGTCGACCGGAGCGGCGGGCTCGGCCTCCTCGGCCTCTTCCTCGTCCGCGAGACCGGCCTCGGCCGCCTCGTCGGACTCCTCCGACTCCTCGGCCTCCTCCTCGGCGGCCTCGACGTCGGCGACCTCGGTGCCGTCGTCCTCGGCGTCGGTCTCCTCGACCTCGCCGATTTCGGCGTCAGCAGCGTCCGCCTGCTCCTCGTCGGCCGCCTCGACGATGTCCAGCTCGTCCTCGACGGACTCGGACTCGAAGGCGTCGTTCAGGTTCGCGTCAGACACGGTGGCTGCTTCTTCCTGCGCTACAGATGGGGTGGAACAAAAAGTCAGCCGAAGACGTACTTGACTGCTTCCTGGAAGCCATAGTCAATCACGGTCACGAGGCCGATCATGATGACAACGAAGACAATCACCACAGTGGTGTACGTCGTCAGCTGGCTGCGAGTGGGCCAGACGACCTTGCGGAGTTCCGCGATGACCTGGCGGTAGAACAGCGCGAGGCGGCCCAGAGGGCCCTTCTTACCGCGCTTGCCGCCCTTCCGGGCCTTCTTCTTCGACTCGGGAGCTGCGTCCTCGGCGTCAGGCATGTCGATGGAGCCTACGGCATCCGTCACGATGTCTCACCTGATTCCGGGTCGTGGCCGTGCCGCGCCCGGAATGGAGCCGCACGGCGGTGCAAGGAGTACGTACATGCGCACACAACCTGGCGGTGTGTGTAGCAGGGCCGGAGGGACTTGAACCCCCAACCGCCGGTTTTGGAGACCGGTGCTCTACCAATTGAGCTACGACCCTTTGTGGCTTCCCCAACCTACCGCATCGTGAGATGTGGTCGGTGCGGGGCCAACGAGCAGTGAGTGTACGTGGTCTTGGGCCCCTACGTCGAACAGAAACGGCTCCGACCTGCCACAGGGTCCTCGGAAAGGGCCTCCACAGGGCCTCCACGCCGTGCGTACGACCGGGAATGACCGGTCCTGTCCGCTCAGTGAAACCTGTGTGCCGGGCCAGGACGGGGTCTGGGACGATGGGCCGCATGAGCGCTGCTACCCCTCCCACCGAGCGCCGGGTCTCCGCCCGGATCGGTGCGATCTCCGAGTCCGCCACCCTCGCCGTCGACGCCAAGGCCAAGGCCCTCAAGGCCGCCGGGCGACCGGTCATCGGTTTCGGCGCGGGTGAGCCCGACTTCCCGACGCCGGACTACATCGTCGAGGCGGCCGTCGAGGCCTGCAAGAACCCCAAGTACCACCGCTACACGCCGGCCGGCGGTCTGCCCGAGCTCAAGGCCGCGATCGCCGCGAAGACCCTGCGCGACTCCGGCTACGAGGTCGACGCCTCCCAGGTCCTGGTGACCAACGGCGGCAAGCAGGCCATCTACGAGGCGTTCGCCGCGATCCTCGACCCGGGCGACGAGGTCATCGTCCCCGCGCCGTACTGGACGACCTACCCGGAGTCGATCCGCCTCGCCGGCGGTGTCCCGGTGGAGGTCGTCGCCGACGAGACCACCGGCTACCGGGTGTCGGTGGAGCAGCTGGAGGCCGCGCGCACGGAGCGGACCAAGGTCGTCCTCTTCGTCTCGCCGTCGAACCCGACCGGCGCCGTCTACAGCGAGGCCGAGACCGAGGCGATCGGCCGCTGGGCCGTCGAGCACGGCCTGTGGGTCCTCACCGACGAGATCTACGAGCACCTGGTGTACGGCGGTGCCACCGCCGCGTCCCTGCCGGCGGTCCTGCCGGAGCTGCGCGACAAGTGCATCGTCGTGAACGGTGTCGCCAAGACGTACGCGATGACGGGCTGGCGCGTGGGCTGGATCATCGGCCCGAAGGACGTCGTGAAGGCCGCGACCAACCTGCAGTCGCACGCCACCTCCAACGTCTCCAACGTGGCGCAGGTCGCCGCGCTCGCCGCCGTCTCGGGCGACCTGGAAGCGGTCAAGGAGATGGGCAAGGCCTTCGACCGCCGCCGCCAGACCATCGTGCGGATGCTCAACGAGATCGAGGGCGTGCTCTGCCCGACGCCGGAGGGCGCGTTCTACGTGTACCCGTCGGTGAAGGCGCTGCTGGGCAAGGAGATCCGCGGCAGGCGCCCGCAGGACTCCGTCGAGCTGGCCGCGCTGATCCTGGACGAGGCCGAGGTCGCGGTCGTCCCGGGCGAGGCCTTCGGCACGCCGGGCTACCTGCGGCTGTCGTACGCGCTGGGCGACGAGGACCTGGTGGAGGGCGTGTCCCGGATCCAGAAGCTGCTTGCCGAGGCGCGCGACTGACCGGGTAGGAACGCTCCCACCCGGCCGCGGGCCCCTGGTTCTCCGGAACCGGGGGCCCGTTTTTGCGTTCTAGCAAGGTCCCGATCGGGGAAACGGACTGTATTCGTCCATTCGGGTAAGGCAGGATCGGCCAATGGAGCACCTTCCTCACCGCGACCTCAGTCTGCTGCCCAAGGCGCATCTGCACCTGCACTTCACGGGCTCGATGCGGCCCACGACCCTCCTCGAACTGGCCGACAAGTACGGGGTGCACCTCCCCGAGGCACTGAGCAGCGGCACTCCGCCCAGGCTGCGGGCCACGGACGAGCGGGGCTGGTTCCGCTTCCAGCGGCTCTACGACATCGCCCGCTCCTGCCTGCGCGAGCCCGAGGACATCCGGCGTCTGGTGCGCGAGGCGGCCCAGGAGGACGTGGCGGACGGCTCCGGCTGGCTGGAGATCCAGGTCGACCCGACCTCGTACGCACCGCTGCTCGGCGGTCTGATCCCGGCCCTGGAGATCATCCTCGACGCGGTGGACACGGCTTCGCGCGAGACCGGGCTGGGAATGCGGGTGCTGGTCGCCGCGAACCGCATGAAGCACCCGCTGGAGGCGCGCACCCTCGCCCGCCTCGCCGTGCGGTACGCGGACCGGGGCGTGGTCGGCTTCGGGCTCTCCAACGACGAGCGGCGCGGCATGGCCCGCGACTTCGACCGGGCGTTCGCCATCGCCCGCGAGGGCGGCCTCCTCGCGGCCCCGCACGGCGGCGAGCTGACCGGCCCCTCGTCCGTACGGGACTGCCTGGACGACCTGCGGGCGGCCCGCGTCGGGCACGGCGTACGGGCGGCCGAGGACCCGCGGCTGCTGCGCAGGCTCGCGGAGCGCCAGGTCACCTGCGAGGTGTGCCCCTCGTCCAACGTGGCGCTCGGCGTGTACGAGAAGCCGGAGGACGTGCCGCTGCGCACCCTCTTCGACGCCGGGGTCCCGATGGCCCTGGGTGCGGACGACCCGCTGCTCTTCGGCTCGCGGCTGGCCGCCCAGTACGAGGTCGCCCGCCGGCACCACGGCTTCACGGACGAGGAGCTGGCGGAGCTGGCCCGGCAGTCGGTGCGCGGCTCGGCGGCGCCCGAGGACGTCAGGCAGAAGCTGCTGTCCGGGATCGACGACTGGCTGGCGGCGCCGGCCGGCTGAACCGCGCGGGCGGGGCGCGCCGCCGTGCCCGTCAGCCGAGCCCGCGCATCAGGGTGCGGGCGATCGAGCGCGCGAACGTGTCGAGGTCCTGCGGCGGGCGGCCGTCCGGGGTCATGTCGTACGCGAAGGCGCGCTGGGCGCAGGCCCCGAGGAGGAGGGCGGCGGCGGCCTGCGGGTCGGCGCCGGCGGCGATCCTGCCGCGCCGCTGTTCGGCGCGGAGGTAGTCGGCGAGGCCCTCGATGGGCTTGTGGGGGCCGGTGCCGAGGCGCCGCAGGGCGTCGTCGTGGCGGCGCTTGAGCTGCGGCTCGGCGTAGAGGGAGGCGGCCATCGCGAAGGTCTCCTGGTAGAAGAGCGCGGCCCTGCGGGCGACCTGGACGAGGTTCTCCTCCACTCCGGAGGCTTCGGCTCCGGGGGTCTCGGCGCCGGCGGGCTCTGCGTCGGGGGCGAGGGTGCCGAGGAGGTCGCCGAGCCGCGGCAGCCGTTCGTCCAGGACGGTGACGAACAGCTCCTCCTTGCTCGGGAAGTACTTGTAGAGCGCGGCCTCGGAGCAGCCCGCCGCCTTGGCGATCTGCTTGGTGGTGGTGCGGGCGAGCCCGGCCGTGCGCAGGAGCTCGTGGGCGGCGTCGAGGATCCGGGTGCGGGTCGGCTTCTGTTCCACGAGAACTCCTGGATATCGCTTGACGGGTGAGTGAGCGCACACTCACTCTATAGGTGAGTGAACACTTACCCACCCAGGGAGGGTGCGACATGAAGCTCACCGTCTTCGGTGCGACCGGCGGCATCGGCCAGGAGATCGTCCGTCAGGGGCTGGCCGCGGGCCACGAGGTGACCGCCGTCGTCCGTGACCCGGCCCGGTTCCCCGTCACCGGCGCCCGTCTCGACGTCTTCCGCTCCGACCTCTCCGACCCGGAGTCGCTGCGCGAGGCCGTGGCGGGCCGGGACGTGGTCCTCTCCGGCCTCGGCGCCCGCACCCGCGCGGACGCGGGCGTCGCCGCGCGCCTGACCCGCTCGGTGCTGCGCGCCATGGAGGGCGCCGGGACCCGCCGCCTCCTCGTGGTCAGCGCGGCCCCCATCGGCCCGGTCCCACCGGGGCAGACGGTGCTCGACAGGGCGGTGCTGCCGATCATCAACGGCCTGTACAAGCACGTCTACGCGGACCTGCGGGAGATGGAGGCCGAGCTCGCGGCGAGCGCGACCGACTGGACGTCCGTCCGCCCGCCGAAGCTGACGAACAAGCGCCTCACCGGCCGCTACCGGAAGGCAGTCGGCGGCAACCCGTCACGCGGACGCATGATCGGGCGCGCCGACGTGGCGCACGCGATGCTGGCGATGGTCGACGACCCGGCGACGGTGAAGCAGGGCGTGGGTGTGGCGTACTGAGTACGTGGCGTACTGAGGGTGTGCGTACTGAGGCGGGGGCCTCAGATCTCGACGCCGACGGTCACCGGCTCGTTGACGAGCGTGATCCCGAAGGCGTCCCGGACGCCGGCGACGACCTCGCGGGCGAGGGCGAGCAGGTCCTCGGTGGTCGCCTCGCCGCGGTTGGTGAGGGCGAGGGTGTGCTTGGTGGAGATCCGGGCGGGCCCGGAGCCGTAGCCCTTGGTGAAGCCCGCCTTGTCGATCAGCCAGGCGGCGGAGGTCTTGGTCAGGCCCTCCCCCGCCGGGTAGGCGGGCGGCACGGCGTCGACGCCGAGGCGCTCGGCCACGCGCGCGAGGAAGGCCTCGTGCTGCTCGGCGGTGAGGATCGGGTTGGTGAAGAAGGAGCCGGCCGACCACGTGTCGTGGTCCTCCGGGTCCAGGACCATGCCCTTGCCGGCCCGCAGCTTCAGGACCGTCTCCCGCGCCCGCTCCAGCGGCACCCGGTCGCCCGCCTCGACGCCGAGGGCCCGGGCCGTCTCCGCGTAGGCGATCGGCGCGGAGAGGCCGCCGGCGTCCTCGAGCTCGAAGCGGACGCGGAGCACGACGTAGCGGTCGGGCTGGTCCTTGAAGAGGCTGTGGCGGTACGAGAAGGCGCACTCGGCGTTGGTGAGCGTCACCGTCTCCTCGGCCCGGCGGTCGTAGGCGACGACCTCGGTGACGGTGGCCGAGACGTCCTGCCCGTAGGCGCCCACGTTCTGGATCGGCGTGGCGCCGGCCGAGCCGGGGATCCCGGCCAGGCACTCGATCCCGGCGAGCCCGGCCTCGACGGTCCGGGCGACGGCGTCCGTCCACACCTCGCCCGCGGCGAGCTCCAGACGGGTCCCGTCGAGCGAGAAGCCGCGGGTGGCGATGTGCAGGGCGGTGCCGTCGAAGCCCTTGTCGCCGATGACCAGGTTGGAACCGCCGCCGATGACGAGCAGCGGGGTCCCGGAGGCGTCGGCCTCGCGGACCGCGGCGATCACCTCGTCGTCGGTGGTGGCCGTGACGAGCCGCGTGGCGGGGCCGCCGAGCCGGAAGGTGGTCAGGGGCGCGAGAGGGGCGTCGTGGAGAAGCTGCACGGGCACAAGGGTACGGGCCCCTCCCGTACGGAAGGGGCCCGTGCCGCTCATGGGTGGGGCGGGCTCAGGCGAGCCTGACCACGGCCCGGCTCATGCCGAGGACCTTCTGCCCGGCGCTGGTGGCGGTGAGGTCGACGCGCACCCGGCCGTCGTCCAGCTTCGCGGCGACCTTCGCGGTGACCTCGATCACGGCGCCCTCGTCGTCGTTGGGCACGACGACCGGCTTGGTGAAGCGGACGCCGTACTCGACGACGGCGGCCGGGTCGCCGGCCCAGTCGGTGACGACGCGGATCGCCTCGGCCATGGTGAACATGCCGTGGGCGATGACGTCGGGCAGGCCGACCTCCTTGGCGAACTTCTCGTTCCAGTGGATCGGGTTGAAGTCACCCGAGGCACCGGCGTACCGCACGAGCGTGGCGCGGGTCACAGGGAAGGTCTGCGCGGGCAGCTCGGTGCCGACCTCGACCTCGTCGTAGGCGATCTTCGCGGTCACGGTCAGGCCTCCTCGGGGGCGCGGGCGACGAGCTTGGTCCAGGCGGTCACGACGTGCTCGCCGCTCTCGTCGTGGACCTCGCCGCGGATGTCCAGGATGTCGTTGCCCGCGAGGGACTTGATCGCCTCGATGGTGCTGGTGACCGAGAGCCGGTCGCCGGCGCGCACCGGCCGGGTGTAGGCGAACTTCTGGTCGCCGTGCACGACGCGGCTGTAGTCGAGGCCCAGCTGCGGGTCCTCGACGACCTGGCCGGCGGCCTTGAAGGTGATCGCGAAGACGAAGGTCGGCGGGGCGACGACGTCGGGGTGACCGAGGGCCTTGGCGGCCTCCTGGTCGGTGTACGCGGGATTGGCGTCCCCGATCGCCTCGGCGAACTCGCGGATCTTCTCGCGGCCGACCTCGTACGGCGCGGTGGGCGGATAGGTCCGGCCCACGAAGGACTGGTCGAGCGCCATGGCCTCGGTACCTCCTGCTGGTCCTGCTTGCTGGTCCTGCTGAGAATGGTGCGGAATGCGGTGCGGAATGCGCGGGTAAACGACACGAGGCCGTCCCCGGCTGGGGACGGCCTCGTGTACGAGCCTGTTTAGCGCGTCTCGCGGTGCGCGGTGTGCGAGTTGCAGCGAGGGCAGTGCTTCTTCATCTCAAGACGGTCCGGGTTGTTGCGCCGGTTCTTCTTGGTGATGTAGTTCCGCTCCTTGCACTCCACGCAGGCCAGCGTGATCTTCGGGCGGACGTCGGTGGCAGCCACGTGAGTGCTCCTTGACGGACGGATGGGATGGATGAACGCATGAAAGAGTAGCCGATCGCAGGACCGACCCCACAATCGGCTACCGTGTGTAGCGGTGACCGGACTTGAACCGGTGACACAGCGATTATGAGCCGCTTGCTCTACCGACTGAGCTACACCGCTTTGATGATCCGGATCCCGCCCGAAGGCGGGTCCTTCTCACCAGAGCCCCAATACGGAATCGAACCGTAGACCTTCTCCTTACCATGGAGACGCTCTGCCGACTGAGCTATTGGGGCGAGCGAGGAAGACATTACACGGTCTCCGGCCCGACACCCAAATCCGTTTCCCGGGCACCCGCCGCAGGCACCCCCTAGGCCACTCGTGCACTCACCAGTACGACTATTGCGCTCCTCCTCGAAGGCTGCTGCGGGCGCCCCTAGGCTCGGGGCCCACGCTGCGTGATCTTGGTCTTGGCGAGCCGTGAGGAGCCCGATGTCCGCCGACAGCAAGCAGCCCCAGCCACAGCCCGACGACCGGGCCGCGGCCACCGCCGACGCCGTGTCGCTGCTGCTCTCGAACGCGCGGCTCACCGACGGCCGCACCGTCGACGTACGGCTCGGCGGCGGCCGGATCGAGGCCGTCGGCACGGCCGGCAGCCTCACCGCCGTCGGCGCCCGCGTCGACCTGGCCGGCTACCTGCTGCTGCCCGCGCCCGCCGAGCCCCACGCGCACATCGACACCGCGCTCACCGCCGACTCCCCCGGCCCCGTCTCGTACGCCCCGGACGAGGTCCAGCGCCGGGCGACCGAGGCCGCCCTGCTCCAGCTCGGACACGGCGCGACCGCGCTGCGCGCCCACGTCCGGATCGGGGACATGCACGGCCTCGGCCCGCTCGAGGCCGTGCTGCAGGCCCGGCGCTCGCTGCGCGGCCTGGCCGAGCTGTCGACCGTGGCGACGCCCCGGCTGCTGACCGGCGCGGCGGGCGCCGACGGGCTCGCGATGCTGCGGGACGCGGTGAAGATGGGCGCCGGCGTGGTCGGCGGCTGCCCGGACCTCGACCCGGATCCCACCGGCTACGTGGAGGCGCTCCTGGAGGTCGCGGCCGAGCACGGCTGCCCGGTGGACCTGCACACCGACGGCGACGACCCGGCGCGCCTGGCCCGGCTCGCGGCGATGGCCGGCGGCCTGCGCCCCGGCGTGACGATCGGCCCGTGCGCGGGGCTCGCGCGTCTCCCCGCCGACCAGGCCCGCCGGGCGGCGGACCAGCTGGCGGCGGCCGGGGTGACGGTGGTGTGCCTGCCGCAGGGCGGCTGCGGCGCCACCGAGCAGCGCGGCACGGCGCCCGTGCGGCTGCTCCGAGCCGCCGGGGTGCGGGTCGCCGCGGGCGGCGGGGCGCTGCGTGACGTGTCGAACCCGGTGGGCCGCGGTGACCCGCTGGAGGCCGCCTATCTGACGGCCTCACTGGGCGGGCTCCCGGCAGCGGAGGCGTACGGGTCGGTGAGCACCGACGCGCGGGCCGCGATGGGCCTTCCCGAGGTACGGGTGGAGGCCGGCTTCCCGGCGGAGCTGCTCGCGGTGCGGGGCGAACGGCTCGCGGGCGTGCTGTCCCTCGCGTACAGCCGGATCGTGGTGCACCGCGGCCGGGTGGTGGCCCGGACGAGCGCGGTGCGGGAGTACTGCGACTCGGCGGCGGCCCTCGACCTGCCCCGGCAGACGCGGCCCGAGCGGCCGGATTCGGGAGGCCCGGCGGGGCCGGGCGCCGTACGGTCGTGAGTATGCGCGTAGTCATCGCTGGTGGACACGGACAGATCGCCCTGCGACTCGAGCGGCTGCTGGCCGCGGGCGGGCACGAACCGGTGGGGATCATCCGCCGCCCCGAACAGGAGGCGGACCTGCGGGCGGCCGGCGCCGAGGCGGTGGTCCTGGACCTGGAGTCGGCCTCCGTCGACGAGGTCGTCGCGGCCCTAGAGGGCGCCGACGCGGCCGTGTTCGCGGCCGGCGCCGGCCCGGGCAGCGGCGCGCAGCGCAAGGAGACGGTGGACCACGGCGCGGCGGTCCTGCTCGCCGACGCGGCGGAACGGGCGGGCGTACGGCGCTTCCTGGTCGTCTCGTCCATGGGCGCCCAGTCGGGTCACGAGGGCGACGCCGTCTTCGACGCGTACCTGCGCGCCAAGGGCGCGGCGGACGACGACGTCCGCGCCCGCGAGGGCCTCGACTGGACGATCCTGCGCCCCGGCATGCTCACCGACGACGCGGGCACCGGCATGGTCCGCCTGGAGGCCTCCACGGGCCGCGGCCCGATCCCCCGCGACGACGTGGCGGCGGTCCTCGCCGAACTCCTCGACACCCCGGCCACGGCGGGCCTGACCCTGGAACTGATCTCGGGCTCGACCCCGGTCGCGGTCGCGGTCCGCGACATCGCGGGCAACTGAGCCGCCCGGCCGCAGCCGCAGCGACAGCCGCAGCCCGAACCGCGCGGACGGCTAGCCGAACACGAGGTCGCCCAGCTCGTCCAGCCAGTAGCGCACCCGGTGCCAGCGGCTGCAGAACCGCTTCGGGCGCCCCCGGCGGCGCTCGTCCAACCGCCGGTGGCAGTGCCGGCAGAGTCGCGTCTTCTGTTCCCCCATGGCCGCGACTCTAGCCGCCGCGCCCCCGCCGATCGCCCGCTCGGCGTGAACGGCCCCACATGCGCACAGCAGAACGGCCCCTGCCCTGCGTTTCCGCAGTTCAGGGGCCGTTCTCATCGCGTGGCGGCGCCAGGATTCGAACCTGGGTAGGCTAAGCCGACGGATTTACAGTCCGCTCCCATTGGCCACTCGGGCACACCGCCATGGGATCGCTGCCTCGGAGCCGCTTTTCGGCGGTGCTCCCTGGCAACGACGTAAACAATACCTGATCCCCAGGGGTGCTTCGCCACCGGATTGATCTCGGGTTCGCGGCCGTCCCGGTGGCTACGCTTTGTGCCGTACCCAATGCATCCGAGCAAGGAGCCTCACCTCATGGCCGACTCCAGTTTCGACATCGTCTCCAAGGTCGAGCGGCAGGAGGTCGACAACGCCCTCAACCAGGCCGCGAAGGAGATCACGCAGCGCTACGACTTCAAGGGCACCAACGCCTCGATCTCCTGGTCGGGCGAGAAGATCCTGATGCAGGCGAACGGCGAGGAGCGGGTCAAGGCGATCCTCGACATCTTCCAGTCCAAGCTGATCAAGCGGGGCATCTCGCTGAAGTCGCTGGACGTGGAGGGCGACCCGCAGCTGTCCGGCAAGGAGTACAAGCTCTTCGCCTCCATCCAGGAGGGCATCTCCCAGGAGAACGCGAAGAAGGTCGCCAAGGTCATCCGCGACGAGGGCCCCAAGGGCGTCAAGGCGCAGGTGCAGGGCGACGAGCTGCGGGTCAGCTCGAAGAGCCGGGACGACCTGCAGGCCGTCATCGCGCTGCTCAAGGGCAAGGACTTCGACTTCGCCCTGCAGTTCGTGAACTACCGGTAGGACTGTCCGAGTGCCGTGTCCGAAAACCGCCAGCCCCGCTGCGGGTGGGGCTCGCACACTGGACGCATGACGACGAACAGCACTCTCTACGCCCACGTCGACGGCCCCCTCGGCACGATGCTCCTGGTGGGGCGGGTCGCCGACGGGGGTTCCCTCGTGCTGCGGTCGCTGTCGCTGGAGGGCCAGAAGGGCGGCGTCCTCGTCGAGGACGGATGGACGTGTGACCCGGCGGCGTTCGAGGAGGTCGCGGGGCAGCTCGACGCGTACTTCGCCGGGCGGCGCGAGGGCTTCGACATCCCGTACGAGGAGTCCGGGACCGATTTCCAGCGCGCCGTCTGGAAGGCCCTGGAGGAGATCCCGTACGGCGCGACCGTCTCGTACGGGGACATCGCCCGCCGGGTCGGCTCGTCCGGCGCCGGCGTGCGGGCCGTGGGCACCGCGATCGGGCGCAATCCACTGCTCGTGGTGCGGCCCTGCCACCGGGTGATCGGGGCCGACGGCAGCCTGCGCGGCTACGCGGCCGGGCTGGACCGCAAGGAGCGGCTGCTGCACCTGGAGAGCGGTGTCTGACGGACTGTTCCCGCGCAGCGGAGCGAACCGGCGCCGGGCGCGGTGCACGTGCCGGGCTGGCTGCCGTTCGAGCGACAGCGGGAACTGGTCGCCGCCTGCCGGGAGTTCGGGCGGGGGCCGGCCGCGTACGAGCACACGGTCCTGCCCGGCGGCGGGGTGATGTCCGTGCGCTCGCTCTGCCTCGGGCGGCGCTGGGTGCCGTACCGCTATCTCGGCCCCGAGGAGAACCTCCTCCCCCTGCCGGACTGGCTCGTCGAGCTGGGACGCGAGGCGCTGGCCGACGCGTACGGGACGCACGGGGCGGCGGGCACGGACGGCGGTCCGCACGGCCTTTTCTCGCCGGACACCGCGCTCGTGAACTTCTACGCCGACGGCGCGAAGATGGGCATGCACCAGGACAGGGAGGAGCGATCGCCCGCTCCCGTCGTGTCGTTGAGCCTCGGCGACACCTGCGTGTTCCGGCTCGGCAACGCCGAGAACCGCGGACGGCCCTGGACCGACGTGGAGTTGGCCTCCGGCGACCTGCTCGTCTTCGGCGGGCCGTCCCGCCTCGCGTACCACGGCGTCCCCAAGGTGTACGCGGGCAGCGCCGATCCCGCCCTGGGGCTCGCCGGACGGCTCAACATCACGCTGAGGGAGACGGGGCTCCAGGGCGGGACACGCCCCGGAGCTCCGACATGAGGCCCTAGCGCTCGCGCGAGTGGCCGAAGAGGATCCGGTAGCCGATCAGCAACACCAGCGAGCCGCCGATCGCCGACAGCCAGGTCGCCCCGTCGTAGAAGTCCTGGGCGACGGGCCGGTCCAGGAAGCGGGCCGACAGCCACCCGCCGAGGAACGCGCCGACCACGCCGATGACCGTCGTGCCGATCAGGCCGCCCGGATCGCGGCCCGGCAGCAGGACCTTGGCGATGACCCCGGCGATCAGTCCGAGAACTATCCAGCTGACGATGCTCATGCCCAGGAGGACGCCCGGCGGTCCCGAGCGGTTGCCGCACCCTCTAGTGTGCGGGGCATGACACAGGAACTGCGCCGCACTCTCGGAGTCTTCGACGCCGTCGTGATCGGGCTCGGCTCGATGGTCGGCGCCGGGATCTTCGCGGCGCTCGGGCCCGCGGCACGCGCGGCCGGCCCCGGACTGCTGCCGGCGCTCGGCGTCGCCGCCGTCGTCGCCTACTGCAACGCCATGGCGTCGGCCCGGCTCGCCGCCCGCTACCCCGCGTCCGGCGGCACCTACGTGTACGGCCGCGAACGGCTCGGCCCGTTCTGGGGCCACCTCGCGGGCTGGGCCTTCGTCGTCGGCAAGACCGCCTCCTGCGCGGCGATGGCGCTCACCGTCGGCGCGTACGTGTGGCCCGGGCACGCCCACGCGGTGGCCGTCGCCGCCGTGGTCGCCCTGACCGCCGTCAACTACACCGGCGTGCAGAAGTCCGCGCTGCTCACCCGGGTGATCGTCGCGATCGTGCTCGCCGTCCTCGCGGCGGTCGTCGTGGCCGCCGCCGGGGCCGGGGAGGCCGGACGGCTCGCGCTCGACGGGGACATTCCCGCGGGCGGCGTGCTCCAGGCCGCCGGGCTGCTGTTCTTCGCCTTCGCCGGGTACGCGCGGATCGCGACGCTCGGCGAGGAGGTCCGCGACCCGGAGCGGACCATCCCGCGGGCCGTGCCGCTCGCCCTCGGCATCGCGCTCGCCGTCTACGCGGCCGTCGCCGTGACCGTGCTCGGCGTCCTCGGACCGGAGGGCCTGGCCGCCTCCCCCGCGCCGCTCGCGGACGCGGCGCGGGCGGCCGGGGCGGACTGGCTGGTGCCCGTGGTCACCGTGGGCGCGGCGGTCGCCGCCCTGGGCTCGCTGCTCTCGCTGATCCTCGGCGTGTCGCGGACGACCCTCGCCATGGCCAGGGACGGCCACCTGCCGGCCACGCTCGCCGCCGTCCATCCGCGCTTCGCGGTGCCGCACCACGCGGAGCTCGCGGTGGGCGCGGTGGTGGCCGTGGTGGCGGCCACGGCGGACGTGCGCGGCGCGATCGGCTTCTCGTCGTTCGCCGTGCTGGTCTACTACGGGATCGCCAACGCCTCCGCCTGGACCCTGGGGCACCGCGAGCGGCCGCTGGCCGTGCTCGGCCTGGCCGGCTGCGCGGCGCTCGCGTTCTCCCTGCCGCCGGCCGCCGTCCTGGCGGGTCTCGGCGTGCTCGCGGTCGGGGTGGTGGCCCACGCGGTCAGCCGCGGCCGGCACGAGCCGCCGCGAACCTGACCCTGACGCCGACCCCTCACCCCTGACCCTGCCCGTACGGGGTGTGACCCGTACGGGGCCTGGCCCGGACCGGCCCCTAGCGGCCCTGGTAGCCCCACGCCCCGTACGCCTGGTCCGTGGGAACGATCTCCTTGCCCAGCGGCAGCAGCGATACGGGGATGAGCTTGAAGTTGGCGATGCCCAGCGGGATGCCGATGATCGTGAGGCAGAGGGCGATGCCGGTGGTGATGTGGCCGAGCGCCAGCCACCAGCCGGCCAGGATCAGCCACAGCACGTTGCCTACGCAGGACGGGGCACCGGCGTCACGGCGGTCGACGACCGTGTGGCCGAAGGGCCACAGGGCGTAGAGGCCGATGCGGAACGCGGCGAGTCCGAAGGGGATGCCGATGATCGTGATGCAGAGCAGGACGCCGGCCAGTACGTAGCCGAGGAACATCCAGAATCCGCACAGGATCAGCCATATGACGTTCAGGATCGTCTTCACGGGCGGTGACCTGCCATCTGTTCGAGCCGGGCGATGCGCTCCGCCATCGGCGGATGGGTGGAGAACATCTTGGACAGCCCCTGTCCCGGACGGAAGGGGTTCGCGATCATCATGTGGCTTGCGGTCTCGATCCTGGGCTCGGGGGGCAGCGGGAGCTGCTTGGTGCCCGCCTCCAGCTTGCGCAGGGCGCCGGCCAGGGCCAGCGGGTCGCCGGTGAGCTGGGCGCCGGAGGCGTCCGCCTCGTACTCGCGGGAGCGGGAGATGGCCAGCTGGATGACCGAGGCGGCGATCGGGCCCAGGATCATGATCAGCAGCATCCCGAGGAGCCCGGGGCCCTCGTCGTCGTCGGAGCGGCCGATCGGGATCAGCCAGGCGAAGTTCACCAGGAAGAGGATCACGGAGGCGAGGGCTCCGGCGACCGACGAGATGAGGATGTCCCGGTTGTAGACGTGGCTCAGCTCGTGGCCGATCACTCCGCGCAGCTCGCGCTCGTCGAGGATCGCGAGGATGCCCTCGGTGCAGCACACGGCCGCGTTGCGCGGGTTGCGGCCGGTCGCGAAGGCGTTGGGCGCCTGGGTGGGCGAGATGTAGAGCCTGGGCATGGGCTGCCGGGCCTGCGTGGAGAGCTCACGGACCATCCGGTAGAGGGCCGGGGCCTCGAACTCGCTCACCGGGCGGGCACGCATGGCGCGCAGCGCCAGCTTGTCGCTGTTCCAGTACGCGTACGCGTTGGTGCCGAG
Organism: Streptomyces sp. NPDC127092; assembly: GCF_042722475.1. NCBI lineage: Bacteria > Bacillati > Actinomycetota > Actinomycetes > Kitasatosporales > Streptomycetaceae > Streptomyces > Streptomyces sp. NPDC127092. The sequence continues at coordinate 129,746 of NZ_JBHXFE010000007.1, forward strand.
CGCCACGACGAGCGCGACGATCAGGCCCGTACGCCCGAAGAAGCTGCCGATGACGATGATGAGGGCGGAGAGCCCTCCGAGGAGTACGGCGGTCCTCAGCCCGTTGTGCCGGCGGTGCACGGTACGCCCTCCAAGTGGTGCGGCAGGGGAACCCTTCTGTCCAGTGGACCCTCCCTTCCTGGTCAACGCCACGCGGGAGGTACGGGTTCCCCGGCCGCACCGGGGCCGCGCCGGGCCACGCCGTACGCCGTACGGGTGAGACGGCGGCCGGGCGTACGGGGAGACGGCGGCCGGGCTCTGGTCCGCCCGGGAGGACCTAGCGGGCGGCGGGGACGCTGATCGAGTCCAGGCCGGCCTTCAGGAGGGCCTCGGCGACCGGCTCGACCTCGCTGGTGCAGTGGGCGCAGCGGGAGGCGATGGCCGGGATCTCGGCGAAGCAGCGGGGGCAGTCGCGCTTCTCCGCCTTCGGGTCCTTCGCCTCCTCCTTGGCGAACCGTTCCTGGATCTTCGTCATGGGGACGACGATCAGGAAGTAGAGCACGGCCGCGGTGATGACGAAGGCTATGGCGGCGGCGATCGCCAGGCCGTAGGGGAACTCGGTCCTGCCGACGGTGAACTTCGCCTCGCTGAAGTCGCCGACCGAGCCGGTGGCCAGACCGATGAGCGGGGTGATGAACGCCTTGCTGAAGCCGGTCACGACGGCCGTGAACGCCGAGCCGACGGCCAGACCGATGGCCATCGACACGACGTTGCCGCGAAGTATGAAGTCCTTGAAACCGTTCAGCACGGGGTCCTGCTCCTTGGAGTGTTCTGCCTGTGGGGGATGCGGGGGTCTGCTCGTGGCCTCAGAAGAGGCTGGTCGCCGCGAAGCGGAGCGCGAACTGCGGGTAGCCCGACAGCACGACGCCCGCGAGGGCGGTCAGCGCGACGGCCAGCGTGACCGGGGCGGGCGCCCGGTGCCGTACGGTCTCGCCCTCCGGCCCGCGGAACAGCAGAGCCGTCCACCGCAGGTAGTAGTAGAGGCCGATCACGACGTTGATGCCCATGATCACGGCGAGCCAGCCGAGGCCCGCGTCGACGGCCGCCGAGAAGACGGTCACCTTGGCGAAGAGGCCGATGATACCCGGGGGCAGTCCGGCCAGGTTCAGGAGGAAGAAGCCGAGCGCGAGGGCGGCGGCGGGACTCGCCGCGTACAGGCCCCGGTAGTCCGCGATCCGGTTCTCAGGGTGCGTACGGGCGACGACGGCGACGACCGCGAAGGCGCCGAGGTTCACGACGGCGTACATGAGGGCGTACGCGACGGTCGCGCCGATCTGGTCGTCGCCGGAGTACGCGGCGGCGGCGACCGGCACCAGGAGGTAGCCGGCCTGGGCGACGGACGACCAGGCGAGCAGCCGTACCGCGCTCCACGCGCGCGTGGAGACCTGGCGCAGGGCGGCGACGTTGCCGACGGTCATGGTGAGCGCGGCGAGCACGGCGAGCGCCGGGCCCCACACGTCCGCGTACGACGGGAAGGCGACGACGGTCACCAGGATGAGGCCGGTGAAGCCGACGGCCTTGCCGACCACCGAGAGGTAGGCGGCGACGGGCAGGGGGGCGCCGACGTAGGTGTCCGGCACCCAGAAGTGGAACGGCACGGCGGCCGTCTTGAAGGCGAAGCCGACCAGGGTGAGGATGACACCGGTCTGGGCGAGCGTCTGCAGCTGTCCCGGCACGTCGCCGAGGCGCTGGGCGACCTCGGTGAGGTGGAGGGTGCCCGTCGCCGCGTAGACGAAGCTGACGCCGAGCAGGGTCACGGCGGTGGCGGTGACGGAGGACAGGAAGAACTTGAGCGCGGACTCGCTGGACATCCGGTCGCCGCGGCGCAGGCCGACGAGGGCGAACGCGGGCAGCGAGGCCACTTCGAGGGCGACGACGAGGGTCGCCAGGTCGCGGGAGGCGGGCAGCAGCGCGGCGCCGGCCGCGGAGGACAGCAGCAGGAACCAGTACTCGCCGGCCGGGAGCCTGTCGCGGGTGTCGGCGATCGAGAGCAGCGCGGTGACGAGCGCGCCGCCGAGCACCAGGAACTGGATCACCAGGGTGAACTGGTCGGCGGTGTAGCTGCAGGCGCGCAGCTGGGTGTCGGCGGTCAGGCAGAAGGTCGAGCGGTCACCCGCGCGCAGCGGCGCGAGCAGGGCGAGCGCGGCGACGAGCCCGGCGACGGAGGTCCAGCCGAGGAGCTGCTTGCGGGCCTCCGGGACGAACAGGTCGGCGACGAGGACGACGAGCGCGACCAGGGCGGTGAGGGTGGGCGGCGCGATCGCCAGCCAGTCGACGGACTGGACGAGGCTCGGCGCCGCGGCCGTGACGGTCACTGGGCTCACTTGGTGCCTCCCGCGAGGAGCTGCTGGACGGCCGGGTCGGTGAGGCCGAGGAGGACCGCGGGCCAGAGTCCGGCGAGGACGGTGAGGGCGACGAGCGGGGTCCAGGCGGCGAGCTCGTAGCCCTGGACGTCGGTGAGGGCGGTCTCGCCGGCCGGGCGGGGGCCGCCCATGCAGACGCGCCGGACGACGACGAGGAGGTAGGCGGCGGTGAGGAGGGTGCCGAACGCGCCGATCGCCGTGAAGGTGAGGAAGGCGGGCCGGCTGAGGCCCGCGGCCGGGTCGAAGGCGCCGAACAGGGCGAGCATCTCGCCCCAGAACCCGGCGAGCCCGGGCAGGCCGAGCGAGGCGACGGCGGCGAAGGAGAGCAGGGCGCCGAGGCGCGGGGCGCGGCCGTAGAGGGCGGCGCCGGTCGCGCCGGCGAGGGTGTCGAGGTCGGCGGTGCCGTAGCGGTCCTTGAGGGCCCCGACCAGGAAGAAGAGGAGGCCGGTGATGAGGCCGTGGGCGATGTTGGCGAACAGGGCGCCGTTGACGCCGGTGGGCGTCATGGTGGCGATGCCGAGCAGCACGAAGCCCATGTGGCCGACGGAGGAGTAGGCGATGAGCCGCTTGAGGTCGCCCTTGTTGCCGGGCTTCGCGAGGGCGAGGCAGGCCAGGGATCCGTAGATGATGCCGGCGACGGCGAAGGCGGCGAGGTACGGGGCGAAGGTCCGCATGCCGTCGGGGGCGATCGGCAGCACGATGCGGACGAACCCGTACGTGCCCATCTTGAGGAGCACGCCGGCGAGGAGCACGGAGCCGACGGTCGGCGCGGCGGTGTGGGCGTCGGGCAGCCAGCTGTGCAGCGGCCACATCGGGGTCTTCACCGCGAGCCCGAGACCGATCGCCAGAACGGCGATGACCTGCACCGACGCGGTCAGTCCGCGGCCGTTGTCAGTGGCGAGTGCCACCATGTCGAACGTGCCCGCCTTCACGCCGATGAGGAGCAGGCCGAGCAGCATGACGACGGAGCCGAGCAGCGTGTAGAGGATGAACTTCCAGGCGGCGGCCTGCCTGCCCTCGCCGCCCCAGCGGGCGATGAGGAAGTACATCGGGATGAGGACCATCTCGAAGGCCAGGAAGAACAGGACGAGGTCGAGGACGGCGAAGGTCGCCAGGGTGCCGGACTCGAGGACGAGGAGCAGGGCGACGAAGGCCTTGGGCGCGGGGCCTGTGGGGGGCTTGAAGTAGCTGTAGAGCGCGCAGAGGAAGGTCAGCAGCGCGGTCAGGAGCAGGAGGGGGAGGCTGATGCCGTCGACACCGAGGTGGATGCGCACGTCGAGTGCCCTGATCCAGCTGATGTCGGTCGTGGCCTGCATCGTCGAGGGGTGGTCGTGGTCGAAGCCGAGCGTGAGGACGATCGCGGCCAGCAGGATCACGCCGGTGACGGTGACGCCGTGGCGGAGCACGGCCTGGTCCGGTGACGTGCCCTTCAGTCCGGGCGGGGCCGGCAGGAGGGCGGCCGCGGCGCCGAGGAGCGGGCCGACGACGATCAATGCGAGAAGGAACTGCATCACGGATTCGCTGATATCGATCACGGCTCACGCTCCGGCGGCGACGTTGGCGAGGACGACGGCGACGATCGCCAGGACGACGGAGCCGGCGAGCAGCGCGCTGAGGTAGGTCTGCACGTTGCCGGTCTGGGCGCGGCGGACGAGCCAGCCGAGGCCCTTGGCGCCGTCGCCCGCGCCGCGTACGTAGGTGTCGACGACCTCGCGGTCCAGGAAGCGGACCAGGGAGGCGGCGGCGAGCACGGGGCGGACGAAGGCGGCGCGGTAGACGGCGTCGAGGCGGAAGCCGTCGGCGGCGGGCCGGTGCAGCGGACCGAGCAGGGCGCGGCCGGGGTCGGCCGGGTCGGTCGCGGGGTGCGGCAGGTCCAGGGCCTCGGCCTCGACCTGGCCCGCGTCGGCGTCGGGGTGGGCGACCGTGGGCGCCGCGGCGGGGCCGGCGGCGGGGACGGGCGTGGCGCCGACGGGGGCGGCCGGGGGCGGTGCGGTGCGCGCGAGGAGCGTGCGGCGTACGGCGTAGGTGACGGCGGCGCCGACGACGGCGAGTCCGGTGCCGAGGACGGCGGTGGTGACGGTCGGGGTCAGCGCGTTCCCGTCGAACCAGTCGTCGAGGTAGGCGGCCGTGAGGCCGAAACCGAGGGAGGGGACGGCGAGCACCCACAGGACGGTGGTCATGGCGATCGGCTGGCGCCCGTGCGCGGGGGCTTCGGCACCGCGGCCGCGGAAGGCGAGCAGCCACAGGCGCGTCGCGTACGCGGCGGTGAGCAGCGCGGTCAGGAGCCCGGAGACGAGGACGATCCAGCCGGCGCCGGCCGGGGCGACCGTGTGGTCGCCGGTGGCGGTGTGCTCGGCGGCGACGAGGACGGCCTCCTTGGAGAAGAAGCCGGCGAAGGGCGGGATCGCGGCCAGCGCGAGCAGGCCGACGGTCATCGTCCAGTAGGCGTCCGGGATGCGCCTGGTGAGTCCGCTCATGCGGGACATCGCCGTCAGCGAGTTGGTGCCGGCGGCGTGGATGACGGCGCCGGCGGCGAGGAAGAGCAGCGCCTTGAAGGCGCCGTGCGACAGGAGGTGGAAGACGGCGGCCCCGCGGTCGCCGACGGCGAGGGCGCCCGACATGTAGCCGAGCTGGCCGATCGTCGAGTAGGCGAGGACCCGCTTGATGTCGTCCTGGGCGAGCGCGGCGAGCGCCGAGCCGACCATGGTGAGGGCGGCCATGACGGCGAGCACGGTCAGCGCGGCGGCGGAGGCGGCGAAGACGGGGAGGAGCCGGGCCACGAAGTAGATGCCGGCGGCGACCATGGTGGCCGCGTGGATCAGCGCGGAGACGGGCGTGGGGCCGGCCATCGCGTCGGGAAGCCAGGTGTGCAGCGGGAACTGCGCGGACTTTCCGGCGACGCCCGCGAGGAGCAGCAGCGCCACGAGGGTGGGGTGGTCGAGTGCGCCGCTCGCGACGGCACCGAGCACGCCGGTGATCCGGAAGGTGCCCGCGTCGGCGGCCAGCGCGAACAGGCCGATCAGGAAGGGCACGTCACCGAGCTTGGTGACGAGGAAGGCCTTGAGGGAGGCCGAGCGGGCCTCCGGCGTCTCCCAGTAGTGCCCGACGAGGAAGTACGAGCAGATGCCCATGATCTCCCAGCCGACCAGGAGGACCATCAGGTCGCCGGAGTAGACGACCAGCAGCATCGCGGCGGTGAAGAGGGAGACCAGCGCCGCGTACGAGGGGTAGCGCGGGTCGTCGCGGAGATAGCCGGTCGAGTAGATCTGCACGCAGGTGGCGACGACGCCGACCAGGACGGCGACGACGGCGGCGAAGCCGTCGATGTGCAGGGCGAGGTCGATCGGGACCGAGCCGGTGGGGGTGAGCTGGGTGGCCGCGTCGACGGCCTTGCCCCCGCCCTGGCGGGCGGCGACGAGCACGGCGAGCACGGCGGCGGCGAGCGTCGGCAGCACGGCGAGCGGGCGGACGAAGCCGGGCGCGGTGCGTCCCAGGAACAGGCCGGCGGCGGAGCCGAGGAGGGGAAGGAGGGGGACGAGGACGGCGAGGGTCGTGGTGGTCACGCGGTGGCCTCGGCCTTCTCGTCGGCGGACGGCGTCTCGTCGGCGGAGACCGCTTCCCTGGTGTCGCGGAGGTGGTCGACGTCCGAGGTGCCGCGGTTGCGGTAGACCATCAGGACGATCGCGAGACCGATGCCGATCTCCGCGGCGGCGATGGCGATGGTGAAGAGGGTGAGCGCCTGGCCCGCGTGCAGGGTGTCGCGGAGCCAGACGTCGAAGGCGACCAGGTTGAGGTTGACGGCGTTGAGCATGAGCTCGACGGACATCAGGACCAGGATCGCGTTGCGGCGGGCGAGGACTCCGTACAGGCCGACGGAGAAGAGCAGCGCGGCGAGGACGGCCGGGTAGGCGAGGTGCATCAGCCCTCCTCTCCGTTCTTCTTCCGGGACAGGACGATGGCGCCGACGAGGGCGGCGAGCAGCAGCACGGACAGCGCTTCGAAGGGCAGCACCCAGTGCCGGAAGAGGATCTCGCCGGACACCTGGGTGGAGCCCTGGGCGGGCCCGTCGAGGTCGATCCACGTCGTGCGGAACGCGTCCAGGACCACCCAGACGAGGGCCGCGGCGGCGGCGAGCGCCACGGCGACGGCGACGGGCCGGTTGCCGGAGTCGGCGTCCGGGGAGCGGCCGATGGGCGCCTTGGTGAGCATGAGTCCGAAGAGGAGGAGGACGACGACGGAGCCGACGTAGATCAGCACCTGTACCCAGGCGATGAACTCGGCGGTGAGGAGCAGGTACTCGACGGCGAGGCCGCCGAGCGTCACAACCAGCCACAGGGCGGCGTGGACGAGCTGCCGGGTGGTGACGGTGACGAGGGCCGCGCCGAGGGTGACGAGGCCGACGAGGAGGAAGGCGATCTCGACGCCGGTGGGCGAGAGGAAGCCGTGGCTGGTCTGCGCTGCCAGGATCACTGCGGCCCCTCCTGCTGCGGGTCCTGCGGGCCTGCCTGGGTGTCGGGCTGCGGGCCGGCCTGGGCGTCGGCTTCCGCCTCGGCGTCGCCCCGGGCTTCGGCCTGGGCTGCGGCCTGAGCTTCCGCCTGGGCTGCGGCTTCCGCCTCGGCGGCGGCCTGGGCCTTCTCCGCCGCCTTGCGCGCGGCGGCGATCTCCTTCGGCTCCTCCGCGCGCGGGTCGAGCGCGGGCGGCTCCGGCACCGTCCACATCCACTCGCGGAGCTTGTCGCGCTCGTGCGTCAGCTCGTGGATGTCGGTCTCCGCGTACTCGAACTCGGGCGACCAGAACAGCGCGTCGAACGGGCACACCTCGATGCAGATCCCGCAGTACATGCAGAGCGAGAAGTCGATGGCGAAGCGGTCGAGCACGTTACGGCTGCGCTCGCGCCCGCCGGGCACGGCGGCCGGGACCGTCTCCTTGTGGGAGTCGATGTAGATGCACCAGTCGGGGCACTCACGGGCGCACAGCATGCACACCGTGCAGTTCTCCTCGAACAGCCCGATGACGCCGCGGGTGCGGGGCGGCAGCTCGGGCTGCACGTCCGGGTACTGCGCGGTGACGGACTTGCGCGTCATCGTGCGCAGGGTGACGGCGAGCCCCTTGGCGAGGCCGGAACCGGGGATGGGCATTACTGGATCGCCACCTTCACGATGCCGGTGAGCGCGATCTGCGCGAGGGCGAGCGGGACGAGCGTCGTCCAGGCCAGCTTCTGCAGCTGGTCCTCGCGCAGGCGGGGGTAGGACACCCGGAGCCAGATCACGACGAAGGCCAGGACGGCGGTCTTGAGCAAGGTCCAGACCCAGCCGAGGCCGTCGGCGCCGCCGGGGCCGTGCCAGCCGCCGAGGAAGAGGACGGTGGTGAGACCGCAGAGGACGACGATGCCGGCGTACTCGGCCAGCAGGAACAGTGCGAAGCGGAGGCCGGTGTACTCGGTGTACGCGCCGAAGATGATCTCCGAGTCGGCGACGGGCATGTCGAACGGCGGCCGCTGGAGCTCGGCGAGACCGGCCGTGAAGAAGACCAGCGCGCCGACGATCTGCCAGGGCACCCACCACCACTCGAAGGCGTTCAGGATGCCGGGCAGGGAGACGGTGCCGGCCGCCATCGCGACGGACGCGGCGGCGAGGAGCATCGGCAGCTCGTACGCGAGGAGCTGGGCGGCGGTGCGGAGCGCGCCGAGGAGGCTGAACTTGTTGGCGGAGGCCCAGCCGGCCATCAGGCTGCCGAGCACGCCGACGCCCATGACCGCGAGCACGAAGAAGATGCCCGCGTCGACGGCCCGCCCGACGGCGCCCGCGCTGGGGCCGATGGGGATGGCGATCAGGACGAGGAGGTACGGGAGGAGGGCGACGGCCGGCGCGAGCTGGAACACCCGCCGGTCGGCGTCCTTCGGGACGACGTCCTCCTTCTGCGCGAACTTCACCCCGTCCGCGACCAGCTGCGCCCACCCGTGGAAACCACCGGCGTACATGGGCCCGAGCCGGCCCTGCATGTGGGCCATGACCTTGTGCTCGGTCTGCCCGACGACAAGCGGGAGCACGAGGAACACACCGAAGACGACGAGCAGCCGGAGGGCGACGTCGAGTACGTCGTTCACGCGGATTCGCCTCCGTCGGGGTTGGGGGTGGGGTCGGGGTCGGGGTCGGGGTGGGGGTGGGTGGCCGGTCCGCCCTGGGCGGGGGCGGCACCGGCGGCCGGGGCCTCGCCCGGGGCTTCGCCTTCGCGAGCCGGGGCCTCGGCCTCGGCCTCGGAGGCCCGGGTGGGCGCGCCCTCGCCCTCGGCGGCCGGGGCCGGCGCGGGCTCGCTCTCGGCGGGAGGCTCCTCGTCGAAGGCCGGGCGGGCGTGGTGCCACGGGGCGTCGGAGCTGCGGGTACGGGGCGGCGGCGCGGGGCGCTCGGCAGTCGCGTCGGCGCCCGCCGCGCGCTGGCTGGCGGAGCCGCCGCTGGCGCTCCGGCTGCGGCGCGGGCCTGCCGGAGCCGGCTGGGCGCCCTCCTCGGCGGGCGCCGCCGGAGGCTCGGGCGTCGCGGAGGCCTGGGCCTCCGTGCGCTGGCTCGCCGAGCCGCCGCTTGCCGTGCGGCTGCGGCGCGGGCCCGCCGGGGTGGGCTCTGTGCCGCCCTCGGCGGGCGTGGCGGCGGGCTCGGTCTCGGCGCGCTGGCTCGCCGAGCCCGCGGTCGCGCTGCGGGTGCGGCGCGGGGCCGTCGGGGTCGGCTCGGTGCCGGCCTCGACGGATGCGGCGGTGGGCTCGGTCTCGGCGCGCTGGCTTGCCGAGCCCGCGGTCGCGCTGCGGGTGCGGCGCGGGGCCGTCGGGATCGGCTCCGGGGCCGTCTCGGCGGGGTCGGGCTGCTGGCTGGCCGAGCCCTCGCCTGCCGTTCGGGCGCGGCGGGGCGGGGCGCCTTCGGCGGTCGGGCGGGGGCGGCGGGCCGGGCGGTCGCCGGCCGCGGCCGCGCCGCGGGCCGGGCGGGCCGGGGCGGGCGGGAGCTGGCCCTTGAGGGGGCCCCAGTCGTTGGGGTCCGGGACGCCCGGGGGAAGCATCTGGCGGCGCTTCGGGGCGTTCGGGTCGTGCGACTCGCCCGGCTCCTTGGCGCCGGGCCACGCCTTGGCGACGCGTGCGGCGAGGACGAAGTCCTTGCGCAGCGGGTGGCCCTCGAAGTTCTCCGGGAGGAGGAGGTGGACCAGGTGCGGGTGGTCCGTGAAGGTCACGCCGAACATCTCGTACGTCTCGCGCTCGTGCCACGCCGCGCCCGCGTACACCTCCACCGCCGAGGGGAGGGAGGGGGCGGCGTGGGGGACGGTCGTGCGGACGAGGAGGCGGCGGACGTTGCCCCGGTCCACCGAGGCGACGTGCGCGGACACGCGGAAGCCGGTGCCGGGCTCGTCGACCGCGCTCAGCCAGTCGAAGTACGTCAGGCCCAGCTTGTCCCGCGCGATCTCCAGCGCCGCGATCCACGACGCCGTCGGGACGTCGACCGTCAGCAGGTCGTACGCGCGCTCCGCCGTCGCCTCCTCGCCGAAGACCTCGGTCACGGAGTCGGGCAGGGCGTCGTACGCGTTGGTGTCGTACTCGTTCACCGCGCCTCGCCTCCCGCCGGCTTCGCCGGCTTCGGCGGCTCGACCAGGCCGCTGGTCAGCTGGGCGACCGAGGCCGCGCCCGCGCCGTACCGCTCGCCGAGGCTCTCCTTGGCGATCTTCTCCTGGAGCTTGAGGATGCCCTGGAGCAGGGCTTCCGGGCGCGGCGGGCAGCCCGGCACGTAGACGTCGACCGGGATGATCTGGTCCACGCCCTTCGTCACCGAGTACGAGTCCCAGTACGGGCCGCCGCAGTTCGAGCAGGCGCCGAAGGAGATGACGTACTTCGGTTCCGGCATCTGCTCGTACAGGCGCCTGACCGCCGGCGCCATCTTGTCCGTCACCGTGCCGGAGACGATCATCAGGTCGGCCTGGCGCGGGCCGGGCGCGAAGGGGATCACGCCGAGCCGGATGAAGTCGTGCCGGGCCATCGACGCGGCGATGAACTCGATCGCGCAGCAGGCGAGGCCGAAGTTGAAGACCCACAGGCTGTAGCGGCGGCCCCAGTTCAGGACCACCTTCATCGGCTCGGGTGCCAGCCGGGCAAGCGGGCCGAGCGTGGGGGCGGGCAGGGGTGTCACATCCATGCCAGGACGCCCTTCTTGTACGCGTAGAGCAGTCCCACGGCCAGGAAGCCGAGGAACACGAACATCTCGACCAGCGTCGTCGCCCCGTATCCGGGCGCGGCGAAGACCGTCGCCCAGGGGAAGAGGAAGATCGAGTCGACGGCGAAGATCACGTAGAGGAAGGCGTACACGTAGTAGCGGACCTGCGTGTGCGCCCAGCCCTCTCCGACCGGGTCGACACCGCACTCGTACGTGAGGAGCTTCTCGGGCGTCGGGACCACGGGCCGCAGCAGCCGGCCGGCGCCGAAGGCGACGGCGACGAAGAGCACGCCGAGGACGGCGAGCAGTCCGACGACGGAATACGTCTCGAAGTAGTCCGCCGCGTACGTCTCGATGCGGCTCGCGTGATCAGCCACGTGATCAGCCATGTGATCAGTCACGTGACCGGTCGCGTGACCCGCCGCGGCTACGGTCGGTTCGCGCACGTCCGCCCCTCGGTCTCGGTGTCTCATTCCTGTGTACGGACGCGAGTCTAGGCCCTGCTAAAGGCGGCGTAAGCAGTCGCGGGTGGGGTTATCCCCCCTGCGCTCCGGCCACCTCCCCCATGGCGTGTCGGGGCCCGCGACCGGCAGCCTTGATCCATGAGCAGCCACACCGACACCCCGCCGCCGCCCGCACGCCTCGCCTACGGCCGGCACACCTGGAAGGAGGTCGCGCACCTCCTCGCGAACCTGCCGTGCGCGCTCGCCGGTTTCGTGTACGCGGTGGTGACGATCGCCCTCGGGGTGGGCCTGTCGGTGACCGTCGTCGGTCTGCCGCTGCTCGCCCTCGGGCTGGCCGGGGCGCGCGGGATGGGCCGCTCGGAGCGGGCCCGGGCGCGGGCGCTGCTCGGGGTGCACGTGGACGCGCCGAGCCGGCTGCCGCACCGGGACGGCTTCCTGCCCTGGCTGTGGGCGCAGCTGAAGGACCCGGTGGCGTGGCGCAGCCAGCTGTACGGCTTCGTCCGGCTGCCGTGGGGCGTCCTCACCTTCACCCTGACGCTGGTGTCGCTGATCGTGCTGTGGCCGGTGCTGCCGTTCGTGGCGCGCGGTCTCGCCAACGCCGACCGGGCCATGGTGCGCGGGCTGCTCTCGCCCTCGGACGAGCTGGAGCGGCGGATCGCCGAGCTGGAGTCGGACCGGGGCGTGGTCGTGGACACCGCCGCCGCCGACCTGCGCCGCATCGAGCGCGACCTGCACGACGGCGCCCAGGCCCGGCTGGTGGCCCTGGCCATGGGTCTCGGGCTCGCGAAGGAGAAGCTGCTCGACGACCCGGAGGCCGCGGCGGCGATGGTCGACGAGGCGCACGGCGAGGTCAAGCTCGCCCTCCAGGAGCTGCGCGACCTGGCGCGCGGCATCCACCCGGCGGTCCTCACCGACCGGGGCCTGGACGCCGCCCTGTCGGCGGTCGCCGCGCGCTGCACGGTGCCGGTGAAGGTCTCGGTCGACCTGGCGGAGCGGCCGGCGGAGGCGATCGAGGGCATCGCGTACTTCACGGTCTCGGAGCTGCTGCAGAACGTCTCCAAGCACTCGCGGGGGCGGTCGGCCTCGGTGGAGGTGTGGCGGGCGAAGGAGCGGCTGATGCTCCAGGTCCGCGACGACGGCGTGGGCGGGGCCGACCCGGCGACCGGCAGCGGCCTCGCGGGCCTGGCCGAACGCCTCGGCGCCGTCGACGGCGTCCTCGCCGTCGACTCCCCCACCGGCGGCCCGACGACCGTCACCGCCGAACTGCCCTGGCGGGACCGCGACGGGTCCCGTGGCGCCGGGCGGTAGGGAAAACCCCCGGCCGCAGACGCCGACCCGCCTCATGGTGCCGGGCCCTTCCCTCCCGGAAGGGTGGAAGGCGACAGACCGAACGACCACCCCCGCCTGAGAAACGGATCTCCGATGGCCTCCCACCGCCTGCCCGCCGGCCTCCGCGCGCCCTTCGAGGGACGCACCTGGCGCGAGCTGGGCTACGTCCTGACCGGCTTCCCGCTGAGCGTCGTCGCCTTCTGCCTCGCCGTCACCCTGGTCTCGGCCGGTGCCGGGCTGCTCGTCACGTTCCTCGGGATCCCGGTGCTCGCCGGGGCGCTCGCCGTGTGCCGGGGCTTCGGCGCGGTGGAGCGGGCGAGGGCGCGCGGGATGCTGGGCCTGGAGGTACGGGCGCCGGAGCCGGCCCGGGGCCGTACGGGCGGGGCGCTGTCGTGGATGGGCGCGACGCTGAAGAGCGGGGCGTCGTGGCGGCACCTGCTCTACGCGCTGCTGCACTTCCCGTGGGCGGTGTTCTCCTTCTCCGTGGCGGTGGCGCTGTGGGCGTGGGGCTGGGGCCTGTTCACGTATCCGCTGTGGCAGTGGGTGTTCCCGATGTACGCGGGCCAGGACGGCCTGCAGGTCTACGGCGACGAGACGCACAGCGTCTACCTCGACTCGCCCTTCGAGATCGGCGTGACCTGCGGCGTGGGTCTGCTCTTCGTGCTCCTCGGGCCGTGGGTGCTGCGCGGTCTGGTGGCGGTCGACCGGCTGATGGTGTCGGGGCTGCTGGGCCCGTCCCGGCTGGCGAGCCGGGTGACGGAGCTGGAGTCGGACCGGGGCGTGGTCGTGGACACCGCCGCCGCCGACCTGCGCCGCATCGAGCGGGACCTGCACGACGGGGCGCAGGCCCGGCTGGTGGCCCTGGCGATGGACCTGGGTCTGGCGAAGGAGAAGCTGGCGGGGGATCCGCTGGCCGCGGCGGCGATGGTCGACGAGGCGCACGGCGAGGTCAAGCTCGCCCTCCAGGAGCTGCGCGACCTGGCGCGCGGCATCCACCCGGCGGTCCTCACCGACCGGGGCCTGGACGCCGCCCTGTCGGCGCTCGCGGCCCGCGGCACGGTGCCGGTGTCGGTGGACGTGGACCTGCCGGGCCGGCCGGCCGCGGCGATCGAGGGCATCGCGTACTTCACGGTCTCGGAGCTGCTGCAGAACGTCTCCAAGCACTCCCGGGCCCGCCGGGCCTGGGTGGACGTGTGGCGGACGGACGACCGGCTGATGCTCCAGGTCCGCGACGACGGCGTGGGCGGCGCCGACCCGGCGACCGGCAGCGGCCTCGCGGGCCTGGCCGAACGCCTCGGCGCCGTCGACGGCGTCCTCGCCGTCGACTCCCCCACCGGCGGCCCGACCACCGTCACCGCCGAACTGCCCTGGCGCGCCTGAGGCCGCCCGGCCCGGGGTCAGCCGGACGGGCCCCCAGCCCGCCGGACGGGCCCCTCAGCCCGCCGCACGCGGCCGGAACCCCCGCACCCCGGCCGGAAACCCCCGCACCCCGGCCGGAAACCGTGGGTTGAACCTCCGCGGCGCCCGTCGCGTCCCTTCTGCTGCGATGCTGGGGCACCCAGCCAGGCGGCAGAAAGGCAGAAACCGTGACGGACAGCGTGCGCGTGGTCATCGCCGAGGATTCGGTGCTGCTGCGCGAGGGCCTGACCCGGCTCCTCACCGATCTGGGCCACGAGGTGGTCGCCAAGGTGGGCGACGGTGAGGCGCTCGTGCAGACCGTGGCCGGTCTCGCGGGCGAGGGAGCGCTGCCGGACGTGGTCGTGGCCGACGTGCGGATGCCTCCGACGCACACCGACGAGGGCGTGCGGGCGGCGGTGCGGCTGAGGAAGGAGCACCCGGGGATCGGGGTGCTCGTCCTGTCGCAGTACGTGGAGGAGCAGTACGCCACGGAGCTGCTCGCCGGCTCCAGCACGGGCGTCGGCTACCTCCTGAAGGACCGGGTGGCCGAGGTCCGCGAGTTCGTGGACGCGGTGGTGCGGGTGGCCAGGGGCGGCACGGCGCTCGACCCGGAGGTGGTGGCGCAGCTGCTGGGCCGGAGCCGCAAGCAGGACGTCCTCGCGGCGCTGACGCCGCGCGAGCGGGAGGTCCTGGGTCTGATGGCGGAAGGGCGGACGAATTCGGCCATCGCGAAGCAGCTGGTGGTGAGCGACGGCGCGGTGGAGAAGCACATCAGCAACATCTTCCTGAAGCTGGGGCTCTCGCCGAGTGACGGGGATCACCGCCGGGTACTCGCCGTACTGACCTATCTGAACTCATGAACAGCTGACACCCTGTCAGGTGACCCGGGTCCACCCCTCGGACCAGGAAGGATCGGCCCGGCTTCAGCCCGGCTTCAGCGCGGCTCAGGGGCGGCCCGGTACGACGGGTCGTTACTGCTGGTGAGCACAACGTGACCTTCGGGTGGACCCGACGGTTCACGGAGAGCGACAATTGACCGTATAAGGGCGCTAATGGGCGTCTCGAAACGAGGTCCACGATGCGAGAAGTCCCGGGAAGGCCCACCCCTCGGACGTAGGGTGGGCCACGGGACGGCCGGGGTGCCGGCCGTCCCCCGAGCCTTCTCCGCGGGGACAGCCTCGACGGAGAGACCCTGCCGCGAGGGAGGTCCAGTTCAGTGACCAGCCAGGTCAGTAGCGAGGCCGGTGAGGCCCTGGTCGGGGAGCAGCGCAGCGCCCCGGCGACGGGCGACCACGGCTCAGCGAAGGAAGTCCGCCGGCTCGATCGGGTGATCATCCGCTTCGCGGGCGACTCCGGCGACGGCATGCAGCTCACCGGTGACCGGTTCACCTCGGAGACGGCGTCCTTCGGGAACGACCTCTCCACGCTGCCGAACTTCCCCGCCGAGATCCGGGCCCCCGCCGGCACGCTGCCGGGTGTGTCCTCGTTCCAGCTGCACTTCGCCGACCACGACATCCTGACTCCGGGCGACGCGCCGAACGTGCTGGTCGCGATGAACCCGGCCGCGCTCAAGGCCAACATCGGGGACGTGCCGCGCGGCGGCGAGATCATCGTCAACACGGACGAGTTCGCCAAGCGCGCCATGGCCAAGGTGGGCTACGAGACCTCTCCTCTGGAGGACGGCTCGCTCGCCGGCTACCAGGTCCACCCGGTGCCGCTGACCACGCTCACGGTCGAGGCCCTGAAGGACTTCGGCCTGTCCCGGAAGGAGGCCGAGCGGAGCAAGAACATGTTCGCGCTCGGACTGCTGTCCTGGATGTACCACCGGCCCACCGAGGGCACCGAGAACTTCCTGCGCCAGAAGTTCGCCAAGAAGCCCGAGATCGCCGAGGCGAACATCGTCGCCTTCCGGGCCGGCTGGAACTTCGGCGAGACCACCGAGGACTTCGCCGTCTCCTACGAGGTCGCCCCGGCGACCCGGGCCTTCCCGACCGGCACGTACCGCAACATCTCGGGGAACCTGGCCCTCTCGTACGGCCTGGTCGCCGCCTCCCGCCAGGCGGACCTGCCGCTCTACCTCGGCTCGTACCCGATCACGCCGGCCTCGGACATCCTGCACGAGCTGAGCAAGCACAAGAACTTCGGCGTGCGCACCTTCCAGGCCGAGGACGAGATCGCCGGCATCGGCGCCGCGCTCGGCGCGGCCTTCGGCGGCTCGCTCGCCGTGACCACCACCTCGGGCCCCGGCGTGGCGCTGAAGTCCGAGACGATCGGCCTGGCCGTCTCCCTCGAACTGCCGCTGATCGTCGTCGACATCCAGCGCGGTGGCCCGTCCACCGGTCTGCCGACCAAGACCGAGCAGGCCGACCTGCTCCAGGCCATGTACGGGCGCAACGGCGAGGCCCCGGTGCCGGTCGTGGCCCCGAAGACGCCCGCCGACTGCTTCGACGCGGCGCTGGACGCGGCCCGGATCGCGCTCACCTACCGCACGCCGGTCTTCCTGCTGTCCGACGGCTACCTCGCCAACGGCTCCGAACCCTGGCGCATCCCCGACGTCGACGAACTGCCCGACCTGACCACGACGTTCGCCACCGGCCCGAACCACACCCTGGCCGACGGCACCGAGGTCTTCTGGCCGTACAAGCGCGACCCGGAGACCCTCGCCCGCCCGTGGGCGCTGCCCGGCACGCCCGGCCTCGAGCACCGCATCGGCGGCATCGAGAAGCAGGACGGCACCGGCAACATCTCGTACGACCCGGCCAACCACGACTTCATGGTCCGCACCCGGCAGGCCAAGATCGACGGCATCGAGGTGCCCGACGTCGAGGTCGACGACCCGGACGGCGCGAAGACCCTGGTCCTCGGCTGGGGCTCCACGTACGGGCCGATCACCGCCGCCGTACGACGCATCCGCCGCGAGGGCGGCGCCATCGCCCAGGCACACCTGCGCCATCTCAACCCCTTCCCCAAGAACCTCGGGGAGGTCCTGAAGCGGTACGACAAGGTCGTGGTCCCCGAGATGAACCTGGGCCAGCTCGCCACCCTCGTCCGGGCGAAGTACCTCGTCGACGCCCGCAGCCACAACCAGGTCAACGGAATGCCGTTCAAGGCCGAGCAGCTCGCCGCGGCCCTCAAGGAGGTCATCGATGAGTGAGTCGCTGCTGCACCTGGTGCCCAAGGCCGAGGCCGCCCAGTCCATGAAGGACTTCAAGTCGGACCAGGAGGTCCGCTGGTGCCCCGGATGCGGCGACTACGCCGTGCTCGCCGCGGTGCAGGGGTTCATGCCCGAACTCGGCCTGGCGAAGGAGAACATCGTCTTCGTCTCCGGCATCGGCTGCTCCTCCCGCTTCCCGTACTACATGAACACCTACGGGATGCACTCCATCCACGGCCGCGCCCCGGCCATCGCCACCGGCCTGGCGACCTCGCGCCGCGACCTGTCGGTGTGGGTGGTCACCGGTGACGGCGACGCGCTGTCCATCGGCGGCAACCACCTCATCCACGCGCTGCGCCGCAACGTCAACCTGAAGATCCTGCTCTTCAACAACCGGATCTACGGTCTGACCAAGGGCCAGTACAGCCCCACCTCCGAGCTCGGCAAGATCACCAAGTCGACCCCGATGGGCTCCCTGGACGCGCCCTTCAACCCGGTGTCCCTGGCCCTCGGCGCCGAGGCCTCCTTCGTCGCCCGCACGGTCGACTCCGACCGCAAGCACCTCACCGAGGTGCTGCGCCAGGCCGCCGACCACAACGGCACGGCCCTGGTGGAGATCTACCAGAACTGCAACATCTTCAACGACGGCGCCTTCGAGGTCCTCAAGGACAAGGACCAGGCCAAGGAGGCGGTCATCCGCCTGGAGCACGGGCAGCCGATCCGCTTCGGCGCCGAGCTCGACAAGGGCGTCGTCCGCGACCCGGCCACCGGCGACCTCGAGGTCGTCACGGTGACGCCGGAGAACGAGTCGCGCGTCCTCGTCCACGACGCCCACGCGGCCTCGCCGACGACCGCCTTCGCCCTCTCCCGCCTCGCCGACCCGGACACGCTGCACCGGACGCCCATCGGCGTCTTCCGGTCGGTGGAGCGCCCGGTGTACGACACGCTGATGGCCGACCAGCTGGAGCAGGCGGTGGAGCAGCAGGGCAAGGGCGACCTGGCGCAGCTGCTCACGGGCAAGGACACCTGGACGGTGGTGGGCTGACCGAGGGCCCGCCCTCGCGATCAGTCGCGCTTCGCTGCCTCGGCGAACGGGCCGAGGCAGCGGGGCTTTCCGGAGCGGATCCGCCAGAGGCTCAGCCCGTCGAGGGAGGCCTCCGCGGCCTCGCCGGTCATGGACTCGTAGGACCTGGTCACGCCCCGGTACTGCCGGGCGTCCTTCATGAACACGGTCGACATCGCCGCGCCCGGGCGCTCCGGATTCCTCCCGACGGCGGTGCGAAGGGTCTGCCCCACCCAGGTCAGCACGTCGTACGACTCCGCCGCGAAGCGGTCGACGGGATCGGAGGCGGCGAGCCGCCAGCGCTTGCGATACGCGGCGGTGAACTCCTTCGCGGCCGGGACCGTGTCGGGGTCGGTGTAGCTCGTCCCGAAGTACCAGCCTTCGGCGGCCGGGCCCGCCAGGGCGAGGAACTCCGGCCCGAGCGCGGCCTCGACGCTTCCGCGCGGGCCCTGGTACCCCTGCTGCCGCAGGGCCCTGGCGCACAGCGCGGCCCGGCGCGGTGACGTCCCCACGTACATCACGCCCGTCGGGGACGTGGCGAGCGCCGAGCGGACCGCCGGGCCGAAGTCCTCGCTGCCGGCCGCGACCTGGTGCACGGTGACCGTGCCGCGGGCGGGCGGCGACTGCCGCAAGGACTGGGCGGAGAGCCAGGCGTAGGTGCCGGCGGCGCGGTCCTCGATGACGGCGGTGCGGCCCCGCTTGTGCTCGGTGAGGTAGCGGCCGAAGGGCACGATCATCGCCTGGCCGGGCGGCCGCGGTTCGAAGTACGTGCGCAGCTCCGGTGTCTGGCCCCGGATCGTGGTCCCGGCGGGGACCGACGCCACCACGCTCAGCACCGGCACCTTCGCGTCGACGAGCGCGTCCGCCGCAGCCACGGCCGTCTCGGCGGTCGTCGGGCCGAGCACGGCGACCAGGGCCGGGTCCTTCAGCAGTGCGCGGGCCCCGGCCGCGGCCCGCTTCGGGTCCCCGCCGTCGTCCGTCACCTTGAGCGCCAGGTCGAAGGGCCGGTCGGCGCGGGCGTTGAAGGTCTCCGTGGCGAGGCGCAGCCCGCGTTCCTGGGCGCGCCCGTCCGCCTTGCCCGGGCCGCTGAGGTCGGTGAGCACGCCGATCGTGTACGCCGTCCTCCGCCCGGACGTGCCTGCGCCCGCGCCGCCGCCGGTCCCGCCGGCCGGGTCGCGGCCGAGCAGCCAGGCGGTGAGACCGCCGGTGCCCGCGACGGCGCCGGCCGCGCCGAGGACCAGGAAGCGGCGCCGTGAAGTCCCCTGCGGTTCCTCGGGGTCGAGCATGGTCGGGTCGGCGACCGGCAGGTCGAGGACCCGCGAGGAGCGCTGGGCGATCAGCGCGGGCAGGCCGGCCGGCAGCCAGTCGCCCGCCGCCGGGCCCTCGTACGGGCCGAGGGCGTCCCGCACCTCGGCGGCGCCGGGCCGGTCGGCGGCGTCCTTGGCGAGGCAGGCCTCCACCAGCGGCAGCAGCGGCTCGGGCAGGCCGTCGAGGTCGGGCTCCTCGTGGACGGTGCGGTAGACGACGGCGGCCACCGCGCCCGTACCGTAGGGGCGGCGGCCGGTCAGCGCGTACGCGAGGACGCAGCCGAGCGAGAAGACGTCGGCGGCCGGGCCGGTCTCTCCGGCGCTCGCGACCCCGGCCTGTTCGGGGGCGAGGAAGCCCGGCGTGCCGATCATCGCGCCGGTGGCGGTGAGCGCGGTGGCGCCGCTGACCCGGGCGATGCCGAAGTCGATGAGCCGCGGCCCGTCGAGGGCGAGGAGGACGTTGCCGGGCTTGACGTCCCGGTGGACGAGCCCGGCCGCGTGCACGCCGTCGAGGGCGTCGGCGAGCCGGGCGCCCAGGGCCCGGACGGCGGTCTCGGGCAGCGGGCCGTGCAGGGCGACGGCCTCGGCGAGCGAGGGCCCGGGCACGTACTCGGTGGCCAGCCACGGTTCGCGGGCCTCCGGGTCGGCGCCCAGGACCCGGACCACCCAGCGGCCGGTGATGGTCGCGGCGGTGGCCGTCTCCCGGCGGAAGCGGGCCCGGAAGCCGGGGTCGGCGGCGTGCTCGGCGCGGATCAGCTTGAGCGCGGCGAGGGCGCCGCCGGCGGACCGGGCGAGGTAGACCACGCCCATGCCGCCGGCGCCGAGCCGCCCGAGCAGCCGGTAGCCGGCGATGGCGGAAGGGTCGGCCTTCTTGAGCGGCTGCACCGTCAGCTCTTCCTGGACTTGTTGGCGGGCCCGCCGGGCGCGGGGCCGAGGTACTTGTAGGCCCCCTTCTGCACGCCGTAGAGGAAGGTGCCCACGCCGGACAGGTCGCCGTCTTTGTCGAAGGAGTAACCGCCCATGGCTCCCGTGTACTTCTGCCCGTGCAGGGCCTGCCACAGCCCCTTGCGGGTGAGCGGGCCCCTGGCGGCGCTCGTGGTGAGCCAGGTCGTGACCAGGTTGACCACGTCGAAGGACTCGCCGGTGTAGAAGGCCGGAGTGGTGCCGTATCGCTTGCGGTAGGCGTCGAGGAAGTCCTGGGTGGGCTTGCGGTCGGCGGCCTTCTGCTTCGGGTCGGCGGCCCGCTGGACGGGGTCGATGACGGGCGCGCAGACGAACCAGCCCTCGGCGGCGCTCCCGGCCTCCTTCAGGAACTGCGGCCCGAAGACGTGCTGGCCGGTGAACCGGGGCCCGGTGAAGCCGAGTTCTTTCAGGGCGCGGGCGGCGAGCACGGCCGTGGAGCGGACGCCGCAGTGAACGTACGTGTCGATGCCGGCGTCGATCATCTCGCCGATGATCCGGCGGTAGTCGGTGGCCCGGCCGGGGATCACCCGGAAGTGCGGCTTGAGGCCGGCCTGCCGGAAGCCGAAGCGGGCGCCGCTGACGTACTGCCAGCTGTACTGGTCGTCGGTGCGTTCCTGGAGGACTCCCGGGCGGCGGACCTGCGGCAGCAGCGTGGTGGCCCAGGCGAGGAAGCTGCCCGCCATGAAGTGGCTCGGGATGGCGCGCAGCACGGTCGTGTTCTGCGGGCCGCTCTCGCCGCGCAGGGTGAGGAGGTGATAGCCCGCCGAGGTGGTGAGGAGCGGCACACCGGCCTCCTCGAAGGCGGGAAGCGCGGCGACGCCGGTGTCGTCGGAGGTGGGGCCGAGGACGGCGAGCACGGAGGGGTCGGAGGTGAGCCGGCGGGCGGCGGCGAAGGCGCCGGCGCGGTCGCCGCGGTCGTCGGACACCTTGAGTTCGAGGGTGAAGGGCTTGCCCTTGTGCACGGCGTTGAACCGCTCGACGGCGAGCCGGGCGCCGCGCTCCTGGGCCAGGCCGATCTCCCGGGCGGGCCCGGACAGGTCGGCGAGGACCCCGATGGCCCAGGTGTTCCGGCGCTTCGGCGCGGCGGGCTTGGCGTCGCTCCCGCTGTCGTTCCCGTCGTCGTCCCGGTGGAGCAGGGCGTACGCGCCGCCGCCCGCCGCGAGCACCGCGGCACCGGCGCCGAGCAGCAGGAAGCGCCGCCGCGACGGGGCGGGGGCAGCCGGGTCCGCCGGGCCCTCCGGGTCCGTGCCGGGCGCGGTCGGGTCGATGTCGGGGAGCGCGAGCATGGCCGCCGAGCGGGCGGCGATGGTGGCGACGACGGACGCGGGCAGCCAGTCGGCGGGGGCGCCGGGGGTGTCCTCGGTGAGCAGGTGGGCGACCTCGGCCGCGGTGGGGCGCGCTGCTGGTTCCTTGGCGAGGCACTGCCGTACGAGGCCGAGCAGCCCCTCCGGTACGCCGGTGAGGTCGGGCTCGTCGTGGACGGTCCGGTACAGCAGGGCGTCCAGGGCGCCGGTGCCGAACGGCGGGCGTCCGGTGGTCGCGTAGGCCAGCAGGCAGCCGAGGGCGAAGACGTCGGCT
The DNA here is from genome assembly GCF_042722475.1 of Streptomyces sp. NPDC127092. Classification (NCBI taxonomy): domain Bacteria; kingdom Bacillati; phylum Actinomycetota; class Actinomycetes; order Kitasatosporales; family Streptomycetaceae; genus Streptomyces; species Streptomyces sp. NPDC127092. Next base: position 151,584 of record NZ_JBHXFE010000007.1, read on the forward strand.
GCGGGGCCGATCTCGGCGGCGCGGGCCTCGGCCTGCTCGGGGGCGAGGAAGCCGGGGGTGCCGACGACCATGTCGGCCGAGGTCAGTCCGGTCTCCCCGGTCGCGCGGGCGATGCCGAAGTCGATGAGCCGGGGCCCGTCGACGGCCAGCAGGATGTTGCCGGGCTTCACGTCCCGGTGCACGAGCCCGGCCGCGTGCACGGCGGCGAGCGCGCGGGCGACGGCGCCGCCGAGGATCCGTACGCTCCGCTCGGGCAGCGGCCCGTGCGCCCGGACGGCCTCGCCGAGGGACGGTCCCGGCACGTAGGCGGTGGCCATCCACGGCTCGGGGGCGTCGGGGTCGGCGCCTGCCACGGGGACGGCCCAGGGGCTGACGACCCGGCGGGCGGCCTCGACCTCGCGGCGGAAGCGGGCCCGGAAGTCGGCCTGGTCGGCCTGGTCGGCGTGGGTGACCTTGACGGCGGCGAGCGCGCCCGTGTCGGTGCGGCCGAGGTAGACGACGCCCATGCCGCCGGCGCCGAGGCGCCCGAGGAGCCGGTAGCCGGCGAGGGCGGAGGGGTCGGAGGGGAGCAGCGGCTGGAGCGCGTCCGGTTCGGGGGTCGCGTCGGAGGCCTGCCCGGGGGTCGGGGTCACGACGTGGCTCCCATCTGCTTCTTGACGCGTTCCTCCATGGTGACCTGGGCCTGGGTCAGGACGGTGACGAGGTCCTCGGTGCGGCCGGGTGCGCCCTTGACGACGGTGGCCATGGTGACCTGGCCGATGCGGACCTGGTACCAGCTGTAGCCCTGCCGCCCCTTGAAGGCGTCGTTGACGTAGAAGCCGCTCTCGTTGAGGGAGTCGGTCGCGTGGGCGTTGCCGCCGATGCCGTAGGGCAGGCCGAGGGAGCCGAGGCCGGTGACGCGTTCGCCCTCGCGCAGCTGCTGGTCGGGGCAGCGCAGCGCCTCCTCCAGGGTCTCGGCCATCTCCCAGTCGGCGTCGGTCTCGGTGCGGTGCACGGTGACGGTGGCGGCGACCCGCAGGGGGCCCTTGCCCGGGGTGGCCGGGATCTCGCTGTTGGCGGTGACGCTGGCGAGGACGGAGCGGGGCAGGGAGCCCGTCTGCCACTGGCAGTTCGCGTCGAGGACCGGCCAGGAGCCGGGGTCGCTGAGGTACGGGGTGCGCTTGACGAAGTCGGGTCCCCAGGACTCGGGACCGGCCACGATCTCCAGGGCCAGCCGCCGGGCGTCGGCGGCGTTCTTCGGCACCCGCTTCGGGTCGGGCGTGAAGGGGAGGGCGGTGGGGCGGGGGCTCGCGGTCGGCGGCGCCGAAGCGCTCGCGCTCGTACCGCCCTTGCCGCCGCCCCTGCCGCCGCCCTTGCCCCCGCCGGTGCCGCCGGCTCCTCCGTCATCCGCCGAGCATCCGGCGAGCAGAAGCGCCCCGCCCGCCGTCACCACCCCGCAGGCGCGCAGCAGTCTTCGCCTCACGTGCGCCACGATTCCCCCCACACATGGTCACGGAATCCCCATAGGTGAGCGATCGTACGCCGGGCGGCCCCAACAGGCCCCGGCTACAACCTCATTGGGACGCTTCACGCACCGTGTCGTAACGCACACGCGCCTCCTCGACCGCGGGGAGCCGTCGCTCCGTCCAGCGGCCGAGCTCCGCGACGATGAGGGCGGCCTCGCGGCCGAGGGCGGTGAGGCTGTAGTCGACGCGGGGCGGGATGACGGGCTTGGCGTCGCGGTGGACGAAGCCGTCGCGCTCCAGGGTCTGGAGGGTCTGGGTGAGCATCTTCTCGCTGACCCCGCCGATCTTCCGGCGCAGCTCGCCGAAGCGGTACGAGCGGTCGAGCAGGGCGATGAGGACGAGGACGCCCCAGCGGCTGGTGACGTGCTCCAGGACGAGGCGCGAGGGGCACATCGCGTCGTTGACGTCGGGCTTCCTGGAACCTTGGGCACTTACCGGCATACCAGTACCTTACTTCAAAGTGGGTACTTTCGAAAGGTTAGCGCCAGTCGTACGGTGAGTGCGTTGCCCTTTCACCGCACCCCCGGGAGAACCCCATGAGCATCGTCGTCACCGGAGCCACCGGACAGCTCGGCCGTCTCGTCCTCGACGCACTCCTCGCCACCGAGCCCGCCGAGTCCCTCGTCGCCGTCGTCCGCGACAAGGCGAAGGCCGCCGACCTGGCCGAGCGCGGCGTGGAGCTCCGGGTCGCCGACTACTCCCGGCCCGAGACGCTGGCCGGCGCCTTCGAGGCCGGCGACCGGGTCCTGCTGATCTCCGGCAGCGAGGTCGGGCAGCGCGTGGCCCAGCACACCGCCGTGATCACCGCCGCCAAGGCCGCCGGGGTCGCCCAGCTCGCGTACACCGGCGTCCTCGGCGGCCCCGAGGCCGACTTCGTCCTGGCCGACGAGCACAAGGCGACCGAGCGGGCGATCCTCGACTCCGGGCTGCCGTACACCTTCCTCCGCAACGGCTGGTACACGGAGAACTACACCGCCAACCTCGCCCCCGTCCTCGCCCACGGCACCGTCGTCGCCAACGCCGGCGAGGGCCGCGTCGCCTCCGCCACCCGCGCCGACTACGCCGCCGCGGCCGCGGCCGTGCTGACCGGCCCGCTCGACGAGCACCTGGGCCGGGCGTACGAGCTGAGCGGCGACGTGTCCTGGTCGCTCGCCGAGTACGCGGCCGAGGTGGCCCGCCAGTCCGGCCAGGAGATCGGCTACACGAACGTGCCGGCCGCCGCCCACCTGGAGATCCTCGTCGGCGCCGGCGTGCCGCAGCCCTTCGCCGAGATCCTGGTCGACGTCGACGAGGCCGTGGCGCGCGGCGCGCTCGCCGCCCGCGGCGACGACCTGTCCCGCCTGATCGGCCGCCCGACCAGCCCGCTCGCCGAGACGATCCGCGAAGCGCTCGCCCAGGCGCCCGCCGCTTCTTGATCCGTCAGGACCGTATGGCGATACGGGCATGACAGCCGGCCCTTCGCGGCGCTACCTTCGTGAGGACGCGCGGCGCAGGGCCGGCAGGGGCAGGAGGTCCGGTGGACACGGAGCACGATCAGCGGGCGGAGCGCACAGGACTGATCTACGGCATAGCCGCGTACGGCATCTGGGGCCTGTTCCCCCTCTACTGGCCGCTCCTCGAACCCGCCGGAGCGGTCGAGATCCTCGCCCACCGCATGGTCTGGTCGTTCGTCGTCGTCGGCCTCGCCCTGCTCGCGCTGCGCCGCTGGAGCTGGGTCCGCGACCTGGTGCGCACCCCGCGCCGGCTCGGCCTGGTCGCCCTCGCCGCCGGTCTCATCACCGTCAACTGGGGCGTCTACATCTGGGCCGTGAACGCCGGCCACGTCGTGGAGTCCTCGCTCGGCTACTTCATCAACCCGCTGGTCAGCATCGCCCTCGGCGTACTCGTGCTCAAGGAGCGGCTCCGGCCCGCACAGTGGGCGGCCGTCGGCATCGCGGTCCTCGCGGTGGTCGTCCTCGCCATCGGCTACGGGCGGCTGCCGTGGATCTCACTGGTCCTGGCGTGCAGCTTCGGCACGTACGGCCTGGTGAAGAAGAAGGTCAACATCGGCGGCCTGGAGTCGCTGGCCGCCGAGACCGCCGTACAGTTCCTGCCCGCCCTCGGCTACCTGCTGTGGCTGGGCACCCAGGGCCGGTCGACCTTCACCTCCGACGGCGCCGGCCACGCCGCGCTGCTCGCGGCGACCGGCGTGATCACCGCGATCCCGCTCGTCTGCTTCGGGGCGGCGGCCATCCGCGTCCCGCTCTCGACCCTCGGTCTGCTCCAGTACCTGGCGCCGGTCTTCCAGTTCCTGCTCGGCGTCCTCTACTTCCACGAGGCGATGCCGCCGGAGCGCTGGGTGGGCTTCTCACTGGTGTGGCTGGCCCTGACGGTCCTCACCTGGGACGGCCTGCGCACGGCCCGGCGCAGCCGCGAGGCCTTGGCGGCGGCGAGCGCCGCGGCGGCGACCGAGCCGGAGGCGGCGGCTCTGGCCGAGCCGGCCGCCGCGCTGGCCGAGCCGGCTGCCGTCACCGTGGCGGAGCCGGCCCCGTCGGCACAGGCCGGGCGCTGAGGCGGAGGCTGGGCGCGCTGAGGCCGAGGCTGGGCGCTGAGGCCGAGGCTGGGCGCGGCCGGGCCCGTGTCGGCCGGCCGGGAGGGCGAGCGGTGGGTCAGGTCGCCAGCAGGTCGTGCTCGCGGATCAGCCAGCAGACGGCCGTCAGACGCAGGGTGGCGAAGTCGTGTCCTGCGGGTTCCGTCCAGGCGACCTCGGTGAGCCGGTCGGTGAAGCCGAGCACGTAGTCGGAGAGTTCCTCGCGGCGGACGGTCCGGGCCTGCGGGCCCCGCTGCGCGGGAATGGCGCCGCGCCCCCGGGAGGGCGGCGCGAGCGCGTCGCACACGGCCGCCGCGTGCTGGTCGACGGCGGCCACCAGGCCCGGCTCCAGGGAGAGTTCCGCGAGCCGGGTCATGTACGTGGCGGCGACACCGACCAGAGGGCAGCCGGGCGAATCGTTCATCCCCCCACATTAGGCGCGGAAACGGCCGCCGAGACCGTGACGTCGGTCGCAGATCGGCAGGCGCGGCAGGCGCGGTCCGGCCGCCGATGTCAGAGGCGGACCCTATAAAAGGTCACATGACCGCAATCCACTGGAAGCTCGTCATCGACTCGGCCGACCCGCACGCCCAGGCTGGGTTCTGGGCCGCCGCCCTCCACTACCGGGAGGAGGACCACAGCGCCCTGGTCTCCCGGCTGCTCGCCGCGGGAGTGGTCGAGCCCGACGTGACCGTCACCGTCCACGGCCGGCCGGCCTGGCGCGACCTCGCCGCCGTCCGCCACCCGGACGATCCCTTCGACCCGGACACCGACGCCGGGCTCGGGCACCGCATCCTCTTCCAGCGGGTGCCCGAGCCGAAGACCGGCAAGAACCGCCTCCACCTGGACCTCCACCCGGGACCGGAGAACCGCGAGGCCGAGGTGGCCCGCCTGGAGGGCCTGGGCGCGAAGGCCGTGCGCCATGTGGCGGAACAGGGCGGCTCCTGGACGGTCATGACGGACCCGGAGGGCAACGAGTTCTGCGTCCACTGACGTCCCGGTCCTCGTGAGGCTCCGTCCCGGTTGCCGGCGGCGTTCTCGGCGGCGTTCGCGTCGGCGTTCGCGTCGGCGTTCGCGTCGGCGCTTCAGGCCGCCGCCTCGGCCGGGACCGGGGGCTGGACCTGCTGCCGTACGACACGACGACGGCGGGTCGGCAGGCCGGCGGTCGGGTTGGCGACGCCCCAGGCCGCGCCCTTGCAGATCAGCTCCTTGTAGAGGACGGCCGCGCGGCCCGTCAGCGCCCTGGCGACCGACCGGTCGTCGGCGGTGACGAACTGGATCAGGGCCTCCTTGCGGCCGAGGGAGACGCACTGCTGGAAGTAGCGGATCGAGACGCCGGGAACCTTGGTGCCGGTGAGGCGGGCGGCGATGGCGTCGGCGGCCTGCCAGGCCATGGGCACGCCGGAGGCGCAGGACATGCGGAGCGGCTTGTCGCCGGGGCCCGTCGCGAGGGCCGCGTCGCCCACGGCGTACACGTCCGGGTGGGAGACCGAGCGCATCGTGCCGTCGACCACGATCCGGCCGCCCTCGCCCAGCTCCAGGCTGGTGGCCCGGGCGATCGGGTGGACGGCGAAGCCGGTGGTCCAGACGGTGACGTCGGCCGGGACGGTCGCGCCGTCGGCGGTCCGCACGGCGTCCGCCGTCACGGCGGTGACTGCGGCGTGCTCGTGGACGGTGATGCCGAGCCCGGCCGTCACCTTGCGCAGGTGGGTGCGGCCCTTCTCGGAGAGCCAGTCGCCGAGCTCGCCGCGTACGGCGAGGGCCACGTCGAGGTCCGGCCGGGCCTCGGCGATCTCGGTCGCGGCCTCCACTCCGGTCAGGCCGCCGCCGACCACGACCACCGGCCGGCCGGCGTCCAGGGCGGCGAGGCGGTCGCGGAGGCGGAGGGCGCCGGGACGGCTGGCGACCTCGTGGGCGTGGGCGGCGACGCCGGGGACGTCGCCGTCGTTCCAGCCGCTGCCGAGGGCGTAGACCAGGGTGTCGTACGCCAGCTTCTCCTGCCCGGAGCCGGCCGCGGCGGGCTCGACACCGGACCCGCCGGCCGCGGAGCCGGTCGCGGCGGTGACCGTCACGGTCTTGCGGTCCACGTCCACGGCGGTGACCTTGGCGAGCTTCAGCTCCACGCCCGTCCCCGCGAACATCTCGTCGAAGGGGCGGGGCCTGAGGTCCTGGCCGGCGGCGAGCTGGTGCAGCCGGACGCGCTCGACGAAGTCGGACTCGGGGTTCACGAGGGTGATGGTGACGTCCTCGCGGCGCAGCCGCCTGGCGAGGCGGCCGGCGGTGACGGCTCCGGTGTAGCCGGCTCCGAGGACGACGATGCGGTGCTGCATGGCCCTGCTCCTGTCTGTGCGGGTCGGGTGCGCCGTGGTCTTGCGCGGTGTCGACCCTTGAACCGGGCAGCCCGGCGTTTCCTGACAGGGTCGGTATGTGACCTGCGTCACACCCCGATCGGAGCCCGTAAAACCAAGGAGCCCGTAAGACCACAGTCAGAGGACGTGCGGAGGACGTGCAGAGCCCGTACACCCGAGGCCGGAGGACTCAGAGGACGTACAGGGGCTCCCCGTGCTCCGCGGCGGCCCACCGCTCGGTCGCGCGGACCAGCTTGTCGGGGTTGACCTGGCTGCGGACCGCGACGATGCCGTCCGCGGTGACCTCCAGGCAGGTGATGCCGACGACCCGGCCGTCCACCACGGCCACGACGGCGGGCCCGCCGTTCGCGGTCGTGGCGTAGATCTCGGGCACGCCGCCGACGAGGGCCCGCTTGGCCGGCGCGGGCTTGAACAGACCGCGCAGGAACGTGGCCACGGCGAGCGCGCCCTCGAACGCCTTCGCGCGGGCGGGGACCTTGCCGCCGCCGTCGCCGACCGAGACGGCGTCCTGGGTGAGCAGGGCGACGAGGGGTTCGGTACGGCCGCTGGTCGCCGCGGCCAGGAACTCCTCGACGATCCGCCGGGCGGCGGCCTCGTCGATCTCGGTGCGCGCCTTGCCGTCGGCGACGTGCTTCTTGGCCCGGTGGAGGATCTGCTGGCTGGCCGCCTCGGTGATGTCGAGGATCTCGGCGATCTCCCGGTGCGGGTAGTCGAAGGCCTCGCGCAGCACGTACACCGCCCGCTCGTTGGGCGACAGGCGTTCGAGCAGGACGAGGACGGCGTACGAGACCGACTCGCGCTGCTCGGCGGTGTCGGCGGGGCCGAGCATCGGGTCACCGGCGAGCAGCGGCTCGGGCAGCCACCTGCCCACGTACGTCTCGCGCCGGGCGCGGGCCGAAGCGAGCTGGTTGAGGCAGTAGTTGGTGAGGACCTTGGTCAGCCAGGCCTCGGGCACCTCGATCCGCTCGACGTCGGCCGCCTGCCAGCGCAGGAAGGTCTCCTGCACGGCGTCCTCGGCCTCGCTCGAAGAGCCGAGCAGCCGGTAGGCGATGGCCTGAAGCCGCGGCCGCGCGGCCTCGAACCGGTCCACGTCACTCATGATCAGGGCCATGCCCGCGATCCTAGGGGCCCGCCTCACCTCCCGTCGCCCCCCTCCGGCCGCCGCACCCGCGGGGCGGCCGCCAACAGTTCGGTGAGTGCCGAATCATGCCGCTTGTAGCGTGCGGAGTCCGCGCGGGAGAGGCCCGCGCGGATGACGCCGGAGGCCTCTTGTGACGGAGACGGACCTGAAGCAGCAGATCGTCGAGCGGTTCCGGGAGGTCAACGGCGACCATCCGATGACCGATGCCGATGACGCGTATGTCACCGCGCAGTTCGTCTCCCTGGAGGAACTGTGCGCGCTCCACGGCCGCGATGCCGATGCCGTCCGCCGGCTGATGCTGGGACGGCGGCTGCCGCTCCCGGGATATCTGCGCTCCGACGGCGCCGAGATGGTGCCGCGCGACCTGTTCGCTCTGGCCGAGGAGGCCGGCGGCGTAGACCTGCTCGAAGCGTGGTTCACCGCGCACTGGGCCGATCCGATGGCCGGGAAGGCGGAGTGGAATGCGTATCTCAGCGGACAGTACGTGTGTCTGCACTCGGTGACTCCGGCCACCATCCAGCGCAAGGATCACCTGACGACCGCGATCGGCGCCGCGGTGCACGAGCCGGATGCCGGTTCGGCGCAGTGGACTGCGCGACTGCATGCTCTGGTCGACGAACTCGACACGATGGAACCGGCGTTCACGGCCTACGATCGCCTCCGGTTCGGCGGGCCCACCTCCCGGGACACCTGCATCGACGGCGTGCGCGCCCGCTTCCCGCGCCCTTGATCCGCTCCTACGCCCAGGGACCCGGGACCAGGGACCAGGTACCAGGGACCCGGGACCAGGAACCCGGGACTGTGGTCGCTTCCGCCCTCGCCGTCCAGCCGCCCGTCGTCCAGCCGCCCTCGCCGTCCAGCCGCCCGTCGTCTAGCCGCCGACGCGTACGACGTCGAGTTCCACTCCCGCGATCCGGCCGAGGCCGTCGAAGGAGACCACGGCCGTGCCGCCGCCCGGGAGTTCGGCGGTGATCCGGTCCGGCTCCGCGCGGTACGGGGCGCCGTGGTGGTCGAAGTGGCCCTCGACGACGTGGCGGGGCGAGCGGCCGATCAGGCCGGCGCCGGTGAGCAGGGTGCGGGGCAGGGTGACCGGGTCCAGGCCGGGGCGCGGGACCTGCGGGTCGTCGGGCAGGAAGTAGACCTGGGTGGCCGGGCCGGCGGGCATGCCGATGTAACCGGCGGCCTCGGCGACGCCCATCCCGGTGAAGGCCAGCATCTCGGCCGCGCGCCGCGGGTCGGGGAAGCCGGACAGGTCCAGGACCTCCGCGGTGAGTTCGGCGATGCCATGCGCCCGCCCGTACCGCTCGACGGCTCCGGCCAGCGCGACCACCTCGCCACCGCGCAGCCCGGGGTTGGCCCAACCCCACATCCAGCTCTGCTCGTTCATGTCGTACGTGCCGAGGACACCGACCCTCAGCTCGAGCGGCCCCTGCCGGTAGCGGCAGGCCGCCAGGTCGGCCGTCCAGTCCCCCTCGGGAAGGAAGTCCGTCAGGGCTTCGAGCTGCGCCGCGCCCCACGCGGCGTGCCGCTCGGCCTCCAGCAGGAACGCGTCACTGAATTGGTCGCTGGTCATGGGACCGACCCTACGGGGTGTGCCCTACGGGGTGTGCCCTACGGGGCGCCCGCCCTACGGGGTGTGCCCTACGGCGCCCTACGGGTTCTCTCGCCGCACCTCGTAGTGGAAGCAGCCGTACTCCACGGCCCGTACGTGCACGAGCGCGACGGCCGGGTCGGCAAAGGCCTCCGCGAAGGCCCGGTCGAAGCCCTCGTTCGGCACCTCCGGGATCTCCAGGAGCCGCCCGCCGACGATCCGCCCGGCGGCGTCGTAACGGCGCAGGGTCCGCAGCGCGCCGGGCCGGTCGAAGGGGTACGTCTCGGGCGCGGCGGGCGGACCCGCGCATTCCTCGGCGTGGATGAAGACCGGCCCCTGCTCGTCGTACGCCCCGGGCTCCGCCCCCGTCTCGGCGGCCCACCGCCGCAGCGGGGCGTACGACACGAGCGCGATCCGCTCCCCCTCGCGCGAGGAGCGCAGACAGCAGCGCAGCGGGTTCCCCGCGGCCTCGGCGTCCGCCGTGAACGGCCGGCACGCGCGGCCCGCGTCGTCGCTACGGCGGAGCTCGGCCAGGGCGGCGGGCGGGATGGCGAGTGGGGTGTAGGTCGTCGTGGTCATACGCCCACCTTCACGCGGGCGCGGGACCGGTGCTGGCGCTATTCGGACGCGTAGTTCACGAACCCGGCCCAGGCGTCACGGGGCCGGCCTCACCTCTCCCGTACCGCCTGGACGAGGCCGGTGAGCAGCAGGGCGGCGCCGACGACGATCAGGACCACTCCCACCTTGGTGAGGGTGAAGACCGGGATCTCGATCCCGTCGGCGAAGAGCGCCAGCGCGAGGCCGACGAGCAAGGTCACGGATCCTTCGGTCAGGTTCTTCGCGGCGCGGCTCATGAGAGACCTCTACCTTTCTCGCGTCTCGCGTCTCGCGTCTTGCGGCTCGCGGCATTCGGCTGGGTGCCGTCGGTTCGAGGGGGACGGCTTCAGCGTAGGAGCGGGCCGGAGGGCGGTACCTCGGTCGACGGGACGATTTCGGGCTGCATCGTTCGATGGAGGCGGCGAGTTCAGGGCCAGTGCACGGGCTCGGGCTCGTCCGCCAGGAGCCGCCACGCCGTGAGCGCCAGCCGGGCCCGCGTGAGGCCCGTCGGGGTCGTGAGGTCGAGGCCGAGCGCCCTGCCGAGTTGGTCGAGGCGGCGGGAGACGCTGCTGTGGTGGAGGTGGAGGCGCTCGGCGGCGCGTCGGAGCGAGGCGGTGGCGCAGTAGGCGTCGAGGGTCTCCAGGGCTTCCCGGCCCTCCGGGCCGGCCACCGCCCGGGCGAGCGCGGCGACGTCCGGGTTGGCGCGCGCGGCCGCGTCGGGGACTTCGGCGAGCAGCGCGAGCGCGCCCAACTCGGCGTAGTGGACGACTGGTTGGTCGTCCGTGGTGAAGCGCAGGGCTGTACGGGCCTGCCGCCAGGACGTCTCGGGGCTGTCCGCGTCGGCGACCCCGGCCCGTACACCGTCCGGGAAGCGGGCGGGGTCGACGGCCGTGGCGAGCAGCACGCCGATCTCACCGCCGGACACGGCGGGCCGGCCACGTCCGCCAGGCGCGCCAGGTCCGCCAGGCGCGCCAGGTCCGCCGAGTCGGGCGGGTCCGGCGAGTCCGGCAGGCGCGCCGGGTACGGCGGGTCCGGCGAGTCCAGCAGACGCGCCGGGTACGGCGGGTCCTGCGGGTCCAGCACGTCCGGCAGGTCCCCCAGGCGCCGCCAGGACCGCTGCCTTCACCAGGCCGGCCGGGCAGATGCGCGCGCCGATCCTGTCGAGAGGAACGTCGGAGCGGACCGCGACCACCTGGACCGGCCGGCCGGGGGCGAAGCCCAGGAGGCGCAGGGCACGGGCCCGGGCGGCGGGGTCCGTGGTCGGGGCGACGGCGAGTTCGACGAGGGCCGGGTCGGCCATGGTCGTACGGGCCGGGCCGTAGCGTTCGACGGCCGCCGCGACGGCGATCGCGAGGCGGTCGAGCAGGATCTCGTCGAGCGCGTTCGGCGGGCCGGGCCGCTCCAGCCACACCTCGCCGATCTCCTCCTCGTCGAGCGTGACCGGCGCCGTCGTCGACGCGCACGGCATCGGTGCGGACGACGTCGGCGCGGACGGCATCGGCGCGGACGGCGTCGGCGCGGACGGCGTCGGCGCGGACGGCGTCGACACGTCGACCTCCGTGCCCAGCGGTGAGACGCGGACGGCCCGCCCCGTGCCGTGCAGCCGTATCCCGGTGACGCACTCCGCGAGACCGGCCGAGGCGCGGGCGAGCGCCGGGAGGTCGACGCGGCGGCGCATCAGCGTGTCGTAGAACGCGACGATGCGGATCGCGCCGCCGGCGTACGGATCGAGTCCCGACAGCCGCAGGGCCAGTGCCTCCATGTCCGGAAGGATAGAAGGACGGGCGGCGCGGCGGCCCGCGCCGATCGGTGCGCGATCCGGGCAGGAAGCGCGACGGACGGCGGCCGACCCGCCGGGCCGCGGCCGCCAGGATGGCCGTCATGGATCCCGAACTCGAAGCATTCGTCCCGCTGTTCCCCCAGGCCGACCTCGCCGACCCGGCCGGCGCCCGCAAGCTCTTCGCCCAGCTCGCCGCCTCGGTGCCGCTGCCTGACACCTCCGGCATGGAGGTCGAGGACCTCGCGGTGCCGGCCGCCGCCGGTGCTGCTGGTGCTGATGCACGTTATGCGCCGGACGTACCCGTACGCGTCTACCGCCCGCACGGCGCGCGGGCCGCCGTCGTGTGGCTGCACGGAGGCGGACACGTCACCGGAGACGTGGACACCGAACACCCGTGGGCCACCCGGCTCGCCGCCACCTCCGGCGCGGTGGTGCTCTCGGTCGGCTACCGCCTCTCGCCCGAGAACCCCTTCCCCGCGTCCCTCGACGACGCCTACGCCGTGCTCACCTGGGCGGCGGCGAACGCCGGCCGGCTCGGCGTCGACCCGGCGCGGATCGCGGTCGCCGGACACAGCGCCGGCGGCGGGCTCGCGGCGGCGGTGGCCCTGCGGGCGCGGGACGAGCGGGGCCCCGCCATCCGCTTCCAACTGCTCAACCAGCCCCAGCTCGACGACCGGCAGGAGACCTGGTCGCAGCGGAACTTCACCGACACGCCCTGGGTCGACCGGGACAAGGTCGCGGCGTCGTGGCGGCACTACCTCGGCGGACGGCCCGCCACCCCGTACGCGGCGCCCGCCCGCGCCGAGGACCTGACGGGCCTGCCGCCCGCGTACATCGCGACGGCGGAGCTGTGCCCCAACCGCGACGAGGACATCCACTACGCACTGCGGCTGCTCCAGGCGGGCGTGTCGGTCGAGCTGCACCAGTGGCCCGGCACCTTCCACGGCTCGCAGGCGATCGTCTCCGCGGACGTCTCGCAGCGGCAGAACGCCGAGCTCGGAGCCGTACTGCGACGCGCCCTGGCCGACTGAAGCCCCGGCACCGAGCACCCAGCACGCAGTACCCGGCTTCGAGCACCCGGCAGCTAGCCCCCACCACCCCCCGCTCACGAGAGGACCGACCCATGAAACTGCGCCTGACACTGCTCGGGCTCGCCGCCTTCGGCCTGATGGCGGCGACCACCACCCCCGCGGCCGCCAAGACCGGCACATCCCCCACTCCCCCTCCCTCTCCAGCTCCCACTCCCGCCGCCTCTCCTGCCCCCTCGCCCACCCCCGGGCTCGACCCCGTCGCGCTCCAGTCCGCCCTGGACGGCCTGCACGCCGCCGGCATGCCCGGCGCCTTCGCCGAGGTGCGGGACGCGGGGCGCACCTGGCGGGGCGCCGCGGGCGTCGCCGACCTGGAGTCGGGGCGCCCGGTCCGGCCCGATCTGCTGCAACGGGTCGGGAGCATCACCAAGGTCTTCACCGCCTCCGCCGTGCTCCAGCAGGTCGAGCAGGGCCGGGTACGGCTCGACGCCCCGATCGGCGACTACCTGCCCGAGCTGGTACCGGGCGAGCGCGGCCGGGTGGTCACGGTGCGGATGCTGCTCAACCACACCAGCGGATTCGCCGAGTACATCCCGTACGCCTTCCCGTCCATATCCGGCGCCGACGGGCCGGTCTCCTCGAAGAGCCTCGACGAGAACCGCTTCACGCGGTTCCGGGTGCCGGATCTGATCGCGCTCGGTCTCGCGGCGCCGGCGACGGCCGAGCCCGGCGCGCTCCCCGGCGTCTACTCGAACACGAACTACCTCCTGCTGGGAGAGCTGTTGGCGCGGGTGACGGGCGTGCCGGCGGAGGAGTACATCGCCCGGAACGTCATCGGGCGGGCCGGGCTGCGACACACTTTCTTCCCCACCGGGCCGCGGATCGAGGGCCCGCACTCGAAGATGTACGAGGCGCTCTGGGGCGCGCTCGAACCGCCGCGCGACTACAGCGTCTACACCATGTCGTGGGACATGGCCGGGGGCGGCCTGGTGTCCACCATGGAGGACCTGAACCGCTTCTACCGGGCGCTGCTCGGCGGCCGGATCATCGCACCGGCCTCGCTGGCGCAGATGCAGCGGACGGTGCCGGTGATCGCCCTGGACGGGTCGACGATCACGTTCGGCCTGGGGCTGCAGAAGGTCGAGGTCCCGGGCTGCGGCACCTTCTGGGGCAACGAAGGCTCGGTCTGGGGCGCCGGGACGATGTCCATGACCCGAGCGGACGGCAGGCGCCAGATGTCCATCGCCGTCAACCTCCAGAGGTGGAGCCGGCCTCATCCTCTCGACGACGCGATGTCGACGCTGCGTCTGCGGGCGCTCGGGTGTTCGGTGAGCGAACACTCCTGACCGGTTTCTGCTCTTGACGAGAAGTCAAACTCTCCCTGAACATTCGTCACACACAGCGCAGCCGCACACGCTCCGACCAAGCTCGTGCAACGCCGAGTTCGTGCTCGAACCAAGCTCGTGCTCGAACCAAGCTCGTGCTCAGACCAAGCTCGTGCTCCATGAAGCTCCACACACGCTGACCAGCTCTGCCATGCTCCAACGCCTCGCGTCACCCACGGCGCGAGGCGCTCGCACGTTCCGTCCCATCCCCAGTTCGGAATCCGGAGCCCCCACATGAAACTCTCCGCGAGACTGTCCACAAGACTGTCGGCCCTGGCCGGCGCCTCGGCACTGGTTCTCGGCGCCTTCGCCGGCGCCGCCCCGGCGACCGCCGCATCGGGCAACGCCGCCGCCGTGACGCCGCCCGACATATCGGTGACCAACGTCAAGCAGCACCTGGCCGACCTCCAGACCATCGCCACGAACAACGGCGGCAACCGCGCCCACGGCCGTACCGGCTACAAGGCGTCCATCGACTTCGTAAAGGCCAAGCTGGACGCGGCGGGATACACCACGACCGTCCAGCAGTTCACGTACAACGGCACGACCGGCTACAACCTGATCGCCGACTGGCCGGGCGGCGACCCGAACCAGGTGATCATGTCCGGTTCGCACCTGGACTCGGTCACCTCGGGGCCGGGCATCAACGACAACGGCTCGGGTTCGGCGGCCATCCTGGAGACCGCGCTCGCCGTCTCCCGCGCTCAGCTCCAGCCCACCAAGCACCTGCGGTTCGGCTGGTGGGGCGCGGAGGAGCTGGGCCTGGTCGGCTCGAAGTACTACGTCAACAACCTGCCCACCACCGAGCGTTCGAAGATCAAGGGCTACCTGAACTTCGACATGATCGGCTCGCCCAACCCGGGCTACTTCGTCTACGACGACGACCCGACGATCGAGCAGACCTTCAAGAACTACTTCGCGGGCCTCGGCGTCCCGACGGAGATCGAGACCGAGGGCGACGGCCGCTCCGACCACGCCTCGTTCAAGAACGTGGGCATCCCGGTCGGCGGCCTGTTCACCGGCGCCAGCCGGGTGAAGACCTCCGCCCAGGTGCAGAAGTGGGGCGGCACGGCCACGGCCTTCGACCGCTGCTACCACTCCTCGTGCGACACGACGGCGAACATCAACGACACCGCCCTGGACCGCAACGCCGACGCCATCGCGTACGCGGTCTGGAACCTGTCGACCGGCACGACCACGCCGCCGACCGGCACGGTCTTCGAGAACACGGCCGACGTGGCCGTCCCGGACAACGGGACCGCGGTGACCTCGTCCGTGACCGTCTCCGGGATCAGCGGCAACGCGCCGAGCAACCTCTCCGTGGGTGTGAACATCGTCCACACCTACATCGGTGACCTCGTCGTCGACCTCGTCGCCCCCGACGGCTCGGTCTACAACCTGCACAACCGCTCCGGCGGCAGCGCCGACAACATCAACCAGACCTACACCGTGAACGCCTCCTCCGAGGTCGCCAACGGCGTCTGGAGCCTCCGCGTCCAGGACAAGGCCGCGGTCGACACGGGCTACATCAACAGCTTCAAGCTGACGTTCCCGTAGTCCGCAGAAAAACTCCCGGGTGGGTCGGTGACGACAGCCCCGACCCACCCGGGGTCCCAACAAGCAGTCCCAACGAGCACTGCCGAATAGCTACTTGGCCGAGTTGGCCGCGTTCACGAGCGCGTCCGGCGTGACGGCACCGACGTAGACCTTGCCGTCGTCCGTCATCAGCGCGTTGACGATCTTCGTCTTGAAGACGGTGCCGGAGCCGAACTTCCCGCTCACCTTGTCGCCGAGGGCGTCCAGGAAGCCCTGGACCTCCTTCGGCGCCTCGCCGGTCTTGGGCGCGGGGGCGCCGGTGTCGAGCTGGGCGATGGTGGTCCAGCCCTCACCGATGATGTTCGGCTCGCTTCCCTCGCCCTTCTCCATCCCGCCGAAGAGCCCGCCGAGACCCATGCCGAAGTCCTCGCCGAACGCGTCCTCGGCGTCCTTCCCGCCCTTCCCGGCCTTGTCCGCCGCCTCTCCGGCGCCCTCGGTGACCTTCGCGCCCTTCGGAGCCTTGAAGTCGAAGGTGTCGGCAGCGGGCTTGGCGAAGTCCACCTTGGTGAAGCCCGCGTCGACGACCGGCTTGCCGCCGCTGACGGAGTCGAGGGTGAACTTGAGCGGGGTGCCGTTGGCCGCGTCCACGGCGATCGTGACGGACTCGACCGTGGAGCCGGACTGCTTGGGCTTGATCACCAGCTGGTAGGCGTCCCGGCCGGCCACCTTGGCGGTACCGCCGACGGTGACGGAGGTGGTGTCGCCGGCCGCCTTCAGCACCTCGTCGGCAAGCTCCTTGGGCGTAGCGGGCAGCTCGTCGCCCCCCTTGCCGTGCTCGCCCTCCTTGCCCTGCGCGCCGCCGGCGCCCTTCTCGTGGAAGACCTCGTTCGACTTGCTGTCGTACGCCCAGAGGTCGTCGCCGTTGTGGATCAGGCTGTACTCGTCCGAGCCGTCGAGCAGCGTCAGCTTCTGCCGGTCGGGACCGTCGGCCGCGACCCGCAGCGTGTGCGAGCCGGAGACCAGCTGGGTCAGCCGCTCCGACGGGTCGGCGGAACCGGAGCCGGACCCGCCCGGCGCCGACGGGAGCAGCCCCGCGAAGGACGGCAGCCCCAGGTCGGTGCTGATCCTGAACGTGCCGGACAGGGTCTGGGTGTCCGAGGCGGCGATCTTCTCGATGAGCTGCTGCGCGGTGATGTCCGGCAGATCCGGGTCACCCGACGCGGCGAGCGCCGGCACCAGCCCGATGGTCGCCGCGGCCACCCCGGCCACCGCGACCGGGACGACGTAACGGCTCGCCTTGCGCTGTCCTGCCATGTCTGCGTTCCCTCCGTGCCCTCGTGGACCCTTCTTGATGGTTCCATCCCACCAGCACGGCGCCCGGGAATCGTCAGCCCGCGGACTCAACCTCACGTACACCTACGGGATGACCCACCCTTAGGGCGAGCCCGCCCAACGGAGGGGGGCCCTGCGCCTGCAAAGATGCCGTCCCCTGCCCCACGCTCTCCCAATCGCCCCGTGCAGCCCTCCAGGTTGCGCACGTGCGGGTTGAGCAGCCAGCAGAGTGCCCTGCCCGATCTCCTTCGCCCTGGGGATCTGCCCCCGCTGTGCACATTGGTTCGGCGCGGCGCCTACTACGAGATCAACTTGCCTCTGCAATCCGATTCAGAGAGCCACTCATTCGATTCGTGGAACTCGATGAGGCGCGCGAGCGACTCCCTTTCTCGTGGAGCGAGGGAGGAGATTCCCCTGTTGAATGCGTCGATCGAACCCTGCCCCATCTGGACAGTGAGGAGTAGGACATTGCCACTCCAGTCCTCGGGGATTTCAGTCAGAGTGGCCGCTGATTCCGCCACCCCTCGCCCGAGGACATCGCGAGGAAACCTCTGAAGCGCGGCGATGGCAGACTCGTAAGCCCCGAAATCCTCATCCACTCTGAACGACCGGATCAGGGCCGACACACCCGCCGTGCCCTCACTTCCGGTGACACCGTCTGCCAGCTGGGTGTAGCGCTCCCAGCGTCGCGCTCCCTCCTCGGACGTCTCCTCGGTGTTCTCCTGGGGGAGATCCCCACAGTCGAAGATCTCATCAGCCCAGAGCGGCTTGCTCATGACTTGTGTCCGATCATCAGGTGCCCTGAATGCTTCTCGCCCAGGCCTGGACTGCCTTCTTGGAACTGAGGCTCATCCACATCTCGATGACGGCCTCGTCATACTTGCTGCCGAACCTCGAACGGATGTCGTCGACGTCCATCTGGATTGCACCCCGCAATCCCTGTGGGCCGCATCCCGTCAAGGGGTGCGGCCCTTCGCCTATCCGAGCTCGGGCCCGGGACCCGGGACGGTCGGTAGTCCGGCGAAGCCGAATCAGCCCGCCCGGTGTACCACCGCGTCGCACAGCTCCTCCAGGGCCGCCTTCGCGTAGCCCTCCGGGAGCGGGGCCAGCATCGCGCGGGCCTCCTCCGCGTAGCGGACCGTCTCGCGGCGGGCCTGCTCCAGGGCCGGGTGGACGCGGAGGCGGCGGAGGGCCTCGGCGTGGCGGGCGTCGTCCGTGAGGTCGCCCTCGACGAGCGCGAGGAGTTCGAGGTCCTCCGGGCGGCCGTGGGCGGCCGCGGCGGCGCGCAGGTGGAGCACGGGCAGCGTGGGGACGCCCTCGCGGAGGTCGGTGCCGGGCGTCTTGCCGGACTCGTGGGAGTCGGAGGCGATGTCGAGGACGTCGTCGGCGAGCTGGAAGGCGACGCCGAGCCGCTCGCCGTACTGGGTGAGGATGTCGACGGTGCCCTCGTCCGCGCCGGACATCATCGCGCCGAAGCGGCAGGAGACGGCGACGAGCGAGCCGGTCTTGCCGCTGAGGACGTCGAGGTAGTGCGCGATGGGGTCGCGGCCCTCCTGCGGTCCGGCGGTCTCCAGGATCTGGCCGGTGACGAGCCGTTCGAACGCCTCGGACTGGATGCGTACGGCCTCGGGTCCGAGGTCCGCGAGCGTGTGCGACGCGCGGGCGAAGAGGAAGTCACCCGTCAGGACGGCGAGCGAGTTGCCCCAGCGGCTGTTCGCGCTGGCGACGCCGCGCCGTACGGCCGCCTCGTCCATGACGTCGTCGTGGTACAGCGTGGCGAGGTGGGTCAGCTCGACGACGACGGCCGAGGGCACGACGCCCGGCGCGTAGGGGTCGCCGAACTGGGCCGCGAGCATCACGAGCAGCGGCCGGAACCGCTTGCCGCCGGCCAGCACGAGGTGCTGTGCGGCCTCCGTGATGAACGGGACATCGCTCTTGGTGGCGTCGAGGAGGCCCGCCTCCACGGCGGCCAAGCCGGTCTGGACATCGGCTTCGAGAGCCTGGTCCCGCACGCTAAGACCGAACGGCCCGACGACGGTCACGAGGGGATCTCCTGTCTGCTGACGCCTACTGACGCTGTCCTTGACGCTGTCTTCACGATGTCCGGACCGCACGCCGACGACCTGCCGTTCGGCCTGCCGCTCGACCTGCCGACCGGCTCGCCGGCCGACCTGCCGGTCGACCTTCCGGCCGACCTGCCGATGACTCGCCGATGACCCTGCCACGACCAGCCGATGACTCGGATTGTCGATGTGTCGGTCCATTCACTCAAGCCAGCGTATCCGGTCACGTTTCGATCACCGTGGGCGCCTTCCCGTCACCCCCGGTATGTTCGTGATCAGCCCATACGACCAGGAGTAGGCGTTTTGTCCCGAACAGCGATCGACATCGGCCCGAACGGCGAGCCCGGGCACGGTCGCGACCAGGCGTGCGCCACGAGGTGTCCGGAGCCATGAAGACCACGAAGATCACGGGGACCACGAGGCCCGCGAAGAGGACCGCCAAGATCCGCACCCGCTTCCCGTACGAGACCCGCCACGAAGACGTCCGCATCCCGATGCCCGACGGCACGAGGCTCTACGCCCGCGTGTGGCGCCCGCTCACCGACGAGCCCGTCCCCGCCCTGCTCGAATACCTCCCCTACCGCCTCACCGACTGGACCGCGCCCCGCGACTGGCAGCGCCACCCCTGGTACGCGGGCCACGGCTACGCCTCCGTACGGGTGGACGTGCGCGGCCACGGCAACAGCGAGGGGCTGCCCGGCGACGAGTACGACGCTACCGAGCTCGCCGACGGCGTGGCCGTCGTGCACTGGCTCGCCGAGCAGCCCTGGTGCACCGGCCGCGTCGGCATGTTCGGCATCTCCTGGGGCGGCTCCAACAGCCTCCAGATCGCCGCCCTGGCGCCCGAGCCCCTGAAGGCGGTCGTCACCGTCTGCTCCACCGACGACCGCTACGACAACGACCTCCACTACCTGGGCGGCTCCGTCCTCGCCGTCGACATGCACGCCTGGGCCGCCGCCATGCTCGCCTTCGTGTCCCGGCCGCCGGACCCGCACTACGTGGGCGATGAGTGGCGCGAGATGTGGCTGGAGCGCCTGGAGGCGGTGACGCCGTTCACCCACACGTGGCTCGCCCACCAGACCCGCGACGCGTACTGGCGGCACGGCAGCGTCTGCGAGGACTACACCTCGATCCGCTCCGCCGTCCTCGCCGTGGGCGGCTGGCACGACCCGTACCGCGACACCGTGCTCCGGCTCGTCGAGCACCTCCCGCAGGACCGCGTCCGCGGCATCATCGGCCCCTGGTCGCACCAGTACCCCGACCGCGGGCTGCCGCCCGGCCCGGCGATCGGCTTCCTCCAGGAGACCCTGCGCTGGTGGGACCACCACCTCAAGAACGTCGACAACGACGTGATGGCCGAGCCGCTGCTGCGCTCCTGGATCAGCGACTCGCACCCGCCGGCGACGGTGTACGAGGAGCTGCCGGGCCGCTGGGTCACCGACCCGTCCTGGCCGTCGCCGAACGTCACTCCGGTGACGTACGGCTTCCAGGGCGACCGGGTGGAGGTGTCCTCGCCCCAGCAGACCGGCCTCGACGCGGGCCGCTTCTTCCCCTTCGGCAACGACGCGGACCTGCCGCCGGACCAGCGCGAGGAGGACGCGCACTCGGCGTGCTTCGACTTCCCGGTCCCGGATGACGGGCCTGCCCTCCAGATCCTGGGCAGTCCGTCGGTGAGGCTGTCCCTGCGCGCGGCGGCCCCGACCGGCCAGGTCATCGCCCGCCTCTGCGACATCGCCCCGGACGGGTCGTCCACGCTCGTCACCCGGGGCGTGCTGAACCTCTCCGCCCGTTACGGCCGCGACCGGGCGGTCGAGGCGCAGGTCGGCGAGTGGGAGAGCTACGACTTCCGGCTCAACGCCATCGGCCACGCCTTCCGGCCCGGCCACCGGGTCCGCCTCGCGGTCTCCTCCACGTACTGGCCGTGGATCTGGCCCCAGCCGGACGCCGCCGGCTTCACCCTCGACCCGACGGGTTCCTCCCTCACCCTCCCGGTCCGCGCCCGGACGGCCGACGCCGTCGAGTTCGAGGAACCGGAACAGTCCGAGCCGCTGAACGTGTCCTGCCCGCGCACCCTGGAGGAGCCGCGCCCGGAGCGGGTGGTGGTCCGCGACGTGGCGAAGGGCGAGTGGCGCCTGGAGGTCGACCCGCGCTACGGCGGCACCCGGGTGTACCCGGACGGCCTGGAGTACACCGACGACGCCCTGGACACGTACACGATCGCCGAGTCGGGCCCGCTGACGGCCCGTACCCGCTCGGACTGGAACATCCGCCTCCACCGCCCGGAAATGGCGTGGGACGTCCGAATCGAGACCCGCTCGGAGATCACGTGCGACGCGGACGCGTTCCTGACGTCGGACGAGGTGGTCTGCCGGGAGGGCGGGGAGATCGTTTTCCACCGCACGTGGGAGAAACGCATCCCGCGCACGGCGGGCTGATCCGCCTGGAAGAGAAAGGGCCCCTCCCGGAATTCCGGAAGGGGCCCTTCACCGTCACCGCACGCGATTACGCGTCGGCGCCGGCCTTACGACGGCGCACGACGACCATCGCACCGGCACCGAGCACCACGGCCGCGCCGGCGGCGAGGGCGATCGGCATGGTGGAGGAGCCCGCGCCGGTGTTGGCGAGCGTGCCGGAGGTTCCGGTGGTCACCGGCGTGGTGGACTGACCGCCCTGCTGGGTGGTGTTTCCGTTGCCAGCGGTGCCGCCGGTGCCCGGCTGGGTGGGCTTGGTGATGGTGAAACCGGCGTAGGCGCTCTCGTCGGCGAAGCCGCAGGTGCCATCCTCGGTCTCGTAGTCGGCGCCCGCGTAGACGGCGCCTTCCTTGGCCGGGGTCTTGGCGTCGACGGTGACCTTCAGCTTGACGTCGAAGGACTTGCCAGGACCCAGCGAGGCGGGGCCGGGGAAGAAGTCGTCCTCCTCGTCGAGCGGCTGCCACGTCGAGCTTCCGACAGCGGACCAGGCCAGGTCGAAGAGATTGCCCTCCTCGTCCATGGCGTCCGCGTAGCCGATGACGTCGACCAGCGTGTCCTCGCCCTTGTTGCTGACGTGGAGGGTGTAGACACCGCTCTGGCCGGCGGTGATCTTCGCCGGGCCGCTCAGCGTGGTGACGAGGTCCTCACTGAACTCGACCTTGTCGCACCCCTCACCCGTCTCCGCGTCTTCCTCCTCCGCCTCCCGCAGGGCGTCCTTGGCGGCGTCCAGCTCCTTCGCCGCCTTCTCCTTGGCCACCCGGGCCTTCTCCGCCTCACGGACGGCGGCGACGCGCGCGTCGTCCAGGGCGTCCTGGGCCTCGGTCGCCTCGGCGGCCTTGGTCTCGGCGGTGGCCTTGGCGGCGTCGGCGGCGGTCTTCGCGTCGGCGACGGCCTTCTCGGCGAGGGCCTTCTCATCCGGAGTGGCGTCCGGCTTGGCCTGGATCTCCGCCAGCGCCTTCTCGGCGTCGGCAAGCTTCTTGTCGGCGGCCGCCTTGGCGGCAGCGGCGTCGTCGGACGCCTTCTTGGCGTCGGCGGCCGCCTTCTTCAGCGGGTTGTCGGCCTTGTCCAGCGCGGCGAGGGCCTCCTGGGCCTTCGCGTAGGCGACGACGGACGCGTCGTACGCGCCCTGCGCCTTGACGACGGCCTCGCGCAGTTCCTTGATCGTCTGCTTCTGGTCCTGCGTCTGCGCCGCGGGCTTGTCCTCGGCGAACGCCGGAGCGGCGGAAAGGAACACGACCGGCGTGGTCACAGCGGCGGCCACGGCCGTCGCGAGAATTCGGCGGATCTTCAAGATGGACCTTTTCTGGTCGGACGAAGATGGGAGAAACGGAGTTGTGGGGGTCGCGCGCCTGCGGAATACCTCACGCGGCGCGACGACGCGCTGATCGTATGACCGGAATACGACGGGGAATAGCGCCATTGACGGGGGCGCCACAAGCTCTCCCGTCGCACAGCGCACCCACAGGCGTCACAAAGCCCGCGAACCCGGACAGTTGCCCACGGAGGCCGCACTTTCTGTGTGACACATGTCATCAGCGCCTCGGCGCACGCCCCGTAACGTGTCCCCCACACACCTGGAAAGCGAGGCAAGCACCGATGCCCGAGCACAGCCCGCTCGACCTGCCCGAGGGCGACCCCTTCGGCCCGCACAACCTCCCGTACGGCGTCTTCTCCACCGCCGACGAGCCCGAGCGCCGCCGGCTCGGCGTCCGGATCGGCGGGTACGTGCTCGACGCGGGGGCCGCGGCGCACGCCCTGGGGTCGCCGTACGCCGCGCTGCTCGCGCAGCCGAGCCTCAACCCGCTGCTCGCCGCCGGGCGGACCGCCTGGCGCGACGTGCGCCGGGCGCTCACCGGCTGGGTGACCGTGCCCGCGCACCGGCCGGTCGTGGAGCCGCTGCTGCACGCGCTGGACACCGTCACGCTGCACCTGCCGTACGAGGTCGCCGACTACGTCGACTTCTACGCGAGCGAGCACCACGCCACCAACGTCGGCAGGATCTTCCGCCCGGACGGCGACGCGCTCACCCCGAACTGGAAGCACCTGCCGATCGGCTACCACGGGCGGGCCGGCACCGTCGTCGTCTCCGGGACCGACGTCGTGCGCCCGGCCGGCCAGCGCAAGACGCCCGCCGACCCGGCGCCCGTCTTCGGGCCCTCGGTCAAGCTCGACATCGAGGCGGAGGTCGGCTTCCTCGTCGGCACGCCGTCCGAGCTGGGCCGGCCGGTCGCGCTCGGCGACTTCCGCGAGCACGTCTTCGGCCTGACCCTGCTCAACGACTGGTCGGCGCGCGACATCCAGGCCTGGGAGTACGTGCCGCTCGGCCCGTTCCTCGGCAAGTCCTTCCAGACCTCCGTCTCGGCCTGGGTGACCCCGCTCGAAGCCCTGGACGCGGCGCGCGTGGCTCCGCCCGCCCGCGACTTCGCGCTCCAGCCGTATCTGGACGACTCCGCGGAGGAGGAGCCCGGCGGCTTCGACCTGCGCATCAGCGTCGCCATCAACGGCGAGGTGGTGGCCGAGCCGCCGTTCGCCTCCATGTACTGGACGGCGGCCCAGCAGCTCGCCCACATGACCGTGAACGGCGCCTCGCTGCGCACCGGCGACCTCTACGGCTCCGGTACGGTCTCCGGCCCCGAGGTCGGCCAGCGCGGCTCGCTCCTGGAGCTGACCTGGAACGGCCGCGACGCGCTCGAGCTCGCCGACGGCAAGCGGACCTTCCTGGAGGACGGCGACGAGGTCACCCTGACCGCCTGGGCCCCGGGCCCGGACGGCACCCGCGTCGCCCTCGGCGAGGTCACCGGACGCATCGCGCCGAACCCCGCCGCCTAGGCCCCGCCGCCTGGGCCCGGCCTCTGGCCCGCCTCCGCCGTGTGTGCCTCGTCCGTGGGGCACACACGGCACGGGCAGCGGTCCTCCGGGTGCGGACGGGTCCCTGTCAGGCCGCCCGCCACAGCGCCGGGACCGCCGGCGGCTCCCAGCCCGGCTGGGCCGTGTGCGCCTGGAGGCACACGTAGCCCCGCCCGCCGTACGTGACGGCGTCGCCCGCCCGGTACGCGGTGCCGGCCGACCACGTGCCCCCGGGCGCCGTGGACGTCGGCGTGGGCGTCGGTGTCGGGCCCGGGTCCTGCGGTACGTCCAGGACGAAGTCGAAGGCCGCCTCCTTCCCGCCGCCACCCGCGTCCCGCACGCTCATCAGCAGTCGCGCGTCGAAGATCGGGTCGGTGTTGTTGCGCGGCTCGCCGGGGAAGTACAGCTGCGTGGTGAGCACCGGCCGGCCCGGGGCCTGGACCTTGACGTGGAGGTGCCGGGTGCGGCCCGGGTAGAGGCCCGGGACGATCGTGCTGAGCCTGAAGGAACCGTCCGTGCCCGTGAACTGGTGGCCGCGGAAGCGGAATCCGGTGTTGTCGTACGCGCCGTTCGTGTCCGCCTGCCAGAAGTCGAGCAGCGCGCCGGAGACCGGCCGGCACGCCCGCCCGAAGACGTAGCCGCTCACCTCCAGCCGTACGCCGGGCAGTCCGGGCTCCAACAGGCTGTTCCGCCGCGGTGAGTTGGGCTTGAAGTAGGGGCCTTCGGTCTGGGGCGGCGTGGGGTCGTCGCCGTCGTCGCACGCCGGGGTCAGCTCGGGTGCGGCGCCCGTGCCGTCGGTGAGGGTACGGGCGAGTGCCGGGACGCCCATGAGCACCACGGGCGCGGCCATGCCCGCCGCGAGCGCGGCGCGCAGGACGGCCTTGCGGGTGAGGTGCCCGGTGCTGGTCTCTCGGTCCATGCCTGCTCCTGGGGTGGGGGGCTTGAGAGCGGTCGACCAGAAACCTAGGTGTCGCCGCGGGCGTCTTCGATGGACGGAGCACGGCAGTCGTGGTGCTTGTCGTGGGGGTTCTCGTGGGGTTCCCCGTGGTGCTTCCGGAAGTGGCCGGGGGTCATCCCGGTCTCCCTCCGGAAGAAGCGGCAGAAGTACGCGGGGTCGTCGAAGCCCGCCCTAGCCGCCACCTGACGAACCGACAGATCCGTTCGCGCGAGGAGCCGTTGGGCCTCCTGGGTGCGCGCCTCGCGGAGCAGGCTGCCCGGCGTGCGGCCGACGGCCGCCCGTACCGCCTCGGTGAGGTAGCCGGGGCTGACCCCGAGCCGCTCGGCGCACTCGCGCACGGACCGCAGGCCGACGCCTCCGGCTCCGCCGTCCGTACCGGTTCGGGTGACCAGCCGGACGAACGCGTCCGTGACGGCCGCGTGGCGACCGGTCGGTGCCGCCGCCCTCTCCCCGGGCCCGCCGAGGCGTGCCGTACGGACGAGGAGGACGTGCAGCAGGGAGCGGAGCACGGTGGCGAAGCCGCTGTCCCCGTGGCCGTACTCCTCGGTGAGTTCGGCGATCAGGCGGGCGGTGCGGGTGTGCGCGGCGGGGTCGAGGCGGAGCCAGGGGCGTTCGCCGATGCGGCGCAGCAACTCCTCGTCGCCGGGGTGGTCGAGGAGGAACTCGGGGGTGAACAGGACCACGGAGCCGTCGAGGTCCCGGGCGTTCTCCCAGTGATGGACCTGTCCGGGCAGGATCACTCCGATGTGCGGCGGGCGCAGTTCCCAGCGTGCCAGGTCGACGACATGGGTGCCGGTGCCGTGGGTGACGTGGACGATCTCGTAGAAGGTGTGCCGGTGCGGGAAGTCCGCCCGGGACATCGGGCCGATGCCGTCGAAGGTGCCGACCGCGAACGGCACGTCGTCCGGCAGCCGCACCTCCAGCCGGTGCACGGGTGGTTGGCCCTCCTTCGGTGTGGCGCACGGGGTCCCCGGTAAGGCGGTGGTGCCGCGCATCGCGTCCGTTCCTTTCTCCTCGTTCGGCGACGGCCGGCCACCACCGGCGAACGGCCGACGACCGCCGGCCACGGCCAGCCACGACCACCCACGACCGGCCCTCGGACGACCCCCTCGACTGGTACAGACCATTCCGCCCACGATGGCACGCGGCCGCCCCTCGGGCCACCCCCCAATGGGTCACCCCGCGTGCGGCACCCGCACCGGTCGTCCGATGCTGCTGGAGGTGGCGGGTCACGGGGAGAGCCCGCCGACGTCAGGCGCCCCGTACCGGGCGCGCCCACCCTTCCGAGGAGCAGACACACATGTCCGCACGACCCCGCCCCCTCATGGCCGCGCTCGCGCTGGCCGCCGTCACCTCGCTGGCCCTGGGGGCCGCCCCGGCCGTCGCGAAGGCACCGGCCGGCAACGACTTCCCGCACCCCGACCTGAAGAAGACGTACGAGGCGACCAAGAAGTACGAGTCCGAGCAGGTGGCCATCGACGACGGCTACGTGCGCACCGACGACTGCGTCGAGGACCCGGAGCTCGGCGGCATGGGCTACCACTACGTGAACCCGGACCACATCGGCTCGACCGACCCGACGAAGCCCGCCGCCGTGCTGTACGCCCCCGACAACAAGACCGGCAAGCGCGAACTGGTCGCCCTGGAGTGGGTCGTTCCCAACACGGGCCAGCCCCGGCCGCGGCTCTTCGACCACGACTTCGACGGGCCGTTCGACTTCGAGCCCGTCGGACCGCACTACTCGCTGCACGCCTGGATCTTCAAGAAGAACCCGAAGGGCGTCTTCACCCCGTACAACCCGCGCGTCCACTGCACCCCGTGCACGGAGGACCACGCGAAGCCGGACGAGCCGAAGCCGGCCCACCCGAAGTCGTAGGCGCACGGGAGAGGGGCCCGGCCTCGCCCTCGCGGCGGGATCCGGGCCCCTCTTCCTCGTACGGCGGCCGCCTTCGGCTACCGCACGAACACGCTCGCCTGGCTCGCCAGGTCCAGGAAGTACTGCGGCGCGAAGCCGAGCGCCAGCGTCACGACCACGCCGGCCGTGATGGCGACCGAGGTGAGGCCCGAGGGCACGGCGACCGTGGGGCCGTCCGCCTTCGGCTCGCTGAAGAACATCAGCACGATCACCCGGATGTAGAAGAACGCGGCGACCGCCGACGAGATCACGCCGACGACGACGAGCGCGCCCGCGCCGCCGTCCGCCGCCGCCTTGAAGACCGCGAACTTCCCGGAGAAGCCGGAGGTCAGCGGGATGCCGGCGAAGGCGAGCAGGAAGACCGCGAAGACCGCCGCGACCAGCGGCGAACGGCGGCCGAGCCCGGCCCACTTGGACAGGTGCGTGGCCTCGCCGCCCGCGTCCCGCACCAGCGTGACCACGGCGAACGCGCCGATCGTCACGAAGGAGTAGGCGCCCAGGTAGAAGAGGACCGACGAGACGCCCGTCGGCGTGGCCGCGATGACACCGGCCAGGATGAAGCCGGCGTGGGCGATCGACGAGTACGCGAGCAGGCGCTTGATGTCGGTCTGGGTGATGGCGACGACCGCGCCGCCCAGCATGGTGACGATGGCGACGGCCCACATGACCGGCCGCCAGTCCCAGGTGAGGCCCGGCAGCACCACGTACAGGACGCGGAGCATCGCGCCGAACGCGGCGACCTTCGTCGCGGCCGCCATGAAGCCGGTGACGGGCGTCGGGGCGCCCTGGTAGACGTCCGGGGTCCACATGTGGAACGGGACGGCGCCGACCTTGAAGAGCAGCCCCATCAGGACCATGGCGAAGCCGATGAGCAGCAGCACGTCGTTGCCCATGGTCTGGGCGAGCGCCGGGTCGATCGCGGGGACGTCGCCGCTGACGACCTGGGCGATCGCGGAGTACGACACGGAGCCCGCGTAGCCGTAGAGCAGGGCGATCCCGAAGAGCAGGAACGCCGAGGAGAAGGCGCCGAGCAGGAAGTACTTGACCGCGGCCTCCTGCGACATCAGCCGCTTGCGGCGGGCGACGGCGCACAGCAGGTAGAGCGGGAGGGAGAAGACCTCCAGGGCGATGAAGAGCGTCAGGAGGTCGTTGGCGGCCGGGAAGACCAGCATGCCGGAGACCGCGAACAGGGCCAGCGGGAAGACCTCGGTGGTGGTGAAGCCGGCCTTGACGGCCGCCTTCTCCTGCTCGCTGCCCGGCACGGCGGCGGCTTCGGCGGCGAAGGAGTCGACCTTGTGGCCGTGGTCGGCCGGGTCGAGCCTGCGCTCGGCGAAGGTGAGCACCGCCAGCACGGCGGAGAGCAGGATCACGCCCTGGAGGAACAGGGCGGGCCCGTCGACGGCGATGGCGCCCATGGCCGCGATGTGGGCCTTGGTGGAGCCGTACCCGCCGGCGGCGAGGCCGACGACCGCGGCGAACGCGGCGACGAGGGCCAGGACGCTCAGGAAGACCTGGGTGAGGTGGCGGCCCTTGCGCGGCACGAAGGCCTCGACGAGGACGCTGACGACGGCGGCGCCCACGACGATGAGCACGGGCGACAGCTGGGTGTACTCGATGTGGGGTGCCGGGATCTTGTCGATCGGCCCGGCGGCCGTCGTCCACAGGGTGTGGACGGCGGGTGCGACGGCGGTGACGCTCACTTGGCCGCCTCCACTTCGGGGCTCGGGTCCTTCTGCTGGACATCGGACATGGTGTGCCGCACCGCCGGGTTGACGACGTCCGTCAGCGGCTTCGGGAAGACCCCGAGGAAGATGAGCACCGCGATCAGCGGGGCGACCACCGCGAGCTCACGCGCCCGCAGGTCCGGCATGTCGCGGGTCTCCTCCTTCACCGGCCCGGTCATCGTCCGCTGGTAGAGGACGAGGACGTAGAGCGCGGCGAGGACGATGCCGGTGGTGGCGATGATCCCGGCCACCGGGTAGCGGGCGAAGGTGCCGACCAGGACCAGGAACTCGCTGACGAACGGGGCGAGTCCGGGCAGCGACAGGGTGGCGAGGCCGCCGATCAGGAAGGTGCCGGCGAGCACCGGGGCGGCCTTCTGCACACCGCCGTAGTCGGCGATGAGCCGCGAGCCGCGCCGGGAGATCAGGAAGCCGGCGACCAGCATCAGCGCGGCGGTCGAGATGCCGTGGTTGACCATGTAGAGCGTGGCGCCCGACTGGCCCTGGCTGGTCATCGCGAAGATGCCCATGATGATGAAGCCGAAGTGGGAGATCGACGCGTACGCCACGAGGCGCTTCATGTCGCGCTGGCCGACGGCGAGCAGTGCGCCGTAGACGATGCTGATCAGCGCGAGGACGACGATCGCCGGGGTGGCCCACTTGCTCGCCTCGGGGAAGAGGCCGAGGCAGAAGCGGAGCATCGCGAAGGTGCCGACCTTGTCGACGACGGCGGTGATGAGGACGGCGACCGGGGCGGTGGCCTCCCCCATCGCGTTGGGCAGCCAGGTGTGCAGCGGCCACAGCGGCGCCTTCACCGCGAAGGCGAAGAAGAAGCCGAGGAACAGCCACCGTTCGGTGCTGGTGGCCATCTCCAGCGAGCCGTTCGCCCGCGCCGCGGCGATCTCGGTGAGCGAGAAGTTGCCGGCGACGACGTACAGCCCGATGACGGCGGCCAGCATGATGAGGCCACCGACCAGGTTGTAGAGCAGGAACTTGACCGCCGCGTACGAGCGCTGGGCCGCCGCGTTCTCGTCGGTGCCGCTGTGGGCGCGGTCGCCGAAGCCGCCGATGAGGAAGTACATCGGGATGAGCATGGCTTCGAACAGGATGTAGAAGAGGAAGACGTCGGTGGCCTCGAAGGAGAGGATCACCATCGCCTCGACCATGAGGATCAGGGCGAAGAAGCCCTGGGTGGGCCGCCACCTCTTCGAGGAGGTCTCCAGGGGGTCGGCGTCGTGCCAGCCCGCCAGGATGATGAACGGGATCAGCAGGGCGGTGAGCCCGATGAGCGCCACCCCGATGCCGTCCACGCCGAGTTCGTAGCGGACGCCGAAGTCCTTGATCCAGGCGTACGACTCGGCGAGCTGGTAGCGGTCGCCGCCCGGTTCGAAGCGTGCGAAGACGACGCCGGCGAGCACGAGCGTGACGAGCGAGACCAGCAGCGCGAGCCACTTGGCGGCGGCTCTCCGGGCGGCGGGCACGGCCGCGGTGAGCACGGCGCCCACCGCGGGCACGGCCGCCGTCACGGTCAGGAGCGGGAAGCCCGCGTTGACCACTTGGGACATGTGGTTACACCGCCCTCATCAGCAGGGTCGCGGCGATGAGCACCGCCGTACCTCCGAACATGGAGACCGCGTACGACCGGGCGTAGCCGTTCTGGAGCTTGCGCAGCCGGCCGGACAGCCCGCCGACCGAGGCCGCGGTGCCGTTGACCACCCCGTCGACGAGGCTGTGGTCGACGTAGACGAGGGAGCGGGTCAGGTGGGTGCCGCCGCGGACGAAGACGACGTGGTTGAAGTCGTCCTGGAGCAGGTCGCGGCGGGCGGCCCGGGTGAGCAGCGAGCCGCGCGGGGCGACCACCGGCACGGGGCGGCGCCCGTACTGGAGGTAGGCGAGGCCGACGCCGAGGAGCATGACCACGACGGTGGCGGTGGTGACGGCCGCCGCGCTGAGCGGCGAGTGCCCGTGCTCGAAGCCGGTGACCGGCTCCAGCCACTCGACGAACCCGGCGTACTCGAAGAACGCGCCGGCGCCGACCGATCCGACGGCCAGCAGGATCATCGGGAGCGTCATGGACTTCGGGGACTCGTGCGGGTGCGGCATCTCGCCCGGGTGGGCCTCGGCGCCGGGCTCGACGCTGGGTGCCTTGTCCGGGTCGGGCGCGGGCTGCCAGCGCTTCTCACCGAAGAAGGTCATGATCATCACGCGGGTCATGTAGTACGCGGTGATGGCGGCGCCCAGGAGGGCGCAGGCGCCGAGGATCCATCCCTCGGTGCCGCCCTTGGCGAAGGCCGCCTCGATGATCTTGTCCTTGGAGAAGAAGCCGGACAGGCCGGGGAAGCCGATGATCGCCAGGTAGCCCAGGCCGAAGGTCACGAAGGTGACCGGCATGTACTTCCGCAGGCCGCCGTACTTGCGCATGTCGACCTCGTCGTTCATGCCGTGCATGACCGAACCGGCGCCGAGGAACAGCCCGGCCTTGAAGAAGCCGTGGGTCACCAGGTGCATGATCGCGAAGGCGTAGCCGATGGGGCCGAGGCCGGCCGCCAGGACCATGTAGCCGATCTGCGACATCGTCGAGCCGGCGAGCGCCTTCTTGATGTCGTCCTTCGCGCAACCGACGATCGCACCGAAGAGGAGCGTGACGGCGCCGACGACGGTGACGACGAGCTGGGCGTCCGGGGCGGCGTTGAAGATGTCGGCGGAGCGGACGATCAGGTAGACGCCGGCGGTCACCATGGTGGCGGCGTGGATGAGGGCGGAGACCGGGGTCGGGCCCTCCATCGCGTCGCCGAGCCAGGACTGCAGCGGCACCTGGGCGGACTTGCCGCAGGCGGCGAGGAGCAGCATCAGGCCGATCGCGGTGAGCTTGCCCTCGCCCGTCTCGCCGGTGGCCTCCAGGACCGGGCCGAAGGCGAAGGTGCCGAAGGTGGTGAACATCAGCATGATCGCGATCGACAGGCCCATGTCGCCGACCCGGTTGACCAGGAAGGCCTTCTTGGCGGCGGTGGCCGCGCTGGGCTTGTGCTGCCAGAAGCCGATCAGGAGGAACGAGGCGAGGCCGACGCCCTCCCATCCGAAGTACAGCAGCAGGTAGTTGTCGGCGAGGACGAGCAGCAGCATCGCCGCGAGGAACAGGTTGAGGTAGCCGAAGAAGCGGCGTCGGCGCTCGTCGTGCTCCATGTACCCGATCGAGTACACGTGGATGAGCGTGCCGACGCCGGTGATCAGCAGCACGAAGGTCATCGACAGCTGGTCGAGCTGGAAGGCGATGTCCGCCTGGAAGCCCTCGACCGGGATCCAGCTGAACAGCCGCTGGTGCAGGGCCCGGTCGTCGGCGCTCTTGGAGAGCATGTCGGCGAACAGGACCAGGCCGATCACGAAGGACACGGCGGCGAGCAGGGTGCCGAGCCAGTGCCCGGTCCTGTCGAGCCGCCGCCCGCCGGTCAGCAGGACGGCCGCTCCGAGCAGGGGCGCCGCCACGAGCAGCGCAATGAGGTTGTCCACGGTCAGCCCCTCACAGCTTCATCAGGCTGGCGTCGTCGACCGAGGCCGAGTGGCGGGCACGGAAGACGGACACGATGATCGCGAGTCCGACGACGACCTCCGCGGCGGCCACGACCATCGTGAAGAAGGCGATGATCTGGCCGTCGAGGTTGCCGTGCATGCGGGAGAAGGCGACGAACGCGAGGTTGCAGGCGTTGAGCATCAGCTCGACGCACATGAAGACCACGATCGCGTTCCGCCGGATGAGCACCCCGGTCGCGCCGATGGTGAACAGCAGCGCGGCGAGGTACAGGTAGTTGACGGGGTTCATCGCGAGGCCTCCTCCTCGTCCCGGTCACGGTCCCGGACCTGGTCCCGGATGTCGCGGACGTCTTCCCGGTCCCGGCCCAGGCGCTCCTCGGAGCGCTGTTCGAGCGCCTTGAGGTCGGCCAGCGCCTCGCCGGACACGTCCCGGATCTGGCCGCGCTTGCGCAGCGTCGAGATCACGGTCAGGTCGGCGGGCGTGCCGTCGGGCAGCAGGCCGGCGATGTCCACGGCGTTGTGCCGGGCGTAGACGCCGGGCGCGGGGAGCGGCGGCACGTGCTTGCCTTCCCGTACGCGCTGCTCGGACAGCTCGCGCTGGGTGCGGGCGCGTTCGGTGCGCTCGCGGTGGGTGAGGACCATCGCGCCGACGGCGGCGGTGATGAGCAGGGCGCCGGTGATCTCGAAGGCGAAGACGTACTTGGTGAAGACGAGGGCGGCGAGGCCCTCCACGTTTCCGCCGTACGCCGAGTTGGCGGTGCCGAGGCCGTTGAACTCGGTCAGCGAGGCGTTGCCGATGCCGGCGGCCAGCAGGATGCCGAAGCCGAGCGCGCAGGCGGCGGCCCACCAGCGCTGGCCCTTGAGGGTCTCCTTCAGCGAGTCGGCGGCGGTGACGCCGACCAGCATGACGACGAAGAGGAAGAGCATCATGATCGCGCCGGTGTAGACGACGATCTGGACGATGCCCAGGAAGTAGGCGCCGTTGGCGAGGTAGAACACCGCCAGGATGATCATGGTCCCGGCGAGGCAGAGCGCCGAGTGCACGGCCTTCCTCATCAGGATCGTGCACAGCGCGCCGACGACGGCGACGGTGCCGAGCACCCAGAACTGGAAGGCCTCGCCGGTGGAGGTGGTGGAGGCGGCGAGCGCGCTCATCGGCCGACCACCTTCCCCGACGCCGGCTCGGACTCGCCGAAGGTCGACTCGCCCTCCTGCACGACCTCGCCCTTGGAGACGGCGGCCTGGCGGACGGTCCCGGGCGCGGCCTCGGTGACCCGGCCGCTGTAGTAGTCCTGCTCGTCCGTGCCCGGGTACATGGCGTGCGGGGTGTCGACCATGCCCTCGGTGAGGCCCGCGAGGAGCTGCTCCTTGGTGTAGATCAGGTTCTCGCGGGAGGAGTCGGCCAGTTCGAACTCGTTGGTCATCGTCAGCGCGCGCGTGGGGCACGCCTCGATGCAGAGTCCGCACAGGATGCAGCGGGCGTAGTTGATCTGGTACACCCGCCCGTACCGCTCGCCCGGCGAGTAGCGCTCCTCGTCGGTGTTGTCGGCGCCCTCCACGTAGATGGCGTCGGCGGGGCAGGCCCAGGCGCACAACTCGCAGCCGACGCACTTCTCCAGGCCGTCGGGGTGCCGGTTGAGCTGGTGCCTGCCGTGGAAGCGGGGCGCCGTCGTCTTCTGCTGCTCCGGGTACTGCTCCGTCAGCCGCTTCTTGAACATGGCCTTGAAGGTCACGCCGAAGCCGGCCACCGGATTCTGGAAATCAGACACCGTCCGTCTCCTTTCCATCACTCGCAGTAGCAGTATCGGGGCCACCACTGACAATCAGCTCCCGCTCCCCGCGGGGCCGACGCCGCGGTACGGGCGGCAGGGACTGTCCGGGCTTGGGAGGTACGGGGAAGCCGCCGGCCATCGGGTCGAACGGCGCCTCGGGCGCGGCCTTCTCGGCGGCGCCCTTCGCCTTCCGGTCGCGGAAGAGGTCCGCGACGAAGGAGAGCAGCAGCACCGCGAGCACGGCCCCGGCGACGTACAGCACGATCGACTGGAAGTCGTAGTTCTCGTTGCGCAGCGCCCGGACAGTGGCGACCAGCATCAGCCAGACCACGGAGACCGGGATGAGCACCTTCCAGCCCAGCTTCATCAGCTGGTCGTAGCGGACGCGGGGCAGGGTGCCGCGCAGCCAGATGAAGAAGAAGAGCAGCAGCTGGACCTTGAGGACGAACCAGAGCATCGGCCACCAGCCGTGGTTGGCGCCCTCCCAGAAGGTGCTGATCGGCCACGGGGCCCGCCAGCCGCCCAGGAAGAGGGTCACCGACACGGCCGAGACGGTCACCATGTTCACGTACTCGGCGAGCATGAACATCGCGAACTTGATGGACGAGTACTCGGTGTTGAAACCGCCGACGAGGTCGCCCTCGGACTCCGGCATGTCGAAGGGGGCGCGGTTGGTCTCGCCCACCATGGTGACGATGTAGATGATGAAGGAGACCGGCAGCAGGACGATGTACCAGCGGTCGGCCTGCGCCTCCACGATCTTCGAGGTCGACATCGACCCGGAGTAGAGGAAGACGGAGGCGAAGGCGGCGCCCATGGCGATCTCGTACGAGATCATCTGCGCGCACGAGCGCAGTCCGCCGAGCAGCGGGTACGTCGAGCCCGAGGACCAGCCGGCGAGGACGATGCCGTAGATGCCGACGGAGGCGACCGCGAGGACGTACAGCATCGCGATCGGCAGGTCGGTGAGCTGCATCGTGGTGCGGTGCCCGAAGATCGACACCTCGTTGCCGGCCGGGCCGAACGGGATCACGGCGATCGCCATGAAGGCCGGGATGGCGGCGATGATCGGCGCGAGCACGTACACGACCTTGTCGGCCCGCCGGACGATCACGTCCTCCTTCAGCATCAGCTTGATGCCGTCGGCGAGCGACTGGAGCATGCCCCAGGGGCCGTGCCGGTTGGGGCCGATGCGCAGCTGCATCCAGGCGACGACCTTGCGCTCCCACACGATGGAGAAGAGCACGGTCACCATCAGGAACGCGAAGCAGAAGACCGCCTTGATCACGACGAGCCACCAGGGGTCCGTCCCGAACATGGACAGGTCCTCCGCGGCGAGCAGCGTGTTCACGCCTGCACCTCCGTCGAAGTGGTGGCCGGGCCGATGCGGACCACGTCGCCGGGGCGGGCTCCGGTGTCGGTGAGGACGCCGTGGCCCGCCGAGTTCAGCGGGAGCCAGACCACGCGGTCCGGCATCTCGGTGACGGCGAGCGGGAAGGTCACCGCGCCGGCCGGGCCGGTGACTTCGAGCAGGTCGCCGTCCTTCACCCCGGTGTCGGCGGCGGTGCCGGCCGAGAGCCGGGCCACGGCGGCGTGCCGGGTGCCGGCCAGGGCCTCGTCGCCCTCCTGGAGGCGGCCCAGGTCGAGCAACAGCCGGTGCCCGGCGAGCACGGCCTCGCCGTCGCCGGGCCGGGGCGCGGCCTGGCCGGGCTCGGCCGGCTCGCCGGCCCGCTCGCCGGTCCAGCCGCCGAGCCGGTCCAGCTCGCGCCGGATCGACCGCAGGTCGGGCAGGCCCAGGTGCGCGTCGAGCGCATCGGCCAGCATGTGCAGCACGCGCGCGTCGGTCGGGGCGAGCGACCGGGTCATCTGCTCCGGCTTCAGCGCGGCCTCGAACAGCCGGGCCCTGCCCTCCCAGTTGAGGAAGGTGCCGGGCTTCTCGGCGACCGCGGCGACCGGCAGGATCACGTCGGCCCGCTCGGTGACCGCGCCGGGGCGCAGCTCCAGGGAGACGACGAAGGCACGGTCGAGCGCCTCCAGCGCGCGTGCCGGGTCCGGCAGGTCGTCGACGTCGACGCCGCCGACGACCAGGGCCGCGAGTTCGCCGGTGGCGGCGGCCTCGACGATCTGGCCGGTGTCGCGGCCGTAGCCGTGCGGGAGTTCGCGGACGCCCCACACGGCGGCGACCTCCTCCCGCGCGCGGGGATCGGTCGCGGGCCGCCCGCCGGGCAGCAGGGCCGGGACGGCGCCCGCCTCCACCGCGCCGCGCTCTCCGGCCCGGCGCGGGATCCACACCAGCTTCGCGCCGGTGGCGGTCGCGGTCCGGACGGCGGCGGTCAGCGCGCCGGGAACCCCGGCGAGCCGCTCGCCGACGACGATCACGGCGCCGTCCTCGCGCAGCGCCTCGGCGGCGGCGAAGCCCTCGCGGGACAGGCCGACGCGGGAGGTGAGGGCGTCCAGCCACTCGGTCTCGGTGCCGGGCGCGGCGGCGAGCAGGGTGCCGCCGGCCTTCTCCAGGCCGCGGGTGGCGAACGCGGCGACCGCGTACGTCCGCTGGCCCTTCTTCCGCCACGCCTTGCGCAGCTTCAGGAAGACGCCCGGCGCCTCCTCCTCGGCCTCCAGGCCGACGAGGAGCACGGCCGGCGCGGCCTCCAGGGAGCGGTAGGTGACGCCGCTGCCGTCGAGGTCACGGCCCCGTCCGGCGACGACGGAGGCCAGGAAGTCGGCCTCCTCGCCGGAGTGGACCCGGGCCCGGAAGTCGACGTCGTTGGTGTCGAGGGCGACCCGCGCGAACTTGGCGTACGCGTAGGAGTCCTCGACCGTGAGCCGGCCGCCGGCCAGGACGCCGGTGCGCCCGCGCACCAGCCCGCGCGCGGCCGCCTCCAGGGCCTCCGGCCAGGACGCCTGCTCCAGCCGGCCGGTCTCCGGGTCGCGGACGAGCGGGGTCGTGAGCCGGTCGCGCTGCTGCGCGTACCGGAACGCGAACCTGCCCTTGTCGCAGATCCACTCCTCGTTGACCTCGGGGTCCTCGGCGGCCAGCCGCCGCATGACCTTGCCGCGCCGGTGGTCGGTGCGGGTCGCGCAGCCGCCCGCGCAGTGCTCGCACACGCTCGGCGACGACACCAGGTCGAAGGGCCGGGAGCGGAAGCGGTACGCGGCGGAGGTGAGCGCGCCGACCGGGCAGATCTGGATGGTGTTGCCGGAGAAGTACGACTCGAACGGGTCGCTGTTGCCGAGGCCGACCTGCTGGAGCGCGCCGCGCTCGATCAGCTCGATCATCGGGTCGCCGGCGATCTGCTGCGAGAAGCGGGTGCAGCGCGCGCACAGCACGCAGCGCTCGCGGTCGAGCAGCACCTGGGTGGAGAGCGGGATCGGCTTCTCGTAGGTGCGCTTCTTCCCGTCGAAGCGGGACTCGGACTGGCCGTGCGACATGGCCTGGTTCTGCAGCGGGCACTCGCCGCCCTTGTCGCAGACCGGGCAGTCCAGCGGGTGGTTGATGAGCAGCAGCTCCATCACGCCGTGCTGGGCCTTCTCGGCGACCTGCGAGGTCAGCTGCGACCTGACGACCATGCCGTCGGTGCAGGTGATGGTGCAGGAGGCCATCGGCTTGCGCTGGCCCTCGACCTCGACGATGCACTGGCGGCAGGCGCCGGCCGGGTCGAGCAGCGGGTGGTCGCAGAAGCGCGGGATCTCGATGCCGAGCTGCTCGGCGGCGCGGATCACCAGGGTCCCCTTGGGGACGGAGACCTCGATGCCGTCGATGGTCAGCGAGACGAGATCCTCCGGCGGAACCGCCGCGCCTCCGCCTCCTCCGGGAGCGGACGTGGTGACGGTCATGCGTTCACCTCCCGGTGCTTGTCCGCCCAGGCCGTCGACTTGGCGGGGTCGAAGGGGCAGCCCTTGCCCGTGATGTGCGCCTCGTACTCGTCGCGGAAGTACTTCAGCGAGGAGAAGATCGGCGAGGCGGCGCCGTCGCCGAGGGCACAGAAGGACTTGCCGTTGATGTTGTCGGCGATGTCGTTCAGCTTGTCGAGGTCGGACATGACGCCCTTGCCGGCCTCGATGTCGCGCAGCAACTGGACGAGCCAGTAGGTGCCCTCACGGCAGGGCGTGCACTTGCCGCAGGACTCGTGGGCGTAGAACTCGGTCCACCGGGTGACGGCCCGCACGACGCACGTGGTCTCGTCGAAGCACTGGAGCGCCTTGGTGCCGAGCATGGAGCCGGCGGCGCCGACGCCCTCGTAGTCGAGCGGCACGTCGAGGTGCTCGTCGGTGAACATCGGGGTGGAGGAGCCGCCCGGGGTCCAGAACTTCAGCCGGTGCCCGGGCCGCATCCCGCCGCTCATGTCGAGGAGCTGGCGCAGGGTGATGCCGAGCGGGGCCTCGTACTGGCCGGGCGAGGCGACGTGCCCGCTGAGCGAGTACAGCGTGAAGCCCGGGGACTTCTCGGTCCCCATCGACGTGAACCAGTCCTTGCCCTTGTTGAGGATCGCGGGAACCGAGGCGATGGACTCGACGTTGTTCACGACGGTGGGGCACGCGTACAGACCGGCGACCGCGGGGAAGGGGGGTCGCAGCCGGGGCTGGCCGCGGCGTCCTTCGAGCGAGTCGAGCAGGGCGGTCTCCTCGCCGCAGATGTACGCGCCGGCCCCGGCGTGCACGGTGAGTTCGACGTCGAGGCCGCTGCCGAGGATGTTCCTGCCGAGGTAGCCGGCCGTGTAGGCCTCCCGCACGGCCTCGTGGAGCCGGCGCAGGACGGGGACGACCTCGCCGCGCAGGTAGATGAAGGCGTGGCTGGAGCGGATCGCGTAGCAGGCGATCACGATGCCCTCGATGAGCGAGTGCGGGTTGGCGAAGAGGAGGGGGATGTCCTTGCAGGTGCCGGGCTCGGACTCGTCGGCGTTCACGACGAGGTAGTGCGGCTTGCCGTCGCCCTGCGGGATGAACTGCCACTTCATCCCGGTCGGGAAGCCGGCGCCGCCGCGACCGCGCAGACCGGAGTCCTTGACGTACGCGATGAGGTCGTCGGGCGACATCGCGAGGGCCTTGCGCAGGCCCTCGTAGCCCTCGTGCCGCCGGTAGGTGTCCAGGGTCCAGGAGTCGGGCTGGTCCCAGAACGCCGACAGAACGGGTGAGAGCAGCTTCTCGGGGCTGCTGTTGTTGATCTCGGCTGCCAAGGTCATCACTCCCCCTCCCCACTGGCCGATTCGCCGCGCGGGTGGACGATCTTGTGGTGCGGGGACTCGCCCTTGGCCAGCCGCAGCCCGACGAGCGAGGCCGGGCCGGCCCCTCCGGTGGCCTCGACGGCCCCGTCGCGCTCGTCGGGGAAGCCCGCCAGGATGCGGGCGGTCTCCTTGAAGGTGCACAGCGGCGCGCCGCGGGTGGGCGACACGGGACGGCCGGCCCGCAGGTCGTCGACGAGCTCCTTGGCCGACTCGGGGGTCTGGTTGTCGAAGAACTCCCAGTTGACCATCACGACCGGCGCGTAGTCGCAGGCCGCGTTGCACTCGATGTGCTCGAGGGTGACCTTGCCGTCGGCGGTGGTCTCGTTGTTGCCGACGCCGAGGTGCTCCTTGAGCTCCTCGAAGATGGCGTCGCCGCCCATGACCGCGCACAGGGTGTTGGTGCAGACGCCGACCTGGTAGTCGCCGGACGGCTTGCGCCGGTACATGGAGTAGAAGGTGGCGACCGCGGTGACCTCGGCGGTGGTGAGGTCCAGCATGTCCGCGCAGAACCGCATGCCGGTGCGGGTGACGTGGCCCTCCTCCGACTGCACGAGGTGCAGCATCGGCAGGAGCGCGGAGCGGGACCCCGGGTAGCGGGCGATGATCGCCTTCGCGTCCTCCTCGAGCCGGGCGCGGACCTCGGCCGGATAGTCGGGCGCGGGCAGCTGGGGCATCCCGAGACTGGTCTGTCCGTCCGTCATCGGTCGACGCCTCCCATCACGGGGTCGATGGACGCGACGGCGACGATGACGTCGGCGACCTGGCCGCCTTCGCACATCGCGGCCATGGCCTGGAGGTTGGTGAACGACGGGTCGCGGAAGTGGACCCGGTAGGGGCGGGTGCCGCCGTCGGAGACGACGTGGACGCCGAGCTCGCCCTTGGGTGACTCGACGGCCGCGTACGCCTGGCCGGCCGGCACCCGGAAGCCCTCGGTGACCAGCTTGAAGTGGTGGATCAGGGCCTCCATGGAGGTGCCCATGATCTTCTTGATGTGGTCGAGGGAGTTGCCGAGCCCGTCGGGGCCGAGGGCCAGCTGGGCGGGCCAGGCGATCTTCTTGTCGGCGACCATGACCGCGCCCGGCTCCAGCCGGTCGAGGCACTGCTCGACGATCCGCAGCGACTGCCGCATCTCCTCCAGGCGGACGAGGAAGCGGCCGTAGGCGTCGCAGCTGTCGGCGGTGGGCACCTCGAAGTCGTAGTTCTCGTAGCCGCAGTACGGGTCGGTCTTGCGCAGGTCGTGCGGGAGGCCCGCGGAGCGCAGGATCGGTCCGGTGGCGCCGAGGGCCATGCAGCCGGTGAGGTCGAGGTAGCCGACGTCCTGCATGCGGGCCTTGAAGATCGGGTTGCCGGTGGCGAGCTTGTCGTACTCCGGCATGTTCTTCTTCATGGTCTTCACGAACTCGCGCACGGCGTCGACGGCGCCGGGCGGGAGGTCCTGGGCGAGGCCGCCGGGGCGGATGAACGCGTGGTTCATGCGCAGGCCGGTGATCAGCTCGTACAGGTCCAGGATCATCTCGCGGTCCCGGAAGCCGTAGATCATGATCGTGGTGGCGCCGAGCTCCATGCCGCCGGTGGCGATGCAGACCAGGTGCGAGGAGAGCCGGTTGAGCTCCATGAGCAGGACCCGGATGACGCTCGCCCGGTCCGGGATCTGGTCGGTGATGCCGAGCAGCTTCTCCACGCCGAGGCAGTACGCCGTCTCGTTGTAGAACGAGGTGAGGTAGTCCATGCGCGTGACGAAGGTGGTGCCCTGCGTCCAGGTCCGGTACTCGAGGTTCTTCTCGATGCCGGTGTGGAGGTAGCCGATGCCGCAGCGGGCCTCGGTGACGGTCTCGCCGTCGATCTCCAGGATGAGCCGGAGCACGCCGTGGGTGGACGGGTGCTGGGGGCCCATGTTGACGACGATGCGCTCGTCGTCGGCCTTGGCTGCGGACTGGACGACCTCGTCCCAGTCGCCGCCGGTGACCGTGTAGACGGTCCCCTCGGTCGTCTCACGCGCGCTTGCAGAAGGGGTGGTCACGAGTACGACCTCCGCTGGTCCGGAGCCGGGATCTGGGCGCCCTTGTACTCGACGGCGATGCCGCCGAGCGGGTAGTCCTTGCGCTGCGGGTGGCCCTGCCAGTCGTCCGGCATCATGATCCGGGTGAGGGCGGGGTGGCCGTCGAAGACGATGCCGAAGAAGTCGTAGGTCTCGCGCTCGTGCCAGTCGTTGGTCGGGTAGACCGCGACGAGCGACGGGATGTGCGGGTCGGCGTCGGGCGCCGAGACCTCCAGGCGGATCAGCCGGCCGTGGGTGAGCGAGCGCAGGTGGTAGACGGCGTGCAGCTCGCGGCCCTTGTCGCCCCGGTAGTGGACGCCGGAGACGCCGGTGCAGAGCTCGAAGCGCAGGGCCGGGTCGTCGCGCAGGGTGCGGGCGACCCGGACGAGGTGCTCGCGCGCGATGTGGAAGGTGAGCTCCCCGCGGTCGACGACGGTCTTCTCGATCGCGTTCCCGGGGACGAGGCCCTGTTCCTCCAGGGCGCCCTCCAGCTCGTCGGCGACCTCGTCGAACCAGCCGCCGTACGGGCGGGTGGCCGGGCCCGGGAGTCTGATCGAGCGGACCAGGCCGCCGTAGCCGGAGGTGTCGCCGCCCTTGTCGGCGCCGAACATGCCGCGCTGGACGCGGACCTCCTCGCCGTGCTCTCCGCGCTGCCCCGGCAGGTTCTGCGCGCTGAGCTCCTTCTCGGGGTTCGGGGTTTCGTCGCTCACCGTGCTGTCCCGTTCCCTTCTCCGCCCGCGCGGCGCAGAGGCGCGGCTTTCGTCGTCGACTGCGGCCGGGCGGCCGCGCGTGCGTCGGTCACCTCAGCAGACCCTTCATCTCGATCGTCGGCAGCGCCTTCAGCGCCGCCTCCTCCGCCTCGCGGGCCGCTTCCTTCGCGTTCACGCCGAGCTTGGAGGACTGGATCTTCTGGTGGAGCTTGAGGATCGCGTCCATCAGCATCTCGGGGCGCGGCGGACAACCCGGCAGATAGATGTCGACCGGCACGATGTGGTCGACACCCTGCACGATCGCGTAGTTGTTGAACATTCCGCCCGAAGACGCACATACCCCCATGGAGATGACCCACTTGGGGTTCGGCATCTGGTCGTAGACCTGCCGGAGGACGGGCGCCATCTTCTGGCTGACCCGGCCGGCCACGATCATCAGGTCGGCCTGGCGCGGAGAGCCCCGGAACACCTCCATGCCGAACCGGGCCAGGTCGTAGCGGCCTGCGCCGGTCGTCATCATTTCGATGGCGCAGCAGGCGAGGCCGAAGGTCGCGGGGAAGACCGAGGCCTTCCGGACCCAGCCCGCGGCCTGTTCGACGGTCGTCAGCAGAAAACCGCTCGGCAGCTTCTCTTCGAGTCCCATGGGTGCTCCTCAGCCCCTCAGTCCCATTCCAGGCCGCCGCGCCGCCACACGTACGCGTAGGCGACGAAGACGGTGAGCACGAAGAGCAGCATCTCCACGAGCCCGAAAAGCCCCAGGGCGTCGAAGCTGACGGCCCAGGGGTAGAGGAAGACGATCTCGATGTCGAAGACGATGAAGAGCATCGCCGTCAGGTAGTACTTGATCGGGAAGCGGCCGCCGCCCGCCGGCGTCGGGGTGGGCTCGATGCCGCACTCGTACGCCTCAAGTTTTGCCCTGTTGTACCGCTTTGGCCCGATAAGCGTGGCCATGACCACGGAGAAGATCGCAAACCCCGCTCCCAGGGCACCGAGCACGAGGATGGGCGCGTACGCATTCACGCTCCTCGCTCCTTCCAGTCGTCCTTGACCGTTGGACCGCACCGTCGGCTCATGGGGCCTCCGCGAAAGATCGCCAACATGTGAGGCAGTTCACAAGCCTGACGTCCGCGTATCTTAAGCCCGCCCCTCTGTGATCTGCGACACGGGGTACACCAACGCCTTTGTGATCTCCACCACCTGACGAACGATCATGAAGTCGGATGAGCGGTGATCTTGCCACTCGAAGCGCCCAGGTGATCACCAGATGTGACATCCACACCGGAAATCGCTGGTCGGAAGGGGTGTTGCACTATCAAGCGTTGGGGGCTACAAGCAAATTGGCCGTGTGACGCGTCAGGGTGATAAAGGAACCGGCCGTCGCCCGGTCGGGGGGTCGCGCGTACCCGGGTGGACACGTGCGCGCGTTCACGAGCTCCGATGTGACCTGCACCACATCGAAACGGCGAGCGGAAAGCGGGGCTTGGCCATCGACGTGAAGAGGTGGTAAGCGACGGGCAATTCGGACCTTTCCTTGAAAACCCATGATCAAGGCCCCAATGAGCCGTGCCCGATTTGCCCGTTACGGCGTCAATAAGGGCGCACAGGAAGCGGATTAAGAGGTTCCGGACGTAACTGTGGCGCAACCCACGTTTCTTGAAGGGAACCGTGAAGCCCTGATAGCGGTTGTACTCATGTCCCAGACCGCTCCCATACGTAGCCACCGGAAGCCCCGCCGCAGCGCCTCGAAGATGGCACTCCGGGCCGGAGTTGCCGGTGGCGTCTTCAGCACCATCGCGGTGGCCGGTGCCGCCGCGCCGGCCAACGCCGAGCCGGTGACCGAGACGACCCTCGAGATGCCCACCCTGGGCTCCCTCGACGCCGACCTCGCCAGCGCCGTCTCCGCCTCCGCCGAGGCGAGCCAGCAGGAGGCCCTGGACCAGAGCCTCGCGGCCCAGGAGAACGCGGCCCTGAAGAAGGCCGCCGCGGACGCCAGGAAGGCCAAGGCCGAGGCCGACCGCAAGGCCGAGGCCGAGCGCGCCGAGAAGGCCCGCGCCGAGGCCCGGGAGCGCGCCTCCCGCACCGCGACGCGCACCACGCTCTCCGCGAAGTCCTCCTCGTCGGACTCCGTCGGCTCCTCCTCCAGCAGCTCGCAGGTCGCCACCGGCTCCGCCGCCGCGATCGTGGCCTTCGCGCGCGCCCAGGTCGGCGACGCGTACGTCATGGGCAGCACCGGCCCGAACTCCTGGGACTGCTCCGGCCTCGTGCAGGCCGCCTACGCCCAGGCCGGCATCGACCTGCCGCGGGTCTCCAGCGCGCAGTCGAGCATGGGCACCTCCGTCTCCCTGAGCAACCTGCAGCCGGGCGACATCCTGTACTGGGG
This sequence comes from Streptomyces sp. NPDC127092, assembly GCF_042722475.1. Lineage (NCBI taxonomy): Bacteria > Bacillati > Actinomycetota > Actinomycetes > Kitasatosporales > Streptomycetaceae > Streptomyces > Streptomyces sp. NPDC127092. Next base: position 196,042 of record NZ_JBHXFE010000007.1, read on the forward strand.
CAGCCGCAGCGGCTCGTACCACGTCGCCATCTACGTCGGCGGCGGCAAGTACGTCGGTGCGCAGAACCCGTCGACCGGTGTCGTCGAGCGCTCCCTGGACTGGGACATGCCGTCGGGCGCCGTGCGGATCCTCTGATCCCGCCACCCACACGCACGAAGGGCCGTCACTCCTCGGGGGAGCGACGGCCCTTCGGCCTGCCCGGGGCTACTCCGGCAGCGGCACGGGCTCGTGGCCGCTGAGGTCGGCGCCCGGCCGGACCTCGTGGAACTCCAGGCCCAGGTAGATGCGGCCGGCCCACTCCTCGGGCGTCTGGTGACCGATGTAGTCGAGGTCACCCATGTCGGACTCGTCCGTCAGGTCCCAGTCCGAGAAGTACGCGAAGACCCGGACGCGGGCCTCCTCCTCCGATACCCCGAACCGGCCGGCCAGTGACGCGACGATGTCACGCGCGAGGTCCGCGCCCCGCTCGCTCACCGCGACCGGGAAGTCGGTCATCACCTCGCCGATGTGGTGACCGGCCGCCCGCAGCTCCGCCCGGAGGCGGTCCGCGTAGCGCCGGGCGAAGGCGTCGCCGCGCGCCCACAGCGCCTCGGCGTCCGGCTCCCGGCCGTTCTCGCGCGCCGCGGCGAGCTCCGCGAGGTCCCGGGCCAGGAGTGCCCGCTCCTCGGCGGCGAGCTCCGGTCCCGCCAGCCGCTCGGCGAGGGCGCACGCCTCGGCGAACCGCTCCTCGCCGGACGGGTCGGCGATCACGTCGTAGACCGCGCGGGCCAGCGCCTGCTGGCCGTCCACGGACTCCTCGGGGCGGCGGACCGCCTCGGGCAGCCCGGTCACGCCGCGCAGGATCCAGCGGGTGAGCCCGATGTCCCAGGCGCTGATCTCGCCGTCCGGGCCGTAGCCCTCCCGCAGCAGCACCTCGGCCGTGCTGCGCGCCCGGATCAGGGCGTTGCGCACGGGGCCGACCCACGGGGTCGCCACCGGGGGCTCCAGGAGGGAGCAGTAGCGGACGACCAGGAGCGCCGCCGCCCGGACGCGGTCCCACTGCGGGCCTTCGGGGAAGGCGGCCGGTTCCAGCCGCTCGGGGCCGTCTTCCGGTTCGTCGCCGTCCTCGTCGTCGTCCTCGTCGTCGTCCTCGGCGAACTCCGGGAACTCGTCTTCGTCTTCCATGCGGTCGTGCACAGGTCTTCCAGGTCCTTCGGGTCGGGTGCGGGGAGAGAAGACACCGCCCCGGTACGGCTGAGCGTACCGGGGCGGTGGTCAGGAGCGGATCACACGGCTACCAGGTCTTGATCCCGAAGAACCACTTGGCGAACCAGCGTCCCCAGAAGGAGGCGCTGAACTTCTTCACCACGTGGAAGGAGATCTGATGGCCGCCCGACACCGGCTTCACGCCCCGGTTGGACGGATAGGACCTGCTGTTCATCAGCATCGGCCCCTCCACGTAGGGACGGCTCTGCCGCAGCTTCGGCGGGTCGGAGTCGGCCCGGAACTTGGCCACCTCCTTGGCCCACTCGTCGTTGGCCTCCGTGAAGACCTTGCCCTTGAACTTGGCGAACTCGGACTTCGGGATGCGGAAGCTCACGATGGCCGGCTTCGCGTGGTCGCCGCCCTTCAGCCTGTTCTCCCGGTACCCGGCCTGCCGCTCGGCCCATTCCTTCGCCTGGTCCTCGATCTTCGTCGTGTAGAACCCGGTCCCGAAGTCCATGGCGCGCGGCTTGTAGTCCGGGTCGACGCCGTTCGCCTGGATGTTCTTCGCGGCGGCCAGCGTCGTGCCGTGGTACAGGACGACGTATTCCTCGTCGTCGTCCTTGTCCTTCTTGCGGTTGTTGTTCTCCTGCTTCTTGGCGGGCGCCTCCTTGGTGGGAGGTGCCTGCTTCGAGAGGGAGGGGGCGTCGTCGGCCTTCTTGCCGGCCGCCTGGGCCCCGTCGATCACCTTGTTGGCGTTCTTGGCCCACTTGGCGCCGGTGGCGACGTTGCCCGCCACCGGGACGGCCGAGGCCGCGGACAGGGCCGCGTTCTCCCAGTCGCCCTCGGCCGCGTAGATGCCGGCGTTGACCAGGTCCGCTCCCTCGCCGACGACCGGCACCATGCCGACGACGTCGAGGGTGGCGTGGGTGACGTCCGACCAGCCCCACAGACCGTCGGGGTCCGTGAAGACGAGCGGGTTGTTGTACCCGTAGTTGTAGCCCTGCATCTGCAGGGGGTCGAGCATGTCGATGACCGGGTCGACGCTCAGGAACCGGCCCAGGGCCGGGTCGTACTCGCGTGCGCCGAGGTGGGTCAGTCCGGTGTCGTCGAGCGTGCCGCCGACGAATCCGCGCTTGCCCGGCCAGGCGGCCGGTGCGCTGCCGCGCGGCTGGCCGTACGCCGTGAGCTTGCGCGGCGTGACGGTCATGCCCGGGGCCAGGGCCACCGCGAAGGCCGCGGTGTTGTGGTAGTCGGTGATCAGCGCGGACAGCTTGTCCGTGCTGCCGGGGGCCGTGCTCGCGACGCGGACGAAGGTCGGCGCCCCGGTGTGGGTGTAGTACCGCGTACCGGTGAGCGTGCCGTTCGGCAGGGCGGTGACCTCGGTCTCGCCGAGGTACAGCGTGCTGCCGGTGGGCGTCCTGCCGATCAGGCGGTTGCCGTCGGCGTCGTAGACGTAGGAGGCGAGCTCGCCGCCGGTGTCCTTGTTCTTGACCCGCTGGAGGTGGCCTTCGGCGTCCCAGTCGAGCTTCTGGCGGACCGATCCCTCGGTGCGCTCCTCCGTGTCGCCGGCCGCCGTGTAGGCGAAGTCGGTCGTGGTGGGTGCGCCGGTTCCGACCTGGGTGGTGACGGAGGTGAGGGTGTGCGGCCGGGCGGCCTTCGGGTCGGGGTAGGCGTAGCCGCGCTTGACGTCCTTGGTGGTGTCACCGGAGGGGTCGTGGCGGGTCTCGGTGAGACGGCTGCCGGTCGGGCCGAAGGTGTACGAGTGCCAGTACGGCTGCGGCCCGCCCACCGCGTCCGCCGACGGCGAGGACGCGCAGGCGTCCGGCGTCTTCGACGTCCACGCCTCGGTGAGCTGGCGCAGGGTGTCGTAGACGTAGCACTGGGTGTCGGCGACCTTGTTGGTCCCGCTGCCCGTGTACTCGGTCGCCTTCTTGACGTTGCCGATCGTGTCGTACGTGTACCGGATGTCGTTCACGCGGGTGTCGGCGACCTCGCGGTCGTTGACCTGCTGCGTGAGCCTGCCGGTGTGCGGGTCGTAGAAGTTGGTCGTCCACATCCGGTACGGGGCGTTGCCCGCGGTCGTCTGCAGGACGCGTCCCTGCGGGTCGTACTTGGTGTCGTTGACGTACCAGTCGATGCCCGAGGTGGTGAGGGCGAGGCCCTCGGGGGTGTAGCGGTTGACCACCTGCTCGGCGGTCAGGCCGCCGCCCGCCGGGAGGGTGGTGGTGGCCGGCTTGCCGGTCGGGGTGTAGGTGTAGCGGTAGGTGTACTCGCCCTTCAGGGCGCCGGCGGCCTCCGGGATGACGACCTTGCGGCCGGTGGGCTGGTACTCGGCGTTGTAGCCGGTGACCTCGTTGACGTACTGCGCCGTGCCCTCGTACCGGGTGGACGAGGTGAGCAGGCCCAGGGCGACGGTGTCGTAGAGCCAGGACGCGCGCTTGGTGCGGGTCTCGCCCTCCACCTGGTACTGGGCGGTCTTGCGGCCGAGCTCGTCGTACTCGGTCTCCAGGACGACGCCCCGGGAGTCCTTGACGGTGCGCTGGCGGCCCGAGTTGTCGTACGTGAACGAGGAGGTGCCCCGGTCGGGGTCGGTGGCCGTGAGTTCCCGGCCGCGGACGTCATAGGTGGACGTCCACTCGTTGCCCTCCGCGTCCGTCGTCCTGACGCGCTGGCCGCGGACGTCGTACTCGTAACGGGTGCTGGTGAACTTGGTGCGGGCGGCGTCGCTGAAGCGGTCGACCTTGACGACCCGGCCGAGCGCGTCCTTCCACGTACGGGTGGGAGTGCCGCCCGGCGGGGGAAGGGTCGTCGTGTAGTCGCCGCCGAACTCGGTCCCGGCCTCGAAGGCCTTGGCGTCACCGTGCCAGGTGACCTGCTTCACCGAGCGGTTCATGCCGTCGTAGACCGAGCTGGTCCAGGACGGGATCTCGGTGTCGCTCTTCGGGATGTACGGCGTGTCGGAGAGCTTGCCGACGGCGAGGTACTTGGCGTTGACGCGCCGGACGCCGCCGTTGGAGTTGTACAGCGAGTCCGTGATGACGCGACCGCCGCCGATGGCCTCGGTCTGGCTCTGCCGCTCGCGCAGCATGCCATCGTAGAGGGTCTTGCTGGTCGCGTAGGTGCCGTTGTCGCGCAGGGCGCGGGAGGTCACGACCGTCGGCTTGAGGCCGTCGATCCGGTACGTGTACTCCAGGCCCGCCGGCTCTCCGGCGCCGGACCGTCCGGGCATCCAGACCTTGACGAGACGGCCGAGCGGGTCGTGCTCGAGGCGGGTCACGCGCTTGTTGGCGTCCGTCTTCGTCAGGGCGAGTCCGCGGCCCGTCTCGAAGTCGGTGGTGACCTCGTGGCCCTTGGGGTTGGTGACGACCGTGCGGGTCGGCACCGTGTCGTCGGGCGTGTACGCGGTTCTGGTGACCTTGCCGTCGGAGTCGGTGGTCGCCGTGGCGCGGCCGTACTTGTCGTACGCCGTGGCCGAGGTCAGCGCGTAGCCCGAACCGTCCGCCTGGACGTCCTCGGTGCGGGTCACCAGGCCCTTGGTGGGCGCGGCGCCGAAGGCGAGGTCGTCGTAGAAGGTGCGGGTGTCGTCCATCAGACGGTCCGGCCCGGCCGTCGCGGCCGTGGCGCAGGAACCGGCGGTGGTGCGGACCTGCACCGGATAGCCCAGCAGGCCGACGGACGTGTTGTGCCGGTAGGTGATCTCCGAGCAGGTCTCGTCGCCGGGCGCTCCGCTGTCACCGGTGGTCTGGGTCCTGACCGGCAGCGGGTACGCGGGGTCGAACTCGAGGGTCGAGTTGGTCGTCGTACGGGTCTTCCCGCCGCTGACGTGCGCGGTGGTGGTGGTCGACAGCTGCGCGGTCTGCCGGGCGATCAGCGGGCTCGCGGAGGTGCGGGCGTGGCGGCCCGTCTCGCGGGTCCACAGACGGGTGATCACCGTGCCGTCGATGACGGCGGGCGTCGTGTCGCCCCGGTAGGTGACGGTCTCCGCCACCTGCCCCTGGAAGGCGGGCAGGTCCTCGTCGATCTTCTCGCCCTCGTGGTCGAGGACGAGCTGCTTGCGGGTCTCGCCGCCGGGCAGCGGGTCGCCGTGCAGACCGCGGTAGTAGCGGTTCTCGACCAGCGTGCGGGTGGTGCCCTCGGCGGTGCTGGTCTCGCCGGTACGGACACGTACGGCCTCGTAGCCGCGCCACTCGTTCCAGGTGCGCTGCTTGGCCTTGGTGAACTCGCTGTCGTCCTTGGCCCAGCCGGCGTCGCCGACGTACTCGTAGGTGGTCACCTGCGGCGGCGCGCCGCCGACGTGGTCCTCCTCCTGGATGCTGGTGACGACGTACTTGTTGAACCACTCGGGCTTGGTGGTGTCCTCACCCGACGGGGTCCAGTTGACCGGGTAGCAGCGGGTGCCGTTCGCCTCGGGCTTGGGCTTCGGGGCGTCCGGGTCGCACGGCTTGGAGTAGGTGACCTTCACGCCGCCGCCGGTCTCGGTGTAGACGGAGGCGATGCGCAGCCGCTCGAACGGCGGGCGGTCGTCGGTCGGCTTGGAGACCCGGTTGGGCATGGGGTCGCCGTTGGCGTGGAAGACCACGGGCGGCAGGGACTTGCCCTGGCCGCCGGCGCTGTAGCCGGTGCGGACGATGCGGTCCAGCCAGAGCGGCGGGTTGGTGTCGTACCGGGTGTGCAGGAAGTTCTGCTTCAGCTCCCAGCGGTCCACCTTGCGGTAGTCCGTGCTGCCCGGGGCCGTGGCGACCTCGGTGGTGATCTCGCTCAGCCGGATCCGGGTCCAGAAGGTCGGCGAGGAGACGTAGCACTTCTTCTTCTCGGCGCAGTACGTGTCGGACGGGGTGTCCGGCCAGCGCTGGGCGTCCTGGCCCTTCTTGGTGAACTTCTCCGGAGCGCAGTCGAAGGTCTCGGTCTCCATGCAGCGCTCGGGCGTGGTGAAGACCACCCGCGCCGGCGCCGGAGCGGCGTAGACGTTGCCGGTGTGGTTGCTCAGCCCGTACTCGATGCGGACCGGGTGTCCGCCGCGCACGTACTCGACGGGCGTCTTGACCTTCCCGTTGCGCGCGTAGTGGTTGATCTCCTTCTTGTGGTAGATCGCCATGGCGTTGTGCGCGGTGTCCTCGACGTAGTCGAGGTTCCAGCGGTAGGCCTGGGTGCAGGAGGAGCCGGCGAAGTCACCCGACTTGTAGCAGGGCTCGTCGGGGTGGTTGCCGAAGACCGGGGCGGTGAAGACGGAGTCGGTGGTCGGCTTGCCGTCGGTCCAGCCGGGCAGCCTGTTGAGGCCGAAGTGGTAGCGGACGCCGTCGGGCGTGGTGATGATCCAGTGCTCGCCCTCGTCCTTGCCGTCGGGGTCGCTCTTGTCACCGTTCTCGGCGCCGGTCTTGAACTCGACGCGGGTGCCGTCGTCGTTGGCGAGCTTCCACTTGCCGGACTTGTCGTCCTTGACGAGGGGGGCGGTGGAGCCGTTGAGGCTGAGGACCGCGTTCTCGGTCCTGCCCCACCAGCACAGGTCGCCGGTCTTCTTCTTCGCGTTGTTGGGCGCGCGGTCCTGCGCGTCCTTGCCGCGGTCGTCGGTGCAGGTGCGGAACTGCCGCTCGATGAAGCCCGGGTGGTACTCCCAGCCGTCACCGATCCATGAGGCCTGGTTGTTCGTGGTGGAGGTGCGGCCGTCGACCATCTGCGACGAGTACGACAGGGCGATGTCGGGCTTGGGCCCGGCGATCACCGGCGGCACCTGGACCGGGTAGCTCCAGTTGAAGCCGCCGGACCCGCCGCCGTGGCTCCACTTGCCCGAGGGCTGGAGGGAGGTGGCCGCGTAGTCGCCGGAGGAGCCCGCGCCGCCGCCGGTCGCGGCGAGCACGAAGCCGCCGCCGGCCGCGGTCTGGACGGCGCTGTGGGAGACCCGGGTGAAGCCGGAGGGGGTCACCTCGGGCTCGGGCGCGGTCGCCGCGGGGTCCACGGTGGTGGAGACGACGTCGGTGGCGGCGTCGTTGACCGATCCGGTCTCGATCGGGTCGGAGCAGCCCTCGGCGTCAGGGGTGGTCAGGAAGCACTCGGGCAGTCGGATCAGCTGGAGCCGGGAGCCCCAGTCGGCGCCATAGAGCTGCTCGAACGCCTTGTAGTTGACGCCGACCTTGACGGGGCCGGTCGTGCCGGCCTCGGGCTCCAGCTTCATCAGGACGCCGTCGATGCCGGCGGCCTCGGTCGTCTCGCGCGAGGCGACGGTGACCTGCCAGGTGCCGGTGGGCGCCGGATCCTCGGCCGGGGTGGCGAGGGAGGCGTTCTTGGCGGACGTTCCGGCGCCCTTGGCGGGCGCCTTGGTCGTGGCGTCCTTGTCGAAGGTGCCGGGCGCGGCGCCGAGCATGACCGGCAGTCTGCCGACGCGGACCATCTCGCCGGGCTTGCCGGTGACGGGCGGCGGGGCGGTGCGCGGACCGGTCCAGACCGCGTGCCGGACGGAGGACGGCTGGACCTGCGACGACTGACTGGCCGTCGCCGCGCCGCCGTTGATGACGACGGTGCCGGTACCGCTCTCCGGTGCGGCCGTGCGCTCGACCGCGTATTCCCCCTGGGTGTCGGGTGCGGGCGGGAGCTTGAACTCCGCCTCGCTGTTGGCGCCGGGTACGGGCTTGGTGCTCTGCAGGTCGGGCAGAGTGACGCCACCGCGTACCGGGCTGTCGGCCCACGCCTCGATGGGCAGGAGCGTGGCGGATATCGCGAGCGCCAGGACGGCCCCCACCGCTCCGCGTGGTCTCCCGCCACCTCCCCTCGGCGGTCCGGACCGGAACACAGACACGTTGATTCCCCCAAAGTGTCGAACAAAGAAAGTCGCCGCAGTATGACCGGAATGGCGAGGCGCAGGGAAATCACCCACATAAAGCGGGGATAAATATCCCTGATGATCATTAATCGGACATCGACGCCAGGTCAGGAAGCTGCTGATGAACGGCGATTCGGAGCTTCCCGTGCGGTCGTGCAAAGATTCGGCCGCTATGCCGGGGGGCGCCGTGAGAGGCCCGTTCCGGAAAACAGAAGAGGAATTGGGGGAGCGCCGTGACGACCACACGGCCCACATGGCCTCGACGACGCATACGCCTATGGGTGGCGGCGTCGTTGACGGCCGCCGTCACCGCGACGGGCCTCGTCGTGCTGCCGCAGCTCGACGGCGAGGAAGACCGGTCCGCGAAGCCCGCTGCGGCGCCCAGGGGGCCGTACGACGAGGACGGCGCGATGCGGGAGGCCCGCCGGACGGGCAAGCGCGTCGAGGCGACCGGACTCCGCACCACCCACGCCACCACGTACGCCAACCCTGACGGAACGTTCACCCGGGACCAGGCCACCGCGCCGGTCCGGCTGAAGGCCCCGGACGGCTCCTGGACCGCGATCGACACCTCGCTCCGGTCCGACGGCGCGGGCGGCTTCCGCACCAGGGCGACGACCGGAGCACTGACCTTCTCCGGCGGCACCGGCCGCGCGAGCGCCGGGGGAACCGAGCGCGCCGCCCGTGCCGCCGCACGCCCCGCGGCGGGACCGGCCTCCGGTCCCGCCGCCCGTCCCCCGCAGGAGCCCGCGGCCCCCGCCGGGAACACCCTCGTCCGCTTCGCCACCGGCGGCCACACGGTGGACGTCGGCTGGCCCTCCGCCCTGCCCGCCCCTCAGGTCGCCGGCACCCGGGCGCTCTACCCGGAGGTCCTGCCGGGCGTCGACCTGCTCCTGACGGCGAAGAACGACGGCTTCGCACAGTCGTGGATCGTCAGGACCCGTGAGGCCGCGGCCAGTCCGGCCGTGCGCTCGCTCACGCTGTCCCTGTCCTCCCCCACGCTCACGCTGAAGCGGAACGCCGCCGGGGGCCTGTCCGGAACCGACGCCTCCGGCAAGGAGCTCGTCACCGCGCCCACCCCCGTGATGTGGGACTCCTCCGGCCGCAAGGACACCGCGAGCGACACCGGCGCCGCCCCTGACCGCGCCAACCTCCCCGCCGCCCTCGCCGGCCTGCACGCCCTCGAAGGCCCCGAACCCGGCACGCACAGCGCGCTCGTCGGCTCGGAGCTCAAGGGCGGCACGCTCACGCTGAAGCCCGACACCCGGCTCCTGGACGACCCGAAGACCACCTACCCGGTCTTCATCGACCCGTCGTTCAACGGCCACACCCAGGCCTGGACCCTCGCCTACAAGCGCTACCCGAAGTCCAACTTCTGGAACGGCGCCGGCTTCAACGGCGGCACCGACGAGGCCCGCGCCGGCTACGAGAACCAGACCAACGGCACCGGCCGGTCCTTCTTCCGGGTCGACTGGGACCTCGAGGACGCCATCATCAAGTCCTCCACGTTCCGGCTGTACGAGACCCACTCGTGGTCCTGCTCCAAGCGCGACGTCGAACTGTGGCTGACCGGCTCCATCTCCTCCTCCACCAGCTGGGACAACCAGCCGGACTGGGCCGACCAGCTGGACAAGGTCTCCGCCTCGCACGGCTACAGCTCCAGCTGCCCGGACGACTACATCGGCTTCGACGCGAAGGCCGCCGCGGTCAAGGCGAACGCGGCCGGCTGGCCCAACATCACCCTGGGCGTCAAGGCCACCAGCGAGACCAGCGTCTACTCGTGGAAGAAGTTCCGCGACAACCCGGTCATGACGACCGTCTACAACCGGCCGCCCCGCACCCCGAGCTCCCTGGCCACCAGCCCCGGCGGCAAGTGCGCCACCAGCTCCCCGGGCCCGCGCCTCGGCATCGGTGACGTCACCGTCTCCGCCAAGTCGTCCGACCCCGACGACAACCTGGAAGCCGTCCACCTGAAGATCTGGCAGACCAGCCCGGCCGGTGGCCCCGTCCTCTACGACGGCAAGCCCACCCTCAGCAGCACCGGCGCGGTCAGCAAGCGGATCACCTCCGCGACCTTCCCCGCGAACAGCGTCCGCACCTACGCCTACCGCGCGCAGGCCTGGGACACCCAGGACGCCCACTCCGCGTACTCCGACACCTGCTACTTCACGGTCGACACCAGCAAGCCCGGCCCGCCCGTCCTCGCCTCCGCCGTCTGGCCCGACTGGGACGAGACGGAGAAGTGGGGCCCGGCCCTCGGCACCACCGGCAGGGTGACCATCACCGGCGGCGGCAACGACGTCGCCGGCTACTGGTACAGCGTCGACACCACCTCGTACGACAAGCCGGCGACCTACGCCAACGGCGTCTGGTACATCGACTTCAAGCCGGTGCACGCCGGTCCGAACGTCCTCTACGTGAAGACCAAGGACAAGGCGGGCAACTGGTCCGACCGCGCCGACTACCTCACCTACGCCACGCCGCCCGCCGGCACCGACGGCCCCGGCGACACCACCGGCGACCGGCTGGCCGACCTGTTCGTCGTCGACGGCTACGGCGACCTGCGGCTCTACCCCAACCTGTCCAAGGGCGACGTCAACTACTCCCTCGACGCGGCCGGCCAGGCCGACGGCAAGGTCGCCCGCGGCTACTGGAAGGGCGCACTGATCACCCACAACGGCGACTACTGGGGCGCCGACGGCTTCCAGGACCTCGTCGCCCGCATGCCCGACGGCAAGCTGTGGATCTACCCCGGCAACGGCCTCGGCGGCGTCGACGTCGGCCGCCGCACCGAGCTGCTGCTGCCGCCCGGTTCCCCGAACCCGGCCGCCCTCAGCCAGCTCGTGTCCGTCGGCGACATCGACGGCGACCGCAAGCCGGACATGCTCGCCACCGAGGGCGACGCCTTCTGGGCACTCCTCGGCTACACCGGCGGCAGCGTCTCCAAGTCGGTCCGCCTGTCCAGCAGCCCGTGGGCGGAGCGCGACATCGTCTCCGTCGGCGACCACAACAAGGACGGCGCGGTCGACCTCGTCTACCGCACCTACGCCTCCAACCGTCTCCTCATCCGCTACGGCAAGAAGGACGGCGACGGCACCGGCACGAGCCTCACGTCGCTCGCCGCCGCCGCGGACTCGCTCAACGGCGAGGACGGCGTGTACGGCACCGGCGGCTGGGACGCCACCAACGTGCGGCTGCTCACGGGCACCCCGGACGCCAACGGCGACGGCATCCCGGACATGTGGGCCGTGATGGGCGACAACTCGGCCCGCTTCTACCCGGGCGGCGCCCAGTCCCACGGCGCGCCGGTCGAGGTCGTCTCGGAGACCGACGGCGGCGTCGGCTGGAAGAACAAGCTGGCCATCGGCTGATCCCCGGATCCGCCACCGCACCACGACGAAGGGCCGTCACTCCCGAAGGGGTGACGGC
>NZ_JBHXFE010000008.1:0-31440 GCF_042722475.1 Streptomyces sp. NPDC127092
GGGCAGGCGGGCCCGCGGGAGGCGCGGCAGGGGCGGCAGGGGCGGGCGGCGCGGCCGGAGCAGGCGGGCCCACCGAGGCAGACGGGTCGGCGGCGGGCGGCGCGGCCGGGGCGCGATGCGCGGCCGAAGCAGGCGGGCCCGCGGGAGCCTCGGCAGAGGCAGGCGGCGCGGCCGGGGCAGGCGGCGCGGCCGGGGCTTCGCCCGGCGGTGTCGCCGGTCGGGGCACCTCGGCTCCCCGGGTGTCGCTCGACTCGTACGTACCGTCGGTCTCCATGAACCCCTGCCCCCTGACCAGCCAGGTCGCCGAACTGTGCCACCGTCAATCTAGTGGCCCGGGGCCTCCCCGGCGGGGATTCGCCCACCCGTACGGCCCAGGACCACCGAGAAGCCCGCCGCACCGCCCGTCGGCCGCGCGGGTCCGCCCCACCACCCTCGCCATGTCCATCGCGGACAACGACACGCCCCCAACACTCCCGATCGGCGCATGCCCGACCCCCTCCCCCGCGCCTAGCCTGCGGAGGAAACCCGCAAGTGCGTCCAGAACACCCCCAGGAGCCCCGCATGAACGCTGTCCCGCAGGAGCGGCGCGTCGTCACCGCCATCCCCGGCCCGAAGTCGCAGGAGCTTCAGGCCCGCCGTCTCGACGCGGTCGCCGGTGGCGTGGGCTCCACGCTGCCGGTGTTCACCAAGCGGGCCGGCGGCGGCATCATCGAGGACGTCGACGGCAACCTGCTGATCGACTTCGGTTCCGGCATCGCCGTGACCTCCGTGGGCGCCTCCGCCGAGGCCGTGGTGCGCCGCGCCTCCGCGCAGCTCCAGGACTTCACCCACACCTGTTTCATGGTGACGCCGTACGAGGGTTACGTGGAGGTCTGCGAGGCGCTGGCCGAGCTGACCCCGGGCGACCACGCCAAGAAGTCCGCGCTGTTCAACTCGGGCGCCGAGGCGGTCGAGAACGCGGTCAAGATCGCCCGTTCGTACACCAAGCGCCAGGCCGTCGTCGTCTTCGACCACGGCTACCACGGCCGTACCAACCTCACCATGGGCATGACGGCGAAGAACATGCCGTACAAGCAGGGCTTCGGCCCGTTCGCGCCCGAGGTCTACCGCGTGCCGGTCGCCTACGGCTACCGCTGGCCCACCGGCCCGGAGAACTGCGGCCCCGAGGCCGCCGCCCAGGCGATCGACAACATCACCAAGCAGATCGGCGCCGAGAACGTCGCCGCGATCGTCATCGAGCCGGTGCTCGGCGAGGGCGGCTTCATCGAGCCGGCCAAGGGCTTCCTGCCGGCGATCGTGAAGTTCGCCAACGACAACGGCATCGTCTTCGTCGCGGACGAGATCCAGGCCGGCTTCTGCCGTACCGGCCAGTGGTTCGCCTGCGAGGACGAGGGCATCGTCCCGGACCTCATCACCACCGCCAAGGGCATCGCGGGCGGTCTGCCGCTCGCCGCCGTGACCGGCCGCGCCGAGATCATGGACTCCGTGCACGGTGGCGGCCTCGGCGGCACCTACGGCGGCAACCCGGTCGCGTGCGCCGGTGCGCTGGGCGCCATCGAGACCATGAAGGAGCTCGACCTCAACGGCAAGGCCAAGCGCATCGAGGAGGTCATGAAGGGCCGCCTCACCGCGATGCAGGAGAAGTTCCCGGTCATCGGTGACATCCGCGGCCGCGGCGCCATGATCGCGATCGAGCTGGTCAAGGACCCGGCGACCAAGGAGCCGTTCGCCGAGGCGGCCGCCGCGCTCGCCAAGTACTGCCACAACGAGGGCGTCCTGGTCCTCACCTGTGGCACCTACGGCAACGTGCTGCGCTTCCTGCCGCCGCTGGTCATCGGCGAGGACCTGCTGAACGAGGGCCTGGACGTCATCGAGGCGGCGCTCGCCCAGATCTGACGGCCGGAAGGCGACTTCTGACACCCTGTGTGAAGAAGCTGTGGGGGGCCGATGGCGGGATGGAGATCCGGCTGTCGGTCCCCCCTTTCGTGCCGTACGGTTTCTGCAGATGAGAGAAACACCCAGGGCGGAGCCTCCCCAGCCCCGCCCGCACCGTGCCTTCGCGCACACCACTGGAGCCCTGGGCTCCGGAACTCCTCACCGATCGGATGGCCGCCCGCCCCACACCCCCCGGGGCGCGCGGCAGCCCGGTCCAGGCGACCGCCCCGGAACCACCCCCCCTGTTCCGGGGCGGCCGGCTGTCTTCTGGGCGATCGTCGCCTTCTCCGTCATCACCTGGCAGGTCCTCGTCCACGGCCCGCTGGCCGCACTCGACGAACGCCTCTCCCGCGCCCTGGTGGACACCGTCCCGCGCGGGCTGAGCGAAGCCGCCTCGGACCTCGGCAACATGACCGTCGCCCTCCCGGTCCTCGGCTGCGCCATGGCGTACACCACCTGGCGCGGCCGGCGCGCCGCGGCGCTGTGCGCGGGCCTGGCGATGGCCCTGGTGCCGCTCCTGGTCGTCCCGCTCAAGATCTGGACGGCCCGTCCCGGCCCGCTGGAGCCCTGGGCCGCCGGCTACTTCCCCTCCGGCCACACGGCGACGGCGATGGTGGCGTACTGCGGCGCGGCCTTCCTGGTGTCGCGACGCCTGCTGCCCGTGGCCGTCCTGCTGACCGCCGTCACCGCCGCCGGTCTCGTGCTGCGCGGCTTCCACTGGCCGCTGGACGTGCTGGCGTCCGTCGCGCTCTGCCTGCCCCTGCTGCGCTGGCCGGTGTGCGCGGCGCGGTACGGTCGCGCCGCCCGCACCCGAACGGACGAACCGGAGCACCCATGACGATCCACCGGCCCGGACTGCCGGCCGACCTGCCCGACCCGGAACTCCTGTGGGCGCGCTGGGCCCTGAACGCGGTGGTCCGGGCGACCACCGCGAAGGAGGGGGACGGGGTCCACCGGACCGGCGTCTGGATCGACGACGAGGGACTGCACCTCGACGACTGCGGCTGCACCTGGTGGACGTTCTCCCCGATGGGCGAGGGCCGTTACGTGCTGTACGGCGAGGACGAGTCGAGCGGCTGCAAGTGGTACGAGCCGCCGGTCGACATGCTGGCGGGCGGACCCGGCTGGCTGCCGTACGAGGAGCTGCGCGACCGGCTCTCGGGCAACGAACTGGGCTGTGTCTACTGGTACGAGAACGGCGCCTGGGGCCGGGCCCCGTACCCCGGGGACCTGGACGACGACGGTCTCGACTGCGGGATGAGCCGCTTCGTGGACCGGGGCGAGGCGCTGGGCCTGCTGGCGGACCTGGTGGCGTACGACCGGCCCGCGGCGGAGATCCTGATGGCGGCCGCCGAGGAGCGGCGGCTGACGCCGGAACTGCTGGCGGCGCACGTCGTCGCGGAGGACCGCGGCGACCCGGACCTTCCGGCGATGGTCCGGGCGCTGCGGCGGACGGCGCTGGAGCGGGGGCCCGGGGCGGGTCAGCTCCAGCGGTAGGCGTCGAAGTTCCGGCTGAACTCCCAGCCGTTGTAGCGGTCCCAGTTGACCGACCAGGTCATCAGGCCGCGCAGACCGGGCCAGGTGCCGTGGGTCTGGTAGCTGCCGCAGTCGGTCTTCCTCGTCAGGCAGTTCAGGGCCTTGTTCACCTCGGCCGGGGTGGTGTGGCCGTTGCCGGCCTGGGTGGAGGCGGGGAGGCCGATGGCGACCTGGTCGGGGCGGAGGGCCGGGAAGACGCGGTCGGTGTTGCCCGCGACCGGGAAGCCGGTGAGCAGCATGTCGGTCATGGCGATGTGGAAGTCCGCGCCGCCCATGGAGTGGTACTGGTTGTCCAGGCCCATGACGGAGCCCGAGTTGTAGTCCTGGACGTGCAGCAGGGTGAGGTCGTCGCGCAGGGCGTGGATGACGGGGAGGTAGGCGCCGGCGCGCGGGTCCTGGCCGCCCCAGGGCCCGGAGCCGTAGTACTGGTACCCGAGCTGGACGAAGAAGGTCTCCGGGGCCATGGTGAGGACGAACTTCGCGCCGTACTTCGCCTTGAGGGTCCTGACCGCCTGGATCAGGTTGACGATGACGGGGCTGGTCGGGTTGCGGAAGTCGGTGTCGCCGGTCTGCAGCGAGAGCGAGTGGCCCTCGAAGTCGATGTCGAGGCCGTCGAGGCCGTACTCGTCGATGATCTTCGAGACGGACGTGACGAAGGTGTCGCGGGCGGCCGTGGTGGAGAGCTGGACCTGGCCGTTCTGGCCGCCGATGGAGATGAGGACCTTCTTGCCGGCGGCCTGCTTGGCCTTGACGGCGGCCTTGAAGTCGGCGGGGGACTCGACGTTCGGGCATTCGGTGACCGGGCAGAGGCTGAAGCGGATGTCGCCGGAGGTGACCGAGGTCGGCTCGCCGAAGGCGAGGTTGATGACGTCCCAGGAGTCGGGGACGTCGGCCATGCGGGTGTAGCCGGAGCCGTTGGCGAAGCTGGTGTGGAGGTAGCCGACGAGGGCATGGGCGGGCAGGTCGCCGCCGGGGGTGCCGCCTCCCGAGGTGGTGGTGACGGACACGGTGGCGGACTTCGCGGACTCGCCCGCGCTGTTGGCGGCGGAGACCTGGAAGCCGTACGAGGTGGCGGGCGCGAGGCCGGCGGCGGTGTAGGACGTGCCGGTGACGGTGGCGACGAGGACGCCGTCCCGGTAGACCTTGTACGAGGTGGCGCCGGGGACCGGGGGCCAGGTGAGCGTCACGGCGGTGGCGGTCGGGGAGCCGGCCGCGAGTCCGGTGGGTGTCCCGGGCGGCTGGACGGGGTCGCCGCCGGGGCCGAGCAGGGACAGGTCGTCGGCGTGGTACGCGCCGGTGCCGTACCAGCCGTGGGTGTAGAGGGTGACCGAGGTGGTGGAGGCGCCGGTGGTGAAGGTGGTGGCGAGCTTCTGCCAGTCGGGGGCCGACTGGGTCCAGGTGGAGACGTCGCCGGTGCCGGTGCCGGAGGCGCCGAGGTAGACGTAGGAGCCGCGCACCCAGCCGCTCAGCGTGTAGGTGGAGTTGGGCCTGACGGTGACGGTCTGCGAGCACCTGGCGTTGTCGCTGCCGGCCGGCGTCGCCCGCAGGGCCTTCGTCCCGCTGTGGACGGGTGAGGTGACGACGGCCCCGCTGCCGGCCGTGCAGCTCCAGCCGTCGAGGCCGGACTCGAAGCCGCCGTTGCGGGCGAGTTCGGTGTCGGCGGCCTGGACCACGGGAGCGAGCGCCACGGTGCCGCCGGCGGCGAGCACGCCGGCCAGCAGGAGGTTCAGGGGTCTGGTGCGGTCCACAACTGCCTCCGGGGGTGGGGGAATCGAGGTGGAGCGCGCCACAGCATGGTCCAGACCAATCAAGTGGTCAAGACCTCTGTACGGGAGCCGCACGCCTCAGCGTCCCCCCAACCCCCCTTCACCTCGGGCGAGTTGTCCCGCCGCCTCGTGCATCGCGAGTTCGAGCAGCGAGGCGTCCGTGAGCGTGCCGGTCGCGTCCGGCGCGACCAGCCAGCGCGTGCCGCCGGTCGCCCGCCCCGGATACGGCACCACGATCCACGTCCCGGCGCCCGCACTGCGCACCCCGGTGCCCAGCCAGCGGGCGGCGGTGCCCGGTGGCACGAAGAAGCCCATCCGGGCGTCGCCGAAGTCGGCGAGGACCGGTCCCGGCCGGTCCACCAGCCGCGTCAGCACGTCGAGCGTCGGATACCCGAGCTCGGCCGGCAGGATCAGCACGTCCCAGCGCCGGCCGGCGGGCAGCAGCACGACCCCGTGCGGGCTGCGCTCCCACTCCCAGCGGCAGGCGTCGGGATCCGGCGCGACCGAGGCCAGCCACTCCACCACCGCCCTGGCCTCCGCGGCGCCCGCACCCGTCCCCGTTCCCGTCATGACGAAGCCCTCTCTCTCCTCGCGGACCCGCCGGTCGCGGGATCCACAGGGAGAGAGAGGGCCGCCCCGCGACTATGACGCGGGTTCCCCATCCGTCGATGGTGATCTGGGTCACATCGACCCGGTCGTGCTCAGCTGTCGAAGCCGAGACCCAGCCGGTCCATCGTCTTCAGCCAGAGGTTCCGCCGGCCGCCGTTCTCGTCCGCGCGGGCCAGCGACCACTTGGTGATCCCGATGCCCGCCCACGCGATCGGCTCCGGCGGGAACGGCAGCGGCTTGGAGCGCACCATCCGCAGCTCCGTCCGCTCGGTCCGCTCCCCCGCCAGCAGGTCCAGCATCACGTCGGCGCCGAACCGGGTCGCGCCCACGCCGAGACCCGTGTAGCCCTGCGCGTACGCCACCTTGCCCTGGTGTGCCGTGCCGAAGAAGGCCGAGAAGCGCGAGCAGGTGTCGATCGCCCCGCCCCAGGCGTGGCTGAAGCGCAGGCCCTCCAGCTGCGGGAAGCAGGTGAAGAAGTGCTGGGCCAGCTTCAGGTACGTCTCCGGGCGGTGGTCCATCTCGGCGGCCACCTTGCCGCCGAAACGGTAGACCGCGTCGTAACCGCCCCAGAGAATGCGGTGGTCCGCGGTGATCCGGAAGTAGTGGAACTGGTTGGCGGAGTCGCCGAGACCCTGACGGTTCTTCCAGCCCACCGACGCCAGCTGCTCGGCGCTCAGCGGCTCGGTCATCAGCGCGTAGTCGTACACCGGGACGGTGTAGTGCCGCAGCCGCTTGACCAGCGACGGGAAGACGTTGGTGCCCAGCGCCACCCGGCGGGCCGCGACCCGGCCGTACGGGGTGCGCACGGCCATGCCGGCGCCCGCCGACACCAGGTCGAGCGCCGGGGTGTTCTCGAAGATCCGCACGCCCAGGTCGAGACAGGCCCGCTTGAGGCCCCAGGCCAGCTTCGCCGGGTGCAGCATGGCGACCCCGCGGCGGTCCCACAGGCCGCCCAGGAAGGTCGGCGAGTCGACCTCGGCGCGCACCGCGTCGCGGTCCAGGAGTTCGAGGCCCTCGGCCAGGCCGAGCCGCTCGGCCTCCTGGTACCACTCGTGCAGCTCGTCGACCTGGTAGGGCTCGGTGGCCACGTCGATCTCGCCGGTGCGCTCGAAGTCGCAGTCGAGGGAGTAGCGGGCGACGGCCTCCTCGATGGCGTCGAGGTTCCGCTCGCCCATCCGCTCCAGCTTCGGCAGCTCGCCCGGCCAGCGGGCGAGGCCGTTGCCGAAGCCGTGGGTGAGGGAGGCGGCGCAGAAGCCGCCGTTGCGGCCCGAGGCGGCCCAGCCCACCTCGCGGCCTTCGATCAGTACGACATCCCGGGAGGGGTCGCGCTCCTTGGCGAGGAGCGCGGTCCACAGTCCGCTGTAGCCGCCGCCCACCACGAGCAGGTCGCACCGCTCGGGGCCGGCGAGGGCGGGCAGGGCTCCGGGCTTGCCGGGGTCTTCCAGCCAGAAGGGGACGGGCTGGGCGTCGGAGAGAGATTGTGCAGCGAGACGCATGGCGACTGGGGCCATGGTTTCCAACTCCTTCGGTGCCTGACCGGCTCGGCCGCCGGTCAGGCGCTGATGTCAGGCTGTTGCTGTTTTCTTGCGCCGGTTCGTGATGATCTGCCCGGCCACGACCACCAGTACCGCGATGACGAACATCGCCGTGCCGATGACGTTGATCTGGACGGGGGTTCCGCGCTGCGCCGAGCCCCAGACGAACATGGGGAAGGTCACGGTGGAGCCCGCGTTGAAGTTGGTGATGATGAAATCGTCGAACGAGAGCGCGAAGGCGAGCAGCGCGCCGGCCGCGATGCCGGGGGCGGCGATCGGCAGCGTCACCCGCAGGAAGGTCTGCACGGGACCCGCGTACAGGTCGCGTGCCGCTTCCTCCAGGCGCGGGTCCATGGACATCACGCGCGCCTTCACCGCCGTCACGACGAACGACAGACAGAACATGATGTGGGCGATGAGGACCGTCCAGAAGCCCAGCTCCGCACCCATGTTGAGGAACAGGGTGAGCAGCGAGGCGGCCATGACGACCTCGGGCATCGCCATCGGCAGGAAGATCAGCGAGTTGATCGCGCCGCGCGCCCGGAAGCGGTAGCGGACCAGCGCGAAGGCGATCATCGTGCCGAGGACGACCGCGCCGACGGTGGCCCACGCGGCGAGCTGGAGCGAGAGCGTGAGCGACTGGCACAGGTCGGCGACGCCGCAGGGGTCCTTCCAGGCGTCGAGCGAGAACTGCTGCCACGCGTAGTTGAAGCGCCCGTTCGGCTTGTTGAACGAGAACGCCATGACGACGACGTTCGGCAGGATCAGGTACGCGAGCGTGAGCAGACCCGCGATGACGACGAGATTCTTCCGCAGCCACTGCATCAGACCAGGTCCTCCGTTCCCGCCCGGCGGATGTAGACGGTGACCATGAGCAGCACGACCGCCATGAGGATGAACGACAGGGCGGCGGCCGTCGGGTAGTCCAGGACCCGCAGGAACTGCGACTGGATGACGTTGCCGACCATCTTGGTGTCGGTGGAGCCGAGCAGTTCGGCGTTGACGTAGTCGCCGCTCGCCGGGATGAAGGTGAGCAGCGTGCCGGAGACGACGCCCGGCATGGACAGCGGGAACGTCACCTTGCGGAAGGTGGTGGCCGGGGAGGCGTAGAGGTCCTGCGCGGCCTCGTGCAGCCGGCCGTCGATCCGCTCCAGGGAGGTGTAGAGCGGCAGGATCATGAACGGCAGGAAGTTGTACGTGAGACCGGCGACGACAGCCATCGGGGTGGCGAGCACCCGCTCGCCCTCGGTCCAGCCGAGCCAGCTGGTCACGTCGAGGACGTGCAGCGTGTTCAGCGCGTCGACCACCAGGCTGTCGTCCGCGAGGATCGTCTTCCACGCCAGCGTCCGGATGAGGAAGCTGGTGAAGAACGGCGCGATGACGAGGACCAGGAGCAGGTTGCGCCAGCGCCCGGCCTTGAAGGCGATGAGGTAGGCCAGCGGGTAGCCGAGCAGCAGGCACAGCAGCGTCGCGGTGCCCGCGTAGAGCAGCGAGCGGACGAACTGCGGCCAGTACTCCTGGAAGGCCTCCCAGTAGGTCTGGAAGTGCCAGGTGACCTCGAAGCCCTTCTCCAGGGAGCCGGTCTGCACCGAGGTGGAGGCCTGGTAGACCATCGGCAGCGCGAAGAACACCAGCAGCCACACGATGCCGGGCAGCAGCAGCCAGTACGGCACGAGCCGCCGGCGGGTCGAGGGCTTGCGGAGGACCGGCTCCTCTATGGGCGGGGTCTCCTTGACGAGGGTGGTGCTCATGCGGCGTCCTCCACCGTCTCCACGCCGGCGTCGATGTCCTGGGCGGCGTCCAGACCGAAGGTGTGGGCGGGGTTCCAGTGCAGGACGACCTCTGTACCGGGGAGGAGTCCCGCACGCCTCTCGACGTTCTGCTCGTACACCTGGAGCTCGGCTCCGGCCGGGGAGTTCACCACGTACTGGGTGGAGACGCCGATGAACGAGGAGTCGGCGATCCGCCCGGTCACCCGGTTGCGGCCGTCCGCGATCTCGCCGGCGTCGTCGGCGTGCGTCAGCGAGATCTTCTCGGGCCGCACGCCGACCAGCACCTTGCCGCCCGTGCGCACGGCGGAGGTACAGCGCTCGCCGGGCACGCGGAGCTTGCTGCCGCCGGCGGTGACGAGGACGTCGCCGCCGGTCTCGACGACCTCGGCCTCGATCAGGTTCGAGGTGCCGAGGAAGTTCGCGACGAAGGTGGTCTGCGGGTTCTCGTACAGGTCGGCGGGCGCGCCCAGCTGCTCGACCCGGCCGCCGTTCATCACCGCGACCTGGTCGGCCATGGTCATGGCCTCCTCCTGGTCGTGGGTGACGTGCACGAAGGTGATGCCCACCTCGGTCTGGATGCGCTTGAGCTCCAGCTGCATCTGGCGCCGCAGCTTGAGGTCGAGGGCACCGAGCGGCTCGTCGAGCAGCAGCACCTGCGGGTGGTTGATGAGCGCGCGGGCCACGGCGACGCGCTGCTGCTGGCCGCCGGAGAGCTGGTGCGGCTTCTTGTGGGCGTGCTCGCCGAGCTGCACGAGCTCGATCATCTCGTCGACCTGCGACTTCACCGACTTGACGCCGCGCCGGCGCAGACCGAAGGCGATGTTCTCGAAGATGTCCATGTGCGGGAAGAGCGCGTAGGACTGGAAGACGGTGTTCACCGGCCGCTTGTACGGCGGCAGGTCGGTGACGTCGCGGTCGCCGAGGAAGACGGTGCCCGTCGTCGGGTCCTCCAGGCCGGCGATCATCCGCAGCGTGGTCGTCTTGCCGCAGCCGGAGGCGCCGAGCAGGGCGAAGAACGAGCCCTGCGGGATCGTCAGGTCGAGCGGGTGCACGGCGGTGAAGGAGCCGTAGGTCTTGCTGATGCCGGAGAGACGGACGTCGCCGCCGCCCGTGTTGTTGCCAGTGTGAGCAGTCTTGTCAGTCATGGAGGGGATCCCGGTATTCGTGAAGGAACGGACGACGGCCTCAGGCACCGATGAGCTTGGCGAACTTCTCCTCGTACGCCGTCTCCTCCGCGCTGCTGAGCGAGCGGAAGGCGCGCGACTTCGCGGCCATCGCCTTGTCCGGGAGGATCAGTGTGTTGTTCGCGAGCTCGGGATCGATCTTGGCGAGCTCGTCCTTCACCCCGTCGACCGGGCACACGTAGTTGATGTACGCCGCGAGCTGCGCGGCGACCGGGAGCTCGTAGTAGTAGTCGATGAGCTTCTCGGCGTTGGTCTTGTGCCGGGAGTTCGCCGGGACGAGCAGGTTGTCGCTGGACGTGATGTAGCCGGCGGACGGGATGGCGAACTTGATGTCCGGGTTGTCGGCCTGGAGCTGGATGACGTCGCCGGCCCAGGCCAGACAGGCCGCCAGGTCGCCCTTGTCCAGGTCGGACGTGTAGTCGTTGCCGGTGAAGCGGCGGATCTGCTTCTTGTCGACGCCCTTCTGCAGCCGCCCGATGGCGGCGTCGAAGTCGGCGTCGGTGAACTTCCCGGGGTCCTTGCCCATGTCGATGAGCGTCATGCCGACCGAGTCCCGCATCTCCGTCAGGAAGCCGACCCGGCCCTTGAGCGCGGGGTCGTCGAGCAGCTGCGTGACGGAGTCGACCTTCTTGCCGCCGGTCGCCTTGGAGTTGTAGGCGATGACCGTGGAGATGCCGGTCCACGGGTACGAGTAGGCCCGGCCCGGGTCCCAGTCGGGCCGGCGGAACTGCGGGGACAGGTTGGCGTACGCGTTCGGCAGGTGCGACGGGTCCAGCTTCTGCGCCCAGCCCAGCCGGATGATGCGGGCGGCGAGCCAGTCGGTCACGCAGATCAGGTCACGGCCGGTGTCCTGGCCGGCCGCGAGCTGCGGCTTGATCTTGCCGAAGAACTCGACGTTGTCGTTGATGTCCTCGGTGTACTTGACCTTGATGCCGGTCCGTTTGGTGAACGCCTCCAGCGTCGGGCGGGACTTCTCGTCCTCGCTGACGTCCATGTATTCGGTCCAGTTGGAGAAGCTGAGCACCTTCTCCTTGGCCGAGAAGTCCGTGGACGCCGGGCCCTGGCCCTCCCGCTTGGCCGGCGGGATGCCGCAGGCGCTCAGCCCCGCGAGGCCGCCGACGGTGAGCGCGCCGACGCCTCCGGCGCGCAGCACCGAACGGCGGGTGAGGGCGCCCCGGCCGCTCGTCATGCTGCGCCGCATCGCCGCTATCTGAGCGGCGGACAGGCTGTCCGGCTGGTACTGCTCCATGCGCTGTGCCCTTTCGGGATGGGTTCGCCGCTGGTCGGACGGCTGGTCTGCTATCGGTCCCCGAAGATCGTGCGGTGCCAGTCCTTGGCCGGCACCGCCGTGTTGTCGTACATCACGTGCTTCACCTGCGTGTACTCCTCGAAGGAGTACGCGGACATGTCCTTTCCGAAGCCCGAGGCCTTGTAGCCTCCGTGCGGCATCTCGCTGATGATCGGGATGTGGTCGTTGACCCACACGCATCCCGCCTTGATCTCCCGCGTGGCCCGGTTCGCCCGGTAGACGTCACGGCTCCAGGCGGAGGCGGCGAGCCCGTACGGGGTGTCGTTGGCCAGCCGGATGCCCTCGTCGTCGCCGTCGAAGGGCAGGGCCACGAGGACCGGGCCGAAGATCTCCGACTGCACGACCTCGCTGTCCTGCGCGGCTCCGGTGATCAGGGTGGGACGGTAGTATGCGCCGTCCTTCAGCTCGCCACCAGGGGCTTCGCCTCCGGTGACGACGGTCGCGTAGCCGCGGGCCCGCTCGACGAACCCGGCGACCCGGTCCCGCTGGGCGTGGCTGACGAGCGGCCCGAGGTCGGTCGAGGGGTCGAACGGGTCCCCGAGCCGTACCGTCTCCATGAGTTCGGCGACCCGGGCGACGAAGGCGTCGAACAGCGGGCGCTGGACGTAGGCCCGGGTGGCCGCGGTGCAGTCCTGCCCGCTGTTGATGAGCGAGGCGGCGACGGCGCCCTGGGCGGCGGCCTCCAGGTCCGCGTCGTCGAAGACGACGAAGGGGGCCTTGCCGCCCAGCTCCAGGTGGAGCCGCTTGACGGTGGCCGTGGCGATCTCGGCGACCCGCTTGCCGACACCGGTGGATCCGGTGAAGGAGGTCATGGCCACGTCGGGGTGTCCGACCAGGTGTTCGCCCGCGACCCGTCCGGCGCCGGTCACGATGTTGACGACGCCGTCCGGGATGCCGGCCTCGGTCGCCGCCTGCGCGAACATGAGGGAGGTCAGCGGCGTCAGCTCGGCCGGCTTCAGGACGATCGTGTTGCCCGCCGCCACGGCCGGAAGGATCTTCCACGCGGCCATCTGCAGCGGATAGTTCCAGGGCGCGATCGATCCGACGACGCCCACGGCCTCACGCCGTACGTAGGAGGTGTGGTCACCGGAGTACTCGCCCGCGGACTGGCCCTGGAGGTGACGGGCGGCCCCGGCGAAGAAGGCCGTGTTGTCCACGGTCCCCGGCACGTCGAACTCACGGGTGAGCTTGATCGGCTTGCCGCACTGCAGCGACTCGGCCTGGGCGAACTCCTCGGCGCGCTCGGCCAGCACGCCGGCGAGCCGGTGCAGGGCGTCCGAGCGCTCGCCGGGCGTGGCGCCCGACCAGCCGGGGAACGCCTCACGGGCGGCGGCGACGGCCTCGTCCACGTCGGCGGTGGACGCGAGCCGGTAGGTGTGGATGCTCTTCCCGGTCGCGGGATCGATGACGCTGTGCTCGTCCTGTGAGGTTCCGGGGCGGAGCCGCCCCCCGATGTACTGCGCGCCGTCCGCGAAGCGATCCGACACCTGGAAGCGGTTGCCCATGACGCTCTCCGTTGTTCCAGCTCGAGTTGAGTGCCGATCCTGACAGAGGGAAACAGGTCCAACAAGTGATTCCGTTGTTGCCTTTTGGTTACGCGACGGAATCGGTCGACCAAGTGTCGAGCACGGCCGGAAATTGCCGTACGGACTGTCCGTGGCAACTGAAACAGTGGCATGCATGAGCGATCTCGAGCGGTTGAAACAGCAGGTCAGACGAGGCGATCGGGTGAAATGGCTGCACTTCTGGGGCCATCGCCCGCACCCGGACGGCCGGCTCTCGGCGAGCTGTCTGAGCCAGTGGTGGCCGTCACCCTTCGAGGTGGAGGGCGTACGCTACGCGACGGCCGAGCACTGGATGATGGCGGAGAAGGCGCGGCTCTTCGGCGACGCGGAGGCCGAGCGGGCGGCCCTGACGGCGAAGTCCCCGGGGGCGGCGAAGACGGCGGGCCGCCTGGTCCGCGGCTTCGACGAGCCGACGTGGCAGCGGAAGCGGTTCGAGATCGTCGTGGCCGGCAGCGTGCACAAGTTCGGGTCCGACGACGCCCTGCGGGGCTTTCTCCTCGGCACGGGCGGCCGCGTCCTGGTGGAGGCCAGCCCGTTGGACCGGGTCTGGGGCATCGGCCTGGCGGCGGACGACCCGCGGGCCTGTGACCCCGACCGCTGGCGGGGCCTGAACCTGCTGGGTTTCGCGCTCATGGAGGCGCGGGAGCGGTTGTCCCGGTGAGCACCGGACGAACGGGGGCGGGGGCCGCACAGAAGCGGCCCCCACGCACCCGTCCCCGTGCGACCTAGCGGCGCGCGTCGACGACCAGGCTGGTCTCCCAGGGGTCGTCACCGTCGTCCAGGCCCTCCTGGTCCGTGGCGATGGCCCAGATCATGAGGCTCAGGAAGGCCGCGCCCACCAGGATGCCGACCGAGCCGAGCACGATGCCCGCGATCGCCATGCCCCGGTTGTTCGCCTCACCGCGGTTGGCCTTCTTGAGGCCGATGATGCCGAAGATCAGCGCCAGGATGCCCGGGATCACGCCGAGCCCGTAGAAGCAGAAGCCGGCGACCGAGATGATGCCCAGCACCATCGCGGCGATGCCCAGGCCGTTCGACGGCTGCGGTCCCCATCCCGGCTGCGGGTATCCCGCGCCGTAGGTGGGGTACGGGGCCGGCGGCGCCGCCGGGTAGCCGTACCCGGGCGTCGGGCTCGCCGACACGGGAGGCGCGGTCGGGTAGCCGAAGGTCCCGCCGGACGACCCCGGCGCCGCCGGCGGCGGCGGAAGCTCGGCGCCCGGCATGGACGCCATCGTCGGCTGGTCGTGCACCGGCGGCGTGGCCGGGCCCGCCGCACCGGGCGCGCCGGTGGCGCCGCCCGCCCCCTTGCCCAGCGAGACGCCGTCCTGGTTCGGCGGAGCCCACGGGTCCGCGGGCTGGTCGTTGTTGTCGGACATAGGCCTCCCCCATCGTGGTCACGCCATGCTACGACCTACGCCATCAGGGGGATGTCTCCGGCCTACGATGACCCGATGACCGACCTTCACTCCTTCATCGCGGGGCTGCCGAAGGCCGAGCTGCACGTCCACCACGTCGGCTCCGCCTCGCCCCGCATCGTCGCCGAGCTGGCCGCCCGGCACCCGGACTCCAAGGTGCCGACGGACCCGGACGCGCTCGCCGACTACTTCACGTTCACGGACTTCGCCCACTTCATCGAGGTCTACCTGTCCGTCGTGGACCTGGTCCGCACCCCGGAGGACGTGCGGCTCCTCACGTACGAGGTCGCCCGGGACATGGCCCGGCAGAACATCCGCTACGCGGAGCTGACCATCACCCCGTACAGCTCGACGCGCCGCGGCATCGACGAGCACGCGTTCATGGCGGCGATCGAGGACGCCCGCAAGGCGGCGGAGGCCGAGCTCGGCGTGATCCTGCGCTGGTGCTTCGACATCCCGGGCGAGGCGGGCCTGGAGGCGGCGGAGGAGACCGCGCGCCTCGCGGTCGAGCTGCGCCCGGAGGGTCTGGTCTCGTTCGGTCTCGGCGGCCCGGAGATCGGGGTGCCGCGCCCGCAGTTCAAGCCGTACTTCGACCGCGCCCGCGCGGCGGGCCTGCACAGCGTCCCGCACGCCGGCGAGACGACCGGCCCCGGGACGGTCTGGGACGCCCTGAACGAGCTGGGCGCCGAGCGCATCGGCCACGGCACCAGCTCGGTGCAGGACCCGGCGCTGCTGGAGCACCTCGCGGAGCACCGGATCGCGCTGGAGGTGTGCCCGACCTCGAACATCGCGACGCGCGCGGTGGAGCGCCTGGAGGACCACCCGATCCGGCGGATGGTGGACGCGGGGGTGCTGGTGACCATCAACAGCGACGACCCGCCGATGTTCGGCACGGACCTGAACAACGAGTACGCGGTGGCCGCCCGTCTCCTCGGCCTGGACGAGCGCGGTCTGGCGGCGCTCGCGAAGAACGCGGTGGAGGCCTCGTTCCTGGACGAGGAGGGCAAGGCGCGCCTGGTCGAGGAGATCGACACGTACACGGAGCAGTGGCTGTCGGCGTGACCGTCGGGAGAATGGGGTCATGGACCCCGTCACTGTCGTAGGCCACCGCGGCGACCCCTATCGCGTCCGCGAGAACACCGTCCCTTCGATCGTCTCGGCATTGGAACGGGGCGCGGACGCGGTGGAGGTCGACGTGCGCCTGACCGAGGACGGCGTGCCTGTCCTGCTGCACGACGACTCCCTGAAGCGCCTGTGGGGCTTCGACCGGCCGCTCGGCACGATGACGCTGGAGGAGCTGCGCGAGGTCACGGAGGACGGCGTGCCCACCCTCCGGGAGGCCCTGATCGCCGCCGGTCCGCACCGTCTGATGCTGGATCTGCCGGGCGGCGACGAGAGTTCCGTGCGCACGATCGTGGGCACGGTGCGCGAGTGCGGGGCGGGCGAGCGGGTCTTCTACTGCGCGGGCGCCACGGCGATGCTGCACGTGCGGGCCGCCGACCCGGGCGCGGAGATCGCGCTGACCTGGAACACGCTGGCGCCGCCGCGCCGCGTGCTGCTCGACGCCGTACGCCCGAAGTGGCTCAACTACCGCTTCGGCCTTGCGAGTCGGGAGCTGGTGGAGCGGGTGCACCGGTCGGGCCTGCTGGTGTCGGTGTGGACGCCGGACACGGCGTGGGCCATGCGTAAGCTGATCAGGAACGGCGTCGACTCGATCACGACCAATCGGATCGACACACTGGCCGGCGTGCTGCGAAAGGGCCGCGCATGAACGACAGGATCCGCACCGACATCGCGCACAACGCCCGTGTGTGGAACTACTGGCTGGGCGGCAAGGACAACTACCCGGTGGACCGGGCCGTCGGCGACCAGGTGACCTCCTTCCACCCGAGCATCGGCGAAGTGGCGCGTGCCGACCGCGCGTTCCTGGGGCGGGCGGTGACGTACCTGGCCGCGGAGGGCGGGGTGCGCCAGTTCCTCGACATCGGTACGGGTCTGCCGACGGCCGACAACACCCACGAGGTGGCCCAGCGGGTCGCCCCGGAGTCCCGGATCGTCTACGTCGACAACGACCCGATCGTCCTGACGCACGCCCGCGCGCTGCTCACCAGCTCGCCCGAAGGCGTCACGGAGTACGTGGACGCGGACGCGCACGACCCGGAGCGGATCCTGCGGGCGGCGGCGGGAACGCTGGACTTCGGCCGGCCGGTCGCCGTGCTGATGCTGGGCATCCTCAACTTCGTCATCGACGGCGACGAGGCCCGCTCGATCGTCCGCACCGTCATGGACGCCGTGCCCTCCGGCTCGTATCTGGCCCTGACCCACCCGACCTACGACGCCGACCTCGGCGGGGAGGCGAACGTGGCCGCGATGGAGTTCTGGAACGCCAACGCCACTCCGCCGATCACGGCGCGCGGCCGCGAGGAGTTCGCCTCCTTCCTCGACGGGCTCGACCTGCTGGAGCCGGGCATCGTGTCGTGCGCGCGCTGGCGGGCGCCGGAGGCGGCCGAGGTCGCGCAGTTCGGCGCGCTGGGCCGCAAGCCGTAATGCGCGGAGGGGGGATACAGCGGCTGCGCGAATGGGGCGCGGCCAATCCGTGGGCGGTGGACATCGGCCTCGCGCTGCTCGTCCAGGCGGCGATGACCATGCCGTTCGTGGTGCCGCGCGGGCCCGAACTGGAGCCGGCGACCTGGCCGGCGTACGGCCTGACGACACTGACCGTGGTCCCGCTGGTGTGGCGGCGGCGGGCGCCGATGGCGGTGCTGCTCGCGGTCCTGGCGGCGAGTGCGCTGTACCGGTTCGCGCTGGAGGGTCCGGGCCAGCCGCTGCCCTACACGGGCCTGGTGAGCGTGTACACGATCGCGGTGCTCTCGCCGCCGTGGAAGCGGCTGGTCGCGGGGGCGCTGCTGCTGGTCGCCGTGCCGGTGTCGGTGTGGCTCAACACCCGGTCGGCGCGGGAACTGACCTTCTCGCTCTTCGTGTTCGGCGCCGCCTACGCCTTCGGACGGCTGACCGACGCCCGGCAGCAGGCGCACCGGGTGGAGGCGGAGCGGGCGGCGGCCCGCGAACGGGCCCGGATCGCCCGCGAGATGCACGACATCCTGTCGCACGCGGTGAGCCTCATGGTGGTCCAGGCGGAGGCGGGTCCGCTGGCGGTGCGGGCGGCGCCCGAGCGGGCGGAGGCCGCGTTCGAGGCGATCTCCGCGACGGGTCGCGACGCGATGGTCCAGCTGCGGCGGATGCTGGGCGTGTTGCGGGACGGCGAGCCGTCCGCCGCGCCGCGCGCCCCGCAGCCCGGGCTCGGCGAGCTGCCGGAGCTGCTCGCGCGGGTGCGGGGCGGCGGCCTCGACGTGCGGTACGCGACGGACGGCGCCGAGCGCCCGCTGCCGGAGGCGACGGCCGCGACCGTGTTCCGGATCGTGCAGGAGGCGCTGACGAACGTGGTCCGGCACGCCGGGGCCCGCGCGGTGTGGGTGCGCCTCGGGTACGGGCAGGACGCGCTGGAGGTCCGGGTGACGGACGACGGACGCGGGCCGCGGCCCGGCGGCTCCGGCGGCCACGGTCTGGCCGGGGTGCGCGAGCGGGTGGCGGCCCACGGCGGCACGGCGTCGGCCGGTCCGGGCCCGGACGGCCGGGGATTCGAGGTGCGGGCGGTGCTCCCAGTGGAGGCGGGATGACGATCCGGGTGGTGGTCGCGGACGACCAGGAGCTGGTGCGCAGCGGTTTCGCGCTGATCCTGGACGTCCAGGACGACATCGAGGTGGTCGCGGAGGCGGGCGACGGCGCCGCGGCGGTGGAGGCGGTGCGCCGGCACGCGCCGGACGTGGCGCTGCTCGACATCCGGATGCCGCGGATGGACGGCATCGAGGCCTGCCGGGCGATCAGCGCCGCGTCGGCCTGCCGGACGGTGATGCTGACGACCTTCGACGCGGACGAGTACGTGTACGAGGCGCTGCACGCGGGCGCCAGCGGCTTCCTCCTGAAGGACGTGCGCCGGGACGACCTGGTGCACGCGGTGCGGGTGGTCGCGGCGGGCGAGGCGCTGCTCGCGCCGTCCGTGGCCCGGCGGCTCGTGGAGCAGTACACCTCCGGCGGTCCGCGCCGGACCGATCCGCGCCTCGGGGTGCTGACCGCCCGCGAGCGGGAGACGCTGCTGCTGCTCGCGCGGGGCCTGTCGAACGCGGAGATCGCCGCGGAGCTGGTGGTGAGCGACCACACGGTGAAGACGCACGTGGGGAACGTGCTCGCCAAGCTCGGCCTGCGCGACCGGATCCAGGCGGTGATCTGCGCGTACGAGACGGGCCTGGTGACGGCGGGCGCTTCCTCGGCCGGTTCCTTCCCCGCCGCTCCTCCCCCGGCCGGGTGAGGCTCCGGCGGGGCTCCTCCCCCGTGCGGGCGAGTCACGCGTCGGGCGAAGACCGCCGTCGCGGGTGATCCGCGGATCCTCGCAGGTCAGCAGGATGTGAGTCATCGAGAACGACGGCTCGCACCCATGGAGACGAACGATGAGGAACACCACGCGCACGCTGCTCGCCGCCGCCCTGGTCCTGGGCGTGGCGGGTCCGGCGGCCCTCCCGGCGACCGCCGCCGGCGCGCCGCACGGGCCGGCGCCGCACCCGGCCGCCGCGACGGCCGAGGCGGGGAACGCGGCCCTGGAGAAGGCGATCGCGGGACTTCCGTCGAAGGACGCGACGGCGGCGCTGGTACGGGTCGGCGGCACCGAGGGCTCCTGGCAGGGCAGCTCCGGCGTGCACGACCTGAGGAGCGGCCGGCCGGCCGATCCGGGCGCCAGGTTCCGGGCGGGTTCGGTGACCAAGGTGTTCACGGCGGCGGTCGTGCTCCAGCTGGCGAGCGAGGGCCGCGTCGGCCTGGACCGCCCGGCCCGCGCGTATCTGCCGGAGCTGATCCCGGCCGCGTACGGCGGGGTCACCGTCCGGCAGCTGCTCGACCACACGCACGGCATCCCGGCCGCGGGCCTGCCGGGCGAGACGGTCGAGGACTGGTACGCGCGCCGCTTCGAGGTGCACGACCCGCGCGAGCTGGTCCGCTCGGCGACGGCGCGGCCGCGCGAGTTCGCGCCCGGCGAGAAGCAGCACTATCTGAACATCGGCTACACGATCGCCGGACTGATCGTCGAGCGGGTGACGGGCGACTCGTACGAGCACCAGGTGACCGCCCGGGTCCTGCGCCCGCTCGGACTGCGCGACACCTACCTCCCCGGCACGAGCCCCCGGATCCAGGGCCGCCACAACCACGGCTACCAGTGGATGCGGCTCGACGACGGCACGACGGGCCTGCGGGACGTCACCGTCTGGGGCGTGACGGACGGCTGGGCGGCGGGCGACCTGATCTCGACCACCGCCGACCTGGAGCGCTTCACCCGCGCCCTGTTCGCGGGCGAGGTGGTGCGCGGACCGCTCCTGGAGGAGATGTTCACGCTGCCGAAGGTCCAGGACTTCACGACGGGCGCCCCGGCCGCGTACTCCGTGGGCCTGTCCATGAAGAAGCTGGGCGGGCGCGAGGTGTGGGGCAAGACGGGCGGCCGCTGGGGTTACAACGCCGCGATCGCCTCGACCCGCCGTGGCGAGCGGACCCTCGTGTACGGCGTCAACTCCACCGACGCCAAGGGGAAGGACATGAACAAGGTGGCGACGGACCTCATGCTGGCGACGTACGGCCTGCCGTCGCGGTGAGCGCCGGCGCGGCCTCCGGCGCCTCCAGCGCCTCCAGCCGCTTGATCAGCCGTCGTACGACGAGCAGCGGCAGGATCCCGAAGACCCCGAAGGACATGTCGATCACCGACCACCAGAAGGGGATGCCGCGGATCGGTCCGCAGATCAGGGCGAGGGGGATGATCCCGACGCAGGCGATCATGCCGAACTCGATCACCCAGATGTTGCGGACCGGGTCGCGGTAGGGCCCGTAGAAGGCGACGGCGATGACGAGGTGGGCGAAGGCCAGCCAGTCGGTGCCGTAGAGGAGGTAGGGGGCGTCGGCGTCGGCGCCCTCGAGGCCGGTACGGACCCGGTCGATCCACTCGGCGAGGCCGGGGAGGAGCTCCGCCACCGGGGCCGCCCAGGTGTCCAGCGCGGAGTCGAGCAGACGGAGTTCGGTGACCAGCGGGAACGCGGTGGCCCCGCTGAGCACCAGACAGACGATGAAGACGACCAGCCAGACGCGGATGCGCTTGAGGAGGGCCATCGGCCCGTTCGTGTCGCTCATGGGGGCAGCGTACGCCCTTCATGAACACGTTCAAAACTAGGGTCGGTGGGGGCTCGGGACTCAGCGGAGGAGGCGGCGCGCCACGGTGTGCGCGAGGGCCGTGGCCCCGCCCGCGAGCGCCAGACCGGTCACCACGTTCCGCCCGCGGGTGGGCCGCAGCACGCCGGCCCGGCGCAGCCGGCCGCGCGCCCAGAGGGTGAAGGGGACGACCACCAGCGGCGAGGTGACCGAGCCGGGCGTCACGCCCCGTACGGCGGCGGCCTGCGCGAGATGCACGAGCCCGTGCAGCCCGAAGCCGTTCAACGCGCCCTGGTAGAAGGCGGACCGGCCGCCCGAGCGCCGTCCGGCGACGGCGGCCGACGCGACGATCGCCGCCATCACGCCCACGGCGGCGCGGAACTCGCGCTCGTCGACGGAGCCCAGCGCCCGCCACACCGCCTCCGGCGCGCCCGGGAAGCGTTCCCGGGGCTCCGGCAGGTTCTCCCGTATCCAGCGCGGCCCGTACACCACCTCCTCGGCGTCGTGCAGCGCCCAGGCGGCGAACAGACCGTACGTGACAAGCGAGTTGATCCCGGAATCCGTCATGGGGACGGCCTATCACGCCGCTTCGATCACCCGTGCGACCGCCGCGCCGTCCGCCGCGACGACGACCGGCCATCCGCTGCTCTCCCTGAGTTCCGGCGTGATCTGCGCGCCGTCCTCGGCCCGGTGGACGACGACGGGACCGCCGGGCACGACCAGGACGGCCGCCAGGCGCCGCATCAGCGCGGCGATCAGGTCCATGACCCCGGCGCCGCCGAAGCGGTGGAACGTGACGCCGTCGGCGTGGACCCGGACGTCCGCCGTGCCGCCGTCGCCGGTCTCGACGTACAACCCCTGCCCGTCGGGGTCCCGGGCCACCACGTACGGATCGAGCACCTCCCGCACGACGGCCGGGTCGAGCGGCGCCGGCGCTCCGTGCTGGAACCGCATCACGAAGACCTCGAAGCTCACGATGTCCGCCCTTCACGAATCGGCCCGACGCACGCGGCCCCGGCGCCGCCGATCGTGACGATCGGGGTGCCGGGGCCGCGTCGCGGGATGCCGGGGATCAGCCGAGGGAGGTCATCACGTGCTTGATGCGCGTG
This sequence comes from Streptomyces sp. NPDC127092, assembly GCF_042722475.1. Classification (NCBI taxonomy): domain Bacteria; kingdom Bacillati; phylum Actinomycetota; class Actinomycetes; order Kitasatosporales; family Streptomycetaceae; genus Streptomyces; species Streptomyces sp. NPDC127092. Next base: position 21,976 of record NZ_JBHXFE010000008.1, read on the forward strand.
TAGTCCTCGAAGCCGTAGGCCGACAGGTCCTTGCCGTAGCCGGACTTCTTGTAGCCGCCGTGCGGCATCTCGGCGACGAGCGGGATGTGGGTGTTGATCCACACACAGCCGAAGTCGAGGGCCTTGGACATGCGCATGGCGCGGGCGTGGTCCTTGGTCCAGACGGAGGAGGCCAGGGCGTACTCGACGCCGTTGGCGTACTCGACGGCCTGGGTCTCGTCAGTGAAGGACTGGACGGTGATGACCGGGCCGAAGACCTCGTTCTGGACGATCTCGTCGTCCTGCTTGAGGCCGGAGACGACGGTCGGGGCGTAGAAGTAGCCCTTGTCGCCGACCCGGTGGCCGCCGGCCTCGACCTTGGCGTGCGCCGGGAGGCGGTCGATGAAGCCGCTGACCTGCTTCAGCTGGTTGGCGTTGTTGAGCGGGCCGTAGAGCACGTCCTCGTCGTCCGGCTGACCGGTCTTGGTCTCGGACGCGGCCTTCGCCAGCGCGGCCACGAACTCGTCGTGGATGGACTCGTGCACGAGCACGCGGGTGGCGGCGGTGCAGTCCTGGCCGGCGTTGAAGAAGCCGGCGACGGAGATGTCCTCCACGGCCTTGGCGATGTCGGTGTCCTCGAAGACCACGACCGGGGCCTTGCCGCCCAGCTCCAGGTGGACGCGCTTGACGTCCTTGGACGCGGACTCGGCGACCTGCATGCCGGCGCGGACGGAGCCGGTGATGGAGGCCATCGCCGGGGTGGAGTGCTCGACCATGGCGCGGCCGGTCTCGCGGTCGCCGCAGATGACGTTGAAGACGCCCTTGGGGACGATGGAGCCGATGATCTCGGCCATCAGGACGGTCGACGCCGGGGTGGTGTCCGAGGGCTTGAGGACGACCGTGTTGCCCGCGGCGAGGGCCGGGGCGAACTTCCACACGGCCATCATCATCGGGTAGTTCCACGGCGCCACCTGGGCACACACACCCACCGGCTCGCGGCGGATGATCGAGGTCATGCCCTCCATGTACTCGCCGGCGGACTTGCCCTCGAGCATCCGGGCGGCACCCGCGAAGAAGCGGATCTGGTCCACCATCGGCGGGATCTCCTCGCTCGCGGTGAGGGCGACCGGCTTGCCGGTGTTCTCGACCTCGGCGGCGATCAGGTCCTCGGCGCGCTCCTCGAAGGCGTCCGCGATCTTGAGGAGGACCTTCTGGCGCTCGGACGGCGTGGTGTCCCGCCAGGCGGGGAAGGCGGCCGCGGCGGCCTCCATGGCGGCGTCGACGTCGGCCTGGCCGGACAGCGGGGAGGTGGCGTACACCTCACCGGTGGCCGGGTTGATCACGTCGATCGTGCGGCCGTCTGCCGCGTCCCGGAACTCCCCGTTGATGTAGTTGCGCAGCCGGCGCAGCTCGGTGGTCACTTGCCACCCCTCCTGTCACGTTCTGTCTCCGCACTCCGTCGTGCGGTGTCCCGATGGGCGAGACACCTCAGCCTAGTCGGTCGAGCGACGCTTTCAACAGGCCCGACCCCCCGCAACTTCGGATTCAGTGAGATCAACAGCCGGGAACAACGAATTTCATCACTCCGGGCTTGCCAGACCGACGAGGTTCGGTGCACAGTGAAGTCGTGGCCAGTCAAAGCACGCATCCAAGGACCGGAACCGGTTCGTCCCCGACGATCGATGCCGTCTCCCTGGCGATCATCGAGCAGCTCCAGCAGGACGGACGCCGTCCCTACGCCGCCATCGGCAAGGCCGTCGGCCTCTCCGAGGCCGCCGTACGGCAGCGCGTCCAGAAGCTCCTCGACCAGGGCGTCATGCAGATCGTCGCCGTCACCGACCCGCTCACCGTGGGCTTCCGGCGCCAGGCGATGGTCGGCATCAACGTCGAGGGTGACCTGGATCCGGTCGCGGACGCACTGACCGCCATGGCCGAGTGCGAGTACGTGGTGATGACCGCGGGCTCCTTCGACCTCATGGTGGAGATCGTCTGCGAGGACGACGACCACCTCCTGGATGTGATCAACAAGCGCATCCGCACCCTCCCCGGGGTGCGCTCCACCGAGAGCTTCGTCTACCTGAAGCTCAAGAAGCAGACCTATATGTGGGGAACCCGATAGCCGTGAGCAACTCCCGCGACCTCTCCAAGTCCGCCTACGACCACCTGTGGATGCACTTCACCCGCATGTCGTCGTACGAGAACAACCCCGTCCCCACCATCGTCCGCGGTGAGGGCACGTACATCTGGGACGACAAGGGACGGAAGTACCTCGACGGCCTCGCCGGCCTCTTCGTGGTGCAGGCCGGTCACGGCCGCACCGAGCTCGCCGAGACCGCCGCCCGTCAGGCCAAGGAGCTCGCCTTCTTCCCGGTGTGGTCGTACGCCCACCCCAAGGCCGTCGAGCTCGCCGAACGCCTCGCCAACGAGGCCCCCGGCGACCTCAACAAGGTCTTCTTCACCACCGGCGGCGGCGAGGCCGTCGAGACCGCGTGGAAGCTCGCCAAGCAGTACTTCAAGCTGATCGGCAAGCCCACCAAGTACAAGGTCATCTCGCGTGCGGTCGCCTACCACGGCACCCCGCAGGGCGCCCTGTCCATCACCGGCCTGCCCGGCCTGAAGGCCCCCTTCGAGCCGCTGGTGCCCGGCGCGCACAAGGTGCCGAACACCAACATCTACCGCGCGCCGATCTTCGGCGACGACCCGGAGGCCTTCGGCCGCTGGGCCGCCGACCAGATCGAGCAGCAGATCCTCTTCGAGGGCCCCGACACCGTCGCCGCCGTCTTCCTGGAGCCGGTGCAGAACGCCGGCGGCTGCTTCCCGCCGCCGCCCGGCTACTTCCAGCGGGTCCGCGAGATCTGCGACAAGTACGACGTGCTGCTCGTCTCCGACGAGGTCATCTGCGCCTTCGGCCGCCTCGGCACCACCTTCGCCTGCGACAAGTTCGGCTACGTGCCGGACATGATCACCTGCGCGAAGGGCATGACCTCGGGCTACTCCCCGATCGGCGCCTGCATCGTCTCCGACCGCATCGCCGAGCCGTTCTACAAGGGCGACAACACCTTCCTGCACGGCTACACCTTCGGCGGCCACCCGGTCTCCGCGGCCGTCGGCCTCGCCAACCTCGACATCTTCGAGAAGGAGAAGCTCAACCAGCACGTGCTGGACAACGAGGGCAACTTCCTCTCCACGCTGCAGAAGCTGCACGACCTGCCGATCGTCGGCGACGTCCGCGGCAACGGCTTCTTCTACGGCATCGAGCTCGTCAAGGACAAGGCCACCAAGGAGTCCTTCAACGAGGAGGAGACCGAGCGCGTCCTGTACGGCTTCCTGTCCAAGGCGCTGTTCGACAACGGCCTGTACTGCCGCGCCGACGACCGTGGCGACCCGGTCATCCAGCTGGCTCCGCCGCTGATCTCGGACCAGTCCACGTTCGACGAGATCGAGCAGATCCTCCGCGCCACCCTCACCGAGGCGTGGACGAAGCTCTGATCCCTGGGCGTCGCGAGCCCGGCATGATCGGCGAGACACCCCCCTAGGACCTCACGCCGCCCTCACGGCGTGACCCCGGCCCGGGCATGCCGCCATCCGAGTGGATGGCGGCGGCCCGGGCCGCGTGCTGTCCGTACAAACCGATGGAAATCCTTACGGTGCCGGGAAGACCCCAGTGACCGACCGGCCCGCCCATTCGTTCCCCCGTCCGGGGGAACGCACACGGACTGGCTTCGACATCGAGGTGTACGCGATGGCCCCACCGGACAACGACGTGCTCTGGGCACGTTCCCTGCGCTGCTCCCTCGGCGGCTCGGACGTGCTGACCGGCGTCTCCGTCGGCGTGCGCGAGGGAGAGATCCTCGCCCTCGTCGGCCCCCGCGGCAGCGGCAAGACCACCCTGATGCGCTGCCTGTCCGGGCAGACCGTCGCCCAGGAGGGCGAGGTCTGGTTCAACAGCGCCCCCGTGCACACCATGAACACCGCCCAGCGCGAGCGGCTGCGCCGCGACCGCTTCGGCTGGATCGACCCCGAACCCGGGCTCGTCCCCGAACTCAACGGCTGGGAGAACACCGCCCTGCCGCTGCTGCTGCGCGGGGTGTCCCACCGCGCCGCCCGGACCGCGGCCACCGAGTGGCTGGAACGCCTCGACATCGGCGCCGCCGCCCGCAAGCGCCCGGCGGCGCTCACCCACCCGCAGCGCCAGCGCATCGCCATCGCCCGCGCCCTCGTCACCACGCCGTCCGTGCTCTTCGCCGACGAGCCGACCGCGACGCTGCACCGCGCCGACGGCGCGCAGGTGCTGCGCACCCTGACCGCCGCGGCCCGCTCGCACCGCATCACCGTGCTGCTCGCGACCCACGACCCCGAGGTCGCCGCGCTCGCCGACCGCACGGTGGCACTGCTCGACGGACGCCGCGTCGGCTCCGTAACGCCGGCCGACGGGGCGGAGGGCGTCACCGCGTGCTCGCTCTCCGTCTAGTCCGCGGCACCCACCCCGTCGTCCAGCTGCGCCGGCTCCTCGTCGCCGCGGCCGCCGCCGGGGTGGGCTTCCTGCTGCTGTGCGCCCTCGGCTACGCCGTCGGCCACCCGCGCAACTCCTCGGACGCCGTGCTGCGCCTGCTGTGGTGCGTGCTGCCGCTCGCCGCGACGGTGCAGTTCGCGGTGGCCGTGGCCCGCACCGACCCCAGCACCAGGCCGCGCCCCGGCCTGTCCGCGATCGGCCTCGGCCCGGGGCGGCTCACCGCCATCGCCGCGACCTCCACGGCCGTCGCCTGCACCCTCGGCTCCTCCGTCGCCCTGCTGGTCTACCTCCACCTGCGCGGCGACATCACCGGCCTGCCGTTCGACGGCGCCGCGGCCGAGCTGCTCGCCGCCGACCGGCCGGTCCCGCTCGCGGCGGCGCTCACCCTCCTCGCGATCGTGCCCGTCACCGCCGCCACGGCCGCCGGCCTCGCCCTGCGCCCGCGCAAGCCCGCCACCACCGAGCCCTCGCCCACCGCGGGACTCCCCTGGGGCGTGGCCCTGCTCGCCGTGGGCCTCGCCGTCGAGACGTACGCGGCCCGTGGCGACGGCGGCGGCGTCCTCGCGGGCTGGGTCCTCACCGCCGTCGGCCTCGCGATGATGGGCCCCGGCCTCACCCACGGGTGCGGCCGGCTGCTCCAGACCGTCCGCCCCGGCGCGGTCCGGCTCCTCGCCGGCCGCGTCCTCATGGACGAGTCCCGCCGCATCGGCCGGCCGCTCGGCGTGGTCTGCGCCGTGGGCTCCGGGGCGGTCGCCGGATACGCGGTCAACGGCGGCTCCCTCGGCCCGCTGACCTGGCTGGGCACCACCCTCGTCGTCGCCTGCACCACCGCGACCCTGCTCTCGGCGGCCCTGGAGTCCAAGCAGGCCCGCACCCACACCACCGAGGCCCTGCTCCGCCTCGGCGCGCCGCCCACGGTCCTGCGCACCACGGCCCTGCTGCGGGCCGGCGTCCTGCTCGCCGTGTTCGTCCCGCTCACCTGGGCGGTGGGCGCCCTGGCGGCGGTCCCGCTGCGCGGCTGACGCAGTCCCCGGCCGGCCTTACGGGCTGTCCAGGACGACGACGTCCTCCGCCCGGAACTCCACGTCCACGTCCGTGCCCGCGTCCGGTGCGTCCCGCAGGGCGAACTCGGCCTCCAGCGGGGGGCCTTCGGCCGGGCGGAGGGTCACGGCGACGTGGTCGCCGCGGAAGGTGCGGGAGGCGACGTGGCAGGCGAGGCCGTCGCCGGGGGCGGTGAGGCGGACGCCGGCCGGCCGGACGAGGAGGAGCCGTTCGCCCTGCGGGGAGCCGTCGGGGACGGGAATCTTGCCCCAGACGGTGTCGGCGGCCGTGCCGGTGACGGTGGCCGGGACGACGTTGTCGAAGCCGAGGAACCGGGCGACGAACGCGGAGGCCGGGGACCGCCACACGTCGAGGGGCGTGCCCGACTGGGCGATCCGCCCGTCGTTCATGACGACGACCCGGTCGGCGAGCGCGAAGGCCTCGCCCTGGTCGTGCGTGACGGCCAGCACCGTGGTGCCCAACTGCCGGAACAGCCGCCGTAGTTCGACGACGAGCCGTTCCCGCAGACCGCGGTCGAGCTGGCCGAGCGGCTCGTCGAGCATGAGGAGGCGGGGGCGGGGTGCGAGGGCCCGCGCGAGCGCGACGCGCTGCTGCTCGCCGCCGGAGAGCGCGGACACGGCCCGCCGCCCGGCACCGGGCAGGCCCACGAGGTCGAGCAGCTCCTCGACCCGGGCGGCCCGTTCGGCCCTGGCCACGCCGTGCATGCGCAGCCCGAAGGCGACGTTCCCGGCGACGTCCCGCTGCGGGAAGAGCTGGTGGTCCTGGAACATCAGGCCGACCCCGCGCCGGTGCACGGGCACACCGCTCTGGTCGACGCCGCCGAGCAGCACCCGTCCGCCGTCGAGCGCCTGCAGCCCGGCGACCGCCCGCAGCAGTGTCGACTTGCCGCTGCCGCTGGGCCCCAGCACGCACACGATCTCGTGGTCGGCGACCTCCAGGTCCACCGCGTCGAGGACGGCGCGGGCCCCGAAGCGTACGGTCGCGCCGGTCAGCGTCAGCATCAGAACTCTCCCGAGGTCCGGTCGGTGCGGAGCCGTTCCAGGAGCAGCAGGGACACCGCGCACACCACCATGAGAATCGTCGACAGGGCCATGGCCTGGCCGTAGTTGAGCTCGCCCGGCCGCCCGAGGAGCCGGGCGACGGCGACCGGCAGGGTCGGGTTGTCGGGGCGGGCGATGAACACGGTCGCCCCGAACTCGCCGAGGGAGACGGCGAAGGCGAATCCGGCGGCGACGAGCAGGGCGCGCCGCACCAGCGGCAGGTCGACCTCGCGCCAGGCCCGCCACGGCGAGGCGCCGAGCACGGCGGCGGCTTCGCGGAGGCGTTCGTCGACCGCGCGCAGCACGGGCAGCATGGTGCGCACCACGAACGGCACGCCGACCAGGGCCTGGGCGAGCGGGACGAGGATCCAGGCGGCCCGCAGGTCGAGCGGCGGCTCGTCGAGGGTGATGAGGAAGCCGAAGCCGACGGTGACGGCGGACACCCCGAGCGGCAGCATCAGCAGCGCGTCGAAGCCGCGGACCAGCCGCCCCGCACGCCGGGTCAGGGCCGCCGCGGCGAGGCCGCCGATGACGACGGCGATGCCGGTCGCGGCCAGCGCGTACTGCAGCGAGTTGACGATGGTGTCGGTCATCGGCACGAGGAAGGTGCCGTTGTCGTCGACGTGCTGCAGCGCCCGGTAGTAGTCGAGGCCGTAGCCGGCCGGAGTGGCGAACGAGCGCTCGACGAGGACGCCGAGCGGGGCGAGGATCAGCAGCGCGATCGACAGCAGGACGCCGCCGAGGAGCGCCCACTGGCCCGCGCCGTGCGGCCGGCGGGCGGTGCGCTCGGCGGGGACCAGCTTCAGGGCGGTCTCCCGGCGGCGCACGGTCCGGGCGTGCACGGCGAGGATCACGGCGACGGCGACGAACTGCACCATCGTGAGGACGGCCGCCGTGGACAGCTGGAGCCGGTCGGCGGTCTGCCGGTAGATCTCGGTCTCCAGGGTGGAGTACGCGGGGCCGCCGAGGATCTGCACGATGCCGAAGGAGCTCGCGGTGAACAGGAACACCATGAGCGCGGCGGCGGCGACCGAGGGGGCGAGCGCGGGCAGCGTCACCGTCCGCCAGGCGCGCAGGCGCGAGGCGCCGAGGACCCGGGCGGCCTCTTCCTGGCGCGGGTCGAGCTGTGACCACAGCCCGCCGACGGTGCGGACGACGACCGCGTAGTTGAAGAAGACGTGGGCGAGGAGGATCGCCCACACGGTGGTGTCGAGCCGTACCCCCCACCAGTCGTCGAGGAGGCCCCGGCGGCCGACGAGCGCGAGGAACGCGGTGCCGACCATGACGGTGGGCAGCACGAACGGCACGGTGACCACGGCCCGCAGGATCCGCTTGCCGGGGAAGTCGAAGCGGGCGAAGACGTACGCGCCGGGCAGCGCCACCAGCAGCGTGAGGGCCGTGGAGGCGAGCGCCTGCCACAGCGTGAACCACAGGACGTCCAGGATCTCCGGCCGGGTCAGCGTCTCGCCGAACCGGCCGAGCTCCCAGTGGCCGTCCGGCCTGAGCCCGCGCTCGACGATCGAGACCACGGGCCAGGCGAAGAACACGGCGAAGAAGACGACGGGCAGGGCCATCAGGCCCAGCCGCGCCGCGCTTCCCCGCCGGTCCGGGACGACTACTTCAGGACGAGCGAGGTCCACTGCTGGATCCACTGGTCACGGTTGTCGGCGATCCTCTTCGGCTCCATCGCGTAGGGCTGCTCGATCACCACGCCGTGCTTGGTGAACAGCTCCGGGAGCGTCGCGTCGTTCGTGACGGGGTTGACGAACATCTGGAGCGGCATGTCGTCCTGGAACTTCTTGGAGATCAGGAAGTCGATCAGCTTCTTGCCGCCCTCGGGGTTCTTCGCCCCGTTCAGCAGGCCCGCGAACTCGGTCTGCCGGAAGCAGGTGCCGGTGGACACGCCGGTCGGCGCCACCGTGGGCTGCGGGTCGGCGTACAGCACCTCGACCGGCGGGGAGGAGGCGTAGGAGACGACGAGCGGACGGTCGCCCTTGGCCTTCTTGCCGCCGGCGGAGCCGGAGAACTCCTGGTTGTAGGCCAGCTCCCAGCTGTCGACGGTCTTCACGCCGTTGGCCTTGAGCTTCTTCCAGTAGTCCTGCCACCCGGTGTCGCCGTACTTCGCGGCGGTGCCGAGGAGGAAGCCGAGGCCCGGGGAGGACCGCTCGGGGTTCTCGACCACGAGGAGGTCCTTGTACGCCGGCTTCGCCAGGTCGTCGAAGGTCTGCGGCGGGGCCAGCTTCTTGTCGGCGAAGTACTGCTTGTCGTAGTTGACGCAGATGTCGCCGGAGTCGATCGGCGTGACCCGGTGCTGCTCCTTGTCGAGCTGCAGCGCGGCCGGGACCCGGTCCAGGCCCTTCGCCTCGTACGGGACGAAGATGCCGTTGTCGAGGGCGCGGGACAGCAGGGTGTTGTCGACGCCGAAGAACACGTCGCCCTGCGGGGAGCCCTTGGTCAGGATCTCCTTGTTGACCGCCTCGCCGGCGTCGCCGCTCTTGAGCACCTTGACCGTGAGCCCGGTCTGCCTGGTGAACTCGGCGAGCACCTCCTTGGAGGCGTTGAACGAGTCGTGGCTGACGAGGGTGACGGTCTTCGGCGCGGGCGTGTCCGTCTTCCCGGCCGCGTCCCTGACGTCGTCGGTGCGGCAGGCGGCGAGGGTGCCGATGCCGAGCGCCGCGGCGAGCGCGGCGGCGGCCGTCTTCCTGGTGTTCACGTGAATGTCCTCCTGGGTGTGACCAGAAGGAGACGCGGCCCTGGGGGGGGGGGGGGGGAAAGGAGGGGGGGAGAGGGGAGAAAAACGAACGCACCCACAAAAGACCCCCCCAAACCGACACAAAAAAAGGCGGGGGGGACACGGTTACTTTTCTTTTG
>NZ_JBHXFE010000008.1:31450-57356 GCF_042722475.1 Streptomyces sp. NPDC127092
CTTCTGGGTTTTCACGGGAAGTTCCTGCGGGGTGGGACAAGAAGGAGACGCGATCCGGCCCACGCCGGGAAAAATGGGGCGCGGGCAGGGCGCAACAGCTCGAGTTACGACCGAACTTCCTACCCAGAATGACCTGGGCGAGGTTCAGAGGGTCTGCGGTCGCTGTGCCTGGCTCTGGCCAGGCAGGTCACCGCACTCTCAGCGCTGTGGCGCTCCCCTGTCGGAATATGCAGATGTGTTCGAGCTCAGAGTACAAGGTCAGCGTTCGGCGGCGGCCAGCTGTCCACAGGCACCGTCGATCTCCTGTCCGCGGGTGTCACGGACGGTGACGGGCACGCCGTGGGCGGCGATGGCCTCGATAAACGCCTTCTCGTCCTCGGGGCGGGACGCGGTCCACTTGGAGCCGGGCGTCGGGTTCAGCGGGATCAGGTTGACGTGCACCCGCTTGCCCTTGAGCAGCCGGCCCAGGAGGTCGCCGCGCCAGGCCTGGTCGTTGATGTCGCGGATCAGGGCGTACTCGATGGAGATCCGGCGCCCGGACTTCTCCGCGTACTCCCAGGCCGCGTCGAGGACCTCACGGACCTTCCAGCGGGTGTTCACGGGCACGAGGGTGTCGCGCAGCTCGTCGTCCGGCGCGTGCAGCGACACCGCGAGCCGGCACTTGAAGCCCTCGTCCGCGAACCGCAGCATCGCCGGCACCAGGCCGACGGTGGACACCGTGATGCCGCGCTGCGACAGGCCGAGACCGTCCGGCTCGGGATCGGTCAGCCGCCGGATCGCCCCGACCACCCGCTTGTAGTTCGCGAGCGGCTCGCCCATCCCCATGAAGACGATGTTGCTCAGCCGCGCCGGACCACCGGGCACCTCGCCGTCGCGCAGCGCGCGCATGCCGTCGACGATCTGGTGCACGATCTCGGCGGTCGACAGGTTCCGGTCGAGCCCGGCCTGGCCGGTCGCACAGAACGGGCAGTTCATGCCGCAGCCGGCCTGCGAGGAGATGCACATGGTCACCCGGTCCGGGTAGCGCATGAGCACCGACTCCACGAGCGTGCCGTCGTGCAGCCGCCACAGCGTCTTACGGGTGGTGTCGTCGTCGCACGAGACGTGCCGCACCACCGACATCAGATCGGGCAGCAGCTCCCCCGCGAGCTTCTCGCGCGCCGCGGCGGGGATGTCGGTCCACTCCGCCGGGTCGTGCGCGTACCGCGCGAAGTAGTGCGTGGACAGCTGCTTGGCGCGAAACGGCTTCTCGCCGATCGCGGCGACCGCCTCCTTGCGCTCTGCGGGCGTGAGGTCGGCGAGGTGCCGCGGGGGCTGCTTGGCTCCGCGCGGGGCGACGAAAGTGAGTTCTCCGGGCTTGGGCATGGTCCTACCAGTGTCGCAGACCGCGGCCGGTGTCCCGGAGCCGAAGGGCGCCGGCCGTCACGGCCGGGCCCGGCCGGGCTGGGTCCGGGGGATCCGGGAGGTGAAGAAGAGCGCCACGACGGAGGCGCCGGCGAGGATCGCGAGGGCCGCGCGCAGGCCGTCGAGACGGGCGGCGGCGTTCGCGTCGAGGGCGGCGTCCGCGACCGCGGGGTCGGCGCCCGCCTCGTCCAGGGCGTCGGTGAGCTGGGCGTCCGACAGGAACGGGATGCCGCTCTGGAGCTCCACGGAGGCCCGGCTCTTCACCTCGGCGGGGATCGCCGGGTTCTGGTCGACGCTCGTCAGGAACGACGAGGTGAGCACGGCGATCATGATCGAGCCGGCCAGCGCCGTACCGATGGAGGCCCCGAGGTTGGTGACGGAGTTCTGCAGACCGCCGACCCGGGCGCTCTCCTCGTCGGGGACGGCGGAGACGGTGACCGCCCCCAGCTGGGACGCCAGCGCGCCCATGCCGAGCCCGATGAGCAGCAGCGGCAGGGTGACGACCTCCGCCCCCGCGTCCGCGTCCAGGGCGGCCATCAGGACGACCGCCCCCGCGAGCAGCGCGAACACGCCGAGCCGCACCACCCGGCGCGGGGAGACGCCGGGGAAGAAGCGCGGGATCAGCAGCGCGGCCGCGAGCAGCGTCACCGACAGCGGCAGGATGTGGGCGCCCGTCGACAGCGCCGACAGACCGAGGGCCACGGAGAGGTACAGCGGGACGAGGAAAAACACGCCCATCTGCACCAGGTACTGGAAGAAGAACATGGTCAGTCCGCCGGTCAGCTGCCGGTTCCGCAGCATCGCCGGGTCCACCAGCGGATCCCCGCCGCCGCGGGCGAGCCGGGCCTCCCAGCGCAGGAAGCACCAGAGCAGCAGCAGACCCGCGAGCACCAGCCACACCGTCGGGGAGACACCGAGCCAGGCGGGCGCGTCGGGCTTGGGCCGCACCCAGCCCCACGCGCCGGCCCGCAGGACGCCGTAGACGAAGGCCCCCAGACCGGCGGCGGACAGGAACGCCCCGAACAGGTCGAGCCGCGGCGGCTCCGTGATCGGCGCGTCGGCGATGCGGCGGGCGAAGACGAGGATGACGAGGACGAGCAGCACCTCGCCGGCGAAGACCCACCGCCAGGAGAAGTAGGTCGTGGCGAGACCGCCGATCAGCGGTCCGAGCGCGATGGCGACGGCTCCGGCGGCCGCCACCACGCCGTACGCGGCAGGGCGCCGCTCCGTCGCGAAGTTCCCGGCCACCAGGGCCACGATCGCGGGCATGATGAGCGCCGCGCCGACACCCTCCAGGAACGACCAGCCGATCAGCAGGACGGTCAGGTCCGGCGCGAGGGCCGTGGTGAGCGATCCGCAGCCGTACACGAGGCAGCCGGTCATGAAGGCGCGCTTGCGGCCGATCAGCGCCCCGACGGTGCCGCCGGGAATCATCAGCATCGCCATCACCAGCGTGTACGCGGTGATCGCGCCCTGGATCCCGGTGACCGTGGTGCCCACGTCCTCGGCGACCGTCGCGATGGACACGTTCATGACGGAGCTGTCGAGCGCCATCAGGAACTGCCCGGCCGCCAGGGTCAGCAGGACGCCACCGGCCCGGGCCGGCTTCGGGTCCGGCTCTGCCTTCGCTGTCATGGTCCGATGCCTGCTCTCACGGACCCGCCGGGGCGACGGCCCCGCCGCCGACGTCCCCCGCCTGGCGTACGCCGAAGGGCCCGCCGCCCCAGGGGGACGACGGGCCCTTCGTCAACGAACTCCACGACGTGCACGACCGCACGAGCCGTCGGCCTCGCGGCCCGCCCGGCCGGAACCGGACCCGGCCCACCGGACCGGAACCGGCCTGCCCGGCCGGAACCGGCCCGCCCGGCCGAGCCGGTCAGCCGCTGCCGACGAAGACCACCATCAGCAGCCACACCACCGGCGCCGTCGGCAGCAGCGAGTCCAGACGGTCCATGATCCCGCCGTGCCCCGGCAGCAGCGTCCCCATGTCCTTGATGCCGAGATCACGCTTGATCATCGACTCGCCCAGATCGCCCAGCGTCGCACTCGCCGCGACCGCGAGACCGAGCAGCAGACCCTGCCACCACGTGCCGTCGTCGATCATGAACTGCATGCACAGCGCGCCCGCCGCCATCGCGAACGCGACCGCCCCCAGCAGACCCTCCCGCGTCTTCCCGGGACTGATCCGCGGCGCCAGCTTGTGCTTGCCGAACCGCCAGCCGACCGCGTACGCGCCCGTGTCGCTGACCACCGTCAGCAGCAGGAACGTCAGCACCCGCTGCGGACCGTCGTCCGCCGTCAGCAGCAGCGCCACGAACGTCGCCAGGAACGGCACGTAGAACGCGGCGAACACACCCGCCGTGACGTCCTTCAGATAGCCCTCGGGCGGCTCCGTCATCCGCCACACGAGGACGGCCAGCGCCGTGAGCGCCATCGCCACCCACGCGCCCTCCGCGCCCCGCACGTACCCGGCGACGACCATCGCCGCGCCGCCGACCGCGAGCGGCACCAGCGGCGCCTTGATGCCCTTGCGCTCCTGGAGACGCGAGGTCAGCTCCCACAGGCCGACCACCACGGCGACCGCTATCACCCCGACGAACGCCGGCTTCCAGATGAACAGCGACGCGATGATGACCGCGCCGAGCCCCACGCCGACCCCTATCGCCGCACCCAGGTCACGGCCCGCGCTCTTCTTCTGCCGCGGCTGCTGCCGGGGCGAAGGAGCGGGCGGCGGCTGGGAGGGGCTGGACATGGGCTCCTGCGGGTGCTCGTGCGGCGGGTGCTCGTGCGGCGTCTCGTCACGGAACAGGGGACCGCTCGGCAGAGCGGCCCCCCGGTCGTGATCGTCCTGGTTGTCGCCGGCGGGAACGTCGGACACGATGGGCATGGGCCGAGTCTGCGCCGCCTGCCGCCCGTCGTAGGCGGGACCCGCCGGGGCAGGCCCCTGGTCGGGTCCTCCGAAGCCGGATCCGGCCGGGGACCTCCAGGATGAGTCGTTCATCAGACCTCGAGGAGCTCGGCTTCCTTGTGCTTCAGCAGCTCGTCCACCTGCGCCACGTACTTCGCGGTGAGGTCGTCGAGCTCCTTCTCCGCGCGGCGGCCCTCGTCCTCACCGACCTCGCCGTCCTTGACGAACTTGTCGATGGTCTCCTTGGCCTTGCGGCGCACCGAGCGGATCGAGATCTTGGAGTCCTCGGCCTTGCCCTTCGCGACCTTGATGTAGTCGCGGCGGCGCTCCTCGGTCAGCTCCGGGAACGTCACCCGGATGATGTTGCCGTCGTTGCTCGGGTTGACGCCCAGGTCCGAGTCGCGGATGGCCTGCTCGATGTTGCGCAGCGCGCTCTTGTCGAACGGCGTCACCACGGCCATGCGCGGCTCCGGCACGGAGAACGACGCCAGCTGGTTGATGGGGGTGAGGGCACCGTAGTAGTCCGCCACGATCTTGTTGAACATCGCCGGGTGCGCACGGCCCGTACGGATCGCGGCGAAGTCCTCCTTGGCGACCACGACGGCCTTCTCCATCTTCTCCTCGGCCTCGAGGAGGGTCTCTTCGATCACCACTTGCTCCTGCGTGTCGTCGCGTTGTGTCCTGCACGGTGTACGACCGGCAGGGCTCTGTCCATCCCCCTCGCGGGGACCGTCCCCCTGACGGGGTGCGGCCCCCTCGCGGGGCGGTTCCCGGTTCGGGTCAGGCCCGGGTGCCCTGGTCGCTCACGAGCGTGCCGATCTTCTCACCCTTCACCGCGCGAGCGATATTGCCCTCGGCGAGCAGCTCGAACACGAGGATCGGAAGGGTGTTGTCCCGGCACAGGGTGATGGCGGTGGCGTCGGCGACCTTCAGATCGCGGGACAGCACCTCGCCGTACTCCAGCGCGTCGAACTTGACCGCGTCCGGGTTGGTCTTCGGGTCGGAGTCGTACACGCCGTCGACACCGTTCTTGCCCATCAGCAGGGCCTCGGCGTCGATCTCCAGGGCACGCTGGGCGGCGGTCGTGTCCGTGGAGAAGTACGGCATGCCCATACCGGCGCCGAAGATGACCACGCGGCCCTTCTCCAGGTGCCGCACGGCCCGCAGCGGAATGTACGGCTCGGCGACCTGGCCCATGGTGATGGCGGTCTGGACGCGCGAGTCGATGCCCTCCTTCTCCAGGAAGTCCTGGAGGGCGAGGCAGTTCATCACGGTGCCGAGCATGCCCATGTAGTCGGAACGGGCCCGGTCCATGCCGCGCTGCTGGAGCTCGGCGCCACGGAAGAAGTTGCCGCCGCCGATCACGATCGCGATCTGGGCGCCGTCGCGGACGACGGCGGCGATCTCGCGCGCGATGGCGTGCACGACATCCGGGTCGACTCCGAGGCCGGTGCCTCCCGAGAAAGCCTCACCGGACAGCTTCAGCATGAAGCGGCCGGCCTTTTTGCCGTTGTTGTCGTCGCCCTGTGCGGCGCCCTGATTCATGGGGATCTCCTCGTGCACATACGAAGAAGGCCATTGCCTGGGGTCCTTGCGGTGTCCCGTACGGCAATGGCCTCCTCGTCAGATCTGCGGCCGTCCCGCGCGCACGCGAGCGGCTGCTTCAGACCCTACCGGGGTCCGGTGTCCGTTGCGTACGGACTCAGATGCCGACCTTGATGCGGCTGAAGCGCTTCAGGGTGACGCCGGCCTCGTCCAGGATCTGCTTGACGGTCTTCTTGTTGTCAAGGGCGTACGGCTGGCCGAGCAGCGTGGCGTCCTTGAAGAAGCCGTTGACGCGACCCTCGACGATCTTCGCGATCGCGGCCTCGGGCTTGCCCTCGGCGCGGGTGGTCTCCTCGGCGATGCGGCGCTCGGACTCGACGACCTCGGCCGGGACGTCGTCCTTGTCCAGGTACTTCGGGGCGAACGCGGCGATGTGCTGCGCGACACCCTTGGCGACCTCGGCGTTCTCCTTGTCGAGCTCGACGAGGACACCGATCTGCGGCGGCAGGTCCGGCATGGTGCGGTGCATGTACGCGAAGACGAAGCCGTCGGCGTACTGCGCGAAGCGGTCGAGGACGATCTTCTCGCCGAGGTTGGCGTTGGCCTCGTCCACGAACGCCTGGACGGTCTTGCCGGCCTCGATCTCGGAGGCGAGCAGCGCCTCGATGTCCGCCGGGGTGGTGGCGGCGACGTGCTCGGCCAGCTTGTTGGCGACGGCGAGGAACTTGTCACCCTTGGCGACGAAGTCCGTCTCGCACTTCAGCTCGACCAGGACACCGGAGGTGTTGTCGTCGGCGATGAGGGAGACCACGGCGCCGTTCTCGGCGGAGCGGCCCTCGCGCTTGGCGACACCCTTCTGGCCCTTGATGCGCAGGGCCTCGACGGCCTTGTCGACGTCGCCGTCGGCCTCGTCCAGGGC
This sequence comes from Streptomyces sp. NPDC127092, assembly GCF_042722475.1. Lineage (NCBI taxonomy): Bacteria > Bacillati > Actinomycetota > Actinomycetes > Kitasatosporales > Streptomycetaceae > Streptomyces > Streptomyces sp. NPDC127092. The sequence goes on from NZ_JBHXFE010000008.1 coordinate 38,227, forward strand.
CTTCTTGCAGTCCATCATGCCGGCGCCGGTGAGCTCGCGGAGCTTCTTGACGTCAGCGGCGGTGTAGTTCGCCATGAGTCTGTTTCTCTCTCGAAGTCTGAAAGATCGGGCGGGTCCACGGGTGGACGGCGGAGGCTTCGTGGGCCCCCGCCGTCGTCACCCGAAGGTCCTGAGGGACCGGAAGGGTCAGGCCTGCTCGGCGTCGGCGGCCGGCGCCTCGGCGGCCGGGGCCTCGGCGGCCGGGGCCTCGGCGGCGGCCGGGGCCTCGTCAGCCTTCTTCTCACCCTCGAGCAGGTCGCGCTCCCACTCGGCGAGCGGCTCGCCCGCGGCCTTCTCGCCCGGCTTCTGGTCGCCGGTCGCGGCGCCGGAGCGGGCGATGAGGCCCTCGGCGACGGCGTCGGCGATCACGCGGGTGAGCAGGGTGACGGAGCGGATCGCGTCGTCGTTGCCCGGGATCTTGTAGTCGACCTCGTCGGGGTCGCAGTTGGTGTCGAGGATCGCGACGACCGGGATGTGGAGCTTGCGCGCCTCACCGACGGCGATGTGCTCCTTCTTGGTGTCGACGATCCAGACGGCGCTCGGCACCTTCTGCATCTCGCGGATACCACCGAGGGTCTTCTCCAGCTTGGCCTTCTCGCGGGAGAGGACCAGGAGCTCCTTCTTGGTGAGGCCGGAGGCGGCCACGTCCTCGAAGTCGATCTGCTCGAGCTCCTTGAGGCGCTGCAGACGCTTGTAGACGGTCGAGAAGTTGGTGAGCATGCCGCCCAGCCAGCGCTGGTTGACGTACGGCATGCCGACGCGGGTCGCCTGCTCGGCGATGGCCTCCTGCGCCTGCTTCTTCGTACCGACGAACATGATGGAGCCGCCGTGGGCGACGGTCTCCTTGACGAACTCGTAGGCGCGGTCGATGTACGACAGCGACTGGAGCAGGTCGATGATGTAGATGCCGTTGCGCTCGGTGAAGATGAAGCGCTTCATCTTCGGGTTCCAGCGACGGGTCTGGTGACCGAAGTGGACGCCGCTCTCCAGCAGCTCCCGCATCGTGACGACGGCCATGGCCGTATCTCCTTGAGTTGATCGGTTGTGTCCTGACGCCCCAACGCGCCGTGCCACAAGGGACCGATCGGCGCTGCCACCCGCCGAGGAGACCGGTGGCGGGGCGTGCGAAGTCGACCCGGTGACCCGGGTCGCCATGGAAAGTGTACGGGACCCCGAAGGCACCGGGTGACGGCACTGTCCACAACCCGGCAGTTGTCCACAGATTCCGGTGATGCCCGTCACGACCCCAGCCGCCCGGGCAACCTGCACCCATGAAACTTCACCTCGCGCCCGCCGCGACCCTGCTGCTCACCCTGGTCACCGCGATCTGGCCGGTGGGCCCGCCCCGCCCCGAAGTCCTGCGCGGCTGGGAGCCACCCCCCGGCCCCTACGCCGCGGGCCACCGCGGCATCGACCTCGCCGCCCCACCGGGCACCCCGGTCCGCGCCCCCGCCGCCGGCACGGTCACCTTCGCGGGCCCCGTCGCCGGCCACGGCGTCCTCACCCTCACCCTCCCGGACACGGGCACACCGCCCCTGCGCACCACCTACGGCCCGGTGGACCCCCTCGTCCGCCCGGGCACGCCCGTCCGCGCGGGCGACGTCATCGCCCACGTCGCAGACCAGGGCGACCACTGCCCACGCAGCTGCCTCCACTGGGGCCTGCTGCGCGGCAACACCTATCTGAACCCGCTGACCCTGATCGGCGGACGAACCCCGAGGCTGCTACCGGTCTGGGCGCAACCACCTGCGGGGCAACCACCTGCGTAGAGCGGGACCGGGGGGGGCGCGGGGGCGGGGGGCGGGGCGGGGAGGGGTGGGGGCGGGGGGCGGGGGGAGGCCCCCGAAGGTCGGGAGAGAGCGCGCCGGCGGGGGCGAGGGCTGGGCCCGGGCTCAGGCGCCGCGCACGCCGCCCAGGGCCATCGAGACCGCCGCTTCCGCGATGGTCGCCGGGTCCTCGGCCGCGCCGAGTTCGATGCGGCGGACGGCGGCGTCGACGACGCCCTGGAGGAGCATGGCTTCCAGGCGGGGCTGGGGGCGGCCCAGGTCGGTGAGGGCTTCGACGATCATGGTGACCAGGCCGCCGTGGGCGGCGCGGATCTTCTCGCGGGCGCCGTCGTCGAGCTCGCTCGCGGAGATCGCGACCACCGCGCGGTGGCGCCGGTCCCCCACGAGCTCCAGCTGGGTGCGGACGTACGCCTCGACCTTGCCCTCGGCGGTGGCGGCGGCGGCCATGGCGCTCTCGACCTCGGCGGCCCAGACGGGGAAGTCGACGGCGCACAGCTCCTCGACCACGGCGGCCCGGGAGCGGAAGTACTCGTAGACGGAGGAGCGGGCGAGGCCCGTGCGCTCGGCGAGGGCGGGGAAGGTCAGCGCCTCCGTTCCGCCTTCGGACAGCAGGGAACGCGCGGCGTCGAGCAGGGCGCCGCGCTGCATGGTCCGGTGCTCGGCCACGGAGGCCGCTCGAATCCTGGGCACGGGTCCACTGTACGGCGAGGGGGCCTCGCTCGGTCAGCGGCCTACGTCGGCCAGTTTGGCGCGCAGCTGGAGGACGGACTTGGTGTGGATCTGGCTGACGCGGCTCTCGGTGACGCCGAGGACGTGGCCGATCTCGGCCAGGGTGAGGCCTTCGTAGTAGTAGAGGGTGACGACGGTCTTCTCCCGCTCGGGGAGCGTGTTGATGGCGCGGGCGAGGAGCCGGCGCAGTTCGCGGTCCTCGGCGACCTCGACGGGGTTGTCGGCGGCGGTGTCCTCGAGCGTGTCCATGAGGGAGAGCCGGTCGCCGCCTTCGCCGCCGACGTGCAGGAGCTCTTCCAGGGCGACCACGTTGGCGAGGGACAACTGGCTGAAGACGGAGTGCAGTTCCTCGAGGGTGACGCCCATCTCGTCGGCGACCTCGGCCTCGGTGGGGGTGCGTCGCAGCTGGGCTTCGAGGGTGGCGTAGGCACGTTCGACGTTGCGGGCCTTCTGGCGGACGGAGCGGGGGATCCAGTCGAGGGCGCGGAGTTCGTCGATCATGGCGCCGCGGATGCGGGTGATGGCGTACGTCTCGAATTTGATGGCCCGCTCGACGTCGAACTTCTCGATGGCGTCGATGAGTCCGAAGACTCCTGAGGAGACGAAGTCGGCCTGCTCCACGTTGGAGGGCAGGCCGACGCTGACGCGTCCGGCGACGTATTTCACGAGGGGTGAGTAGTGCAGGATCAGCTGTTCCCGCAGCCGTTCGTCGCCGGTGTCCTTGTAGGAGCGCCACAGTTCGTCGAGCGAGGTCGGTGCGGGCGGTCGCACGGTGCCCCGGGCTGCTGGGGGCACCGCAGCGCGGTCAGACCCGGAGGTGTGCTGGGGCATGCGTCGCCTTGAGCCGTTCTGCTGTCGGGTGCGAAGGGGTCGTTACGGTCGTCGGGCTGGGGATCCTCGTGAGCGTAGCGTGAGTGGGCTGTCGCGGTGCGCGAACGTCTGCGGATCGCGCCGGTCCGGGTGGCTGCCGTCGCCCACATCTTCGAACGGGGGCCGTGGCGCGGGTCGGCCCCTCGGGTGCGGCCGAGAGAACTCGATTGCTCATCGGCTTCACCTTTTCACCCGAATGCTCCGGGTCAAGTACCGCCATGCCGGGCGTTCGAGGGTTCTGTCCGTCTGGTCGTCAACTGCCAGTCGTCGTGTTGTCGCTCGACGAACCCGAGGGAGTGGAGTTCGTAGAGCTTGGCGAGGGTGTGGTCGGGGTCGGCGGCGGCGCGGGCGGCGATGTCGGCGAGGGGTGCGGGGTGGTGGCCGGGGAGGGCTTCGAGGATGCGGGCGGTGTCGGGGTCGAGGAGGTCGCGGGGCAGAACGGGGCCGCGGCGGGGTGGGGCGAACTGTCCGAGGTCGCCGACGAGTTCGATGATCTCGGCGGCGTCGGTGACGAGGGTGGCGTCGCCGCGGAGGAGTTCGTGGACTCCGGCGGAGAGGCCGCTGGTGACGGGTCCGGGGACGCCCATGGTGTGGCGGCCGAGGTCGGCGGCGGCGCGGGCGGTGACGAGGGAGCCGCTGCGGTATTCGGCTTCGACGACGACGGTGCCGCGGGTGAGGGCGGCGATGACGCGGTTGCGGAGGACGAAGCGGCTGCGGGTGGGGTGGCCGCCGGGTGGCAGTTCGCCGATGACGAGGCCTTGTTCGGTGATGCGGCGGATGAGGGCGGCGTGGCCGCGGGGGTAGGGGACGTCGACGCCGCAGGCGAGGACGGCGACGGTGGCGCCGCCGGAGCCGAGGGCGCCGCGGTGTGCGGCGCCGTCGATGCCGAAGGCGGCTCCGGAAACGACGACCCAGCCGCGTTCGGCGAGGCCGGCGGCGAGGGTGGCGGCGGTGTGGGCGCCGTAGGGGGTGCAGGCGCGGGCGCCGACGACGGCGACGGAGCGGAGGGCCCAGGTGCGGAGGTCGGCGGGGCCGCGGACCCAGAGGCCGATGGGGCGGGTGTCGCCGAGGTCGTCGAGCTGGGTGGGCCACTCGGTGTCGCCGGGGATGAGGAAGCGGGCGCCGAGGCGGGTGGCGTGGTCGAGGTCGCGTTCGGGTGCGGCGGTCCGGGCCCGGCGCCGCCAGCTCGCGATCCGCTTGTCGCCGGTGCCGGGCAGGGCTGTGCTGTCGTGTGCGTGGTGGTGTGCTCGTTGGCCGTGGTGTGCGGTGCCGCGGGTGTCGGGCGGATCTCCGGTCGCCGGGGACGGGGCCTCGTTGTCGGCGTCGGCTGGGAGTGTCTCGTGGTCGCCGTCGGTGAGGAGTTCGAGGAAGTGTGTCGCGCCGTGGCGGCGTAAGGCGCGGCCGGCGTGTGCGTCGCCGGGTTCGATGATGTGGGTGAGGGCGGCGCGGGCGAGGCGTTCCTCGTCGGGCGGGGTCGTCATGACCACTCTCCTGTGGCTCCGGCTGCGGCGGGGACGCCTCGGGCGATGCCGGTGCGCAGTTCGAGGGCGAGGGCGAGGTCTTCGCTGTCGGGCCGGTCGTGGCCGGCGAGGTCGGCGACGGTCCAGGCGACGCGGAGGACGCGGTCGAGGCCGCGGGCGGTGAGCAGGCCGCGTTCGATGTCGCGTTCGGCGGCGGCGAGGGCGCCGGGTGCAGCGGTGAAGCGGGTGCGGAGTTCGTGGCCGGGGACTTCGCTGTTGACCGTCCAGGGTGTGCCGGTCAGGCGGGCCGCGGTGCGGGCGCGGGCTTCGCGGACGCGGTCGGCGACGGTGGTGCTGGGTTCGCCGCGGCCGCCTTGGCCGAGGAGGTCGCTTCGGGTGACGGGTTCGACTTCGACGCGGAGGTCGACGCGGTCGAGGAGGGGTCCGGAGAGCCGGGCCTGGTAGCGGCGGATGACGGATGCGGGGCATTCGCAGCCGGTGCCGTGGAGGGTGTGGCGTCCGCAGGGGCAGGGGTTGGCTGCGAGGGCGAGGAGGAAGCGGGCGGGGAGGCGGACGACTCCGGCGGCTCGGGCGACGACGACGTGTCCGGATTCGAGGGGCTGGCGGAGTGCGTCGAGGGATTTCGTGGAGAATTCCGGCGCTTCGTCGAGGAAGAGTACGCCTCTGTGGGCGAGGGAGACGGCGCCGGGGCGGGGCAGTCCGTTGCCGCCGCCGATGAGGGACTGCATGGTCGCGGAGTGGTGGGGTGCGCAGTAGGGCGGGCGGTGGACGAGGGGTTCGCCGGGCGGGAGGATGCCGGCGACGGAGTGGACGGCGGTGACTTCGAGGGATTCCTGGCGGGTGAGGGCCGGGAGGATGCCGGGGAGTCGTTCGGCGAGCATGGTTTTCCCTGCGCCGGGTGGTCCGGTGAGGAGCAGGTGGTGGCCTCCTGCTGCGGCGATTTCCAGGGCGCGGCGTGCGGTGTGCTGGCCGGCGACGTCGGCGAGGTCGGGTCCGTCGCCGGGGTCGGCGGCGAGTCCGGTGCCGATTCCGGCGCCGGGGACGAGGAGTCCGGCGAGCATGGGGTCGGGTCTGCCGTCGTCGTGGGGTTCTTCGTCGGGGACGGGTTCGTCGGCGAGGACGGCGATGAGCTGGCGCAGGGTGCGGACGCCGAGGACGGAGATTCCGGGGACGAGGGCGGCTTCGCCGGCGGTCTGTTCGGGGACGACGACCTGCCGGTAGCCGGCGTCGGCGGCGGCGAGTACGGCGGGCAGGACGCCGCGGACGGGCCGGACGCGGCCGTCGAGGCCGAGTTCGCCGATGAGGACGAGGTCGGCGATGGTGCGGGGGTCGATGCGTTCGGCGGCGCCGAGGACGGCGGCGGCTACGGCGAGGTCGAAGCCGGATCCGCCTTTGGGGACGGAGGCGGGGCTGAGGCCGACGGTGAGTTTCTTCTGGGGCCATTCGGCGCCGGCGTTGACGATGGCGGCGCGGACGCGGTCGCGGCTTTCGGTGAGGCTTTTGTCGGGGAGTCCGACGAGGGTGAAGGCGGCGACTCCGGCTTCGAGGTCGGCCTGGACCTCGACGACGACGCCTTCGACGCCGACGAGGGCGACGGAGCAGGTGCGGGCGAATCCCATTCAGGCCACCCCCCGGGCGTGGGTGATGACGGGTGCGCCTCGGCGGGGCAGGACGACGCCGATGAGGTCGATGCGGACGGCGCCGCCGGCGGGTGGTCCGCCGTGGGTGTCGAGCCAGCGGGCGGCGAGGTGCCTGAGTCGCTGGGCCTTGCGTGGGGTGACGGCTTCCATGGGGTGCTGGAAGGTGCCGTCGCGGCGGGTCTTGACCTCGCAGATGACGAGGGTGTCGCCGTCGCGGGCGACGATGTCGATCTCGCCGGCCCGCCCGCAGCGCCAGTTCCTGGCGAGGATGTGCAGGCCGGTCGCGGCGAGTGTGCGGGCGGCGACGTCTTCGCCGTACCGCCCGAGTGCTCCGGTTGCGTTCATTCGGTACCACCTCCGGCACCGACTGTGACGCACCGCTGCTCAGCGTGTGCGGCGCTGTGGACAGTCGGCCGGTTGTGGATAACCGGGCCACTCGTTCGGGCGGTTTCCGCTGGTGCGCGGTGGCGGGCCGCGCGGGTGGGCTCAGCTGCCGGGGAGCTCCAGGTCGCTCTTGTTGAGCTCCTCGATGTTCACGTCCTTGAACGTGAGGACGCGGACCTGCTTGACGAACCGAGCCGGCCGGTACATGTCCCAGACCCAGGCGTCGGCCATCGAGACCTCGAAGAACACCTCGCCCTGGACCGAGTGGACCTGCATCTCGTAGTCGTTGGTGAGGTAGAACCGCCGCTCGGTCTCGATCACGTATTTGAACAGCCCGACGACGTCGCGGTACTCCCGGTAGAGCTTCAGCTCCATCTCGGTCTCGTACTTCTCGAGGTCCTCGGCGCTCATGGCATGTTCCCCTTCAGCCGTGCGTCCCCCTATTGTGCGCCAGTCGCCCAGGCCCCTAAACGATTTCCGGGGCGAGATCGAGCGGCGTGCTCGGGGGTCCTTCGTCGAGCAGCGTGTCCAGCAGCTCGGCGAGTCTGTTGGGGTACACCGTCTCACGGGCCGCCGACAGTTCGGCGGAGGTCCACCATCTCAGGCCCGCGACGCTCCGGGCCTCCAGCTCGGTGAGGCCGCCGGGGGCGGTGGCGGTCTGTGTGGTGCGGGCCAGGTAGTACCACTCCTCCTGGTTCCAGCGGCGTCCGGCGAAGGGGAACGAGCAGTAGCGCCGCCACAGCACCGGGCCGAGTTCCACGTCGGTGATGCCGGTCTCCTCGGCGAGTTCGCGCAGAGCGGCCTGCTCGCGGGTCTCGTCGCCCTCCAGACCGCCGCCGGGTGTGAACCACCAGGTCTGGGCGGGGTCGTCGGGCTCGTAGCCGTGGATGAGGAGGATGCGGTCGTCCGGGTCGAGCAGAATCACTCGCGCCACCCGCCGCCGCTCGGTCGCCTCCGCCGCGCCGGTCGCCTCCGCCGCGCCGGCCAGTTCCGCCTCGGCCGCCGGCTCGTCCACTCCAGTCGGCTCCGTCGAGTCGGCTGGCTCCGTCGTCCGCTCGGCGCGCCCTTCGGCCGCCGCCGTCGTCGTGCTGCCTTCGTCCCCCGCCGTCATGCGTTCACCCTGTCCTCGGACTTCCCCGCGGCCGCCGCCGCGGGCTTCCCGGAGCCGGAGCGCAGGCGCCGGGCCAGCGGCCCGTACGCGGCCCCGGCAAGGATCAGTACACACCCGGCGACGATCGCGGAGAAGAGCGGCACGACCGGGCCGGGCCGGGAGATGCCGCCCGGCAGCTCGGCGAAGCCTGCGGGCCGCTCCAGGACGCCCTTGGCGGGCCAGGCGACGGCGTCGACACGGCCGAGGACGGCCGAACGCGGCACCGAGCCGTGACCGGCCTCCTGGAGGTGGGCGCGGGAGTCCATCGAGGTGTGCCGCTCGTCGCCGAGCAGGAAGAGACTTCCTTCGGGCACGGTCGCGGAGAACTTCTGCCCGGAGGCGGCCTTCCCGGCCTGCAGATACGGTTCGTCGACCGGCTTGCCGTTGATGGTGAGCCTGCCGTCGGCTCCGCAGCAGGCTACGGTGTCGCCGCCGACGCCCACGACGCGCTTGACCATGGTCACGTTGCCCCAGAGCGGGTCCTGGAAGACGACGACGTCGCCGCGCTTGACGTCCGCGCCGTCGACGCGCTCCGCGAGGACCTTGGAGCCGACGTCGAGCGTCGGGGTCATCGAGTCGCTGGGCACCGAGAAGGGCTGGTAGAGGACGGCCCCGACGACGAAGCCACCGAGGAAGAGCACGAAGCCGACGGCCACGGCCAGCCCCGACAGGACATTGCCGAGGCGGCCGTGGCCGTTCTTCGTACGCGGTTCGACGCTCATGGGCACCTCGGGCTTCGGGAGATCCGCCGGCCGTCCGTACGACGGTCCGGGACGGCACCCTACCCGCGGGTCGCTACCGAGCGGTATGGGCGGACACCGCGCTCCGGGCTCCGCTCCCGGGGATCCGCTCCCTGCTCACCGGCTCCCCGGCGAACGGCTCACCGCGATCCGCTCCCCGGGAGCAGCTCCTACCTGATCCGCCCTCACGTCACTGGCTCCCACCAGCTCCCACCGGCTCCGCTCCCCCATGACCCGCTCCTACGCGGCCGCGCGCCTCCTGCGCCGCCACAGCACCAGGGGAAGCGCCCCGGCGAAGCCGAGCGCGCCCGGTGCCGCGGCCAGCGCCTGGCTGAGTCCGGGCTGGTCGAAGGTCTCCGGGACGGGCAGGGTGGCCCAGCGGCTCACCGGCCAGGCGATGACCACGGCCCGGCCCACGACCTCCTCGTTGGAGACGGTGCCGCCGCCCGCGAGCTCCATGTGGAAGCGGGAGTCGAGCGAGTTCTGCCGGTTGTCGCCCATGACCCAGATGCGGCCCTCGGGGACCTTGACCGGGCCGAAGGCCGGGTCGCAGGGCACCGAGCCGGGGTGGAGGTAGGAGCTCTCGTCCAGCTCCTTGCCGTTGACGACGACCTTGCCGCCCTCCTTGCAGGAGACGGTGTCGCCGCCGACCGCGATGACCCGCTTGATGAGGTCCTTCTCCTCGGCGGACGGCATGAGGCCGATCCAGCTCAGGACCGTCTGCACCACGTTGGGCTCGGGCGTGTTGCCGTCCTCGAGCCAGCCGCCCGGGTCGTGGAAGACGACGACCTCGCCGCGCTCCGGCTCCGAGCCGAACCACGGGGTGAGCTTGTCGACGAGGACCCGGTCGCCCCGCTGGAGCGTGTTCATCATCGAGTCCGAGGGGATCGAGAACGCCTGTACCAGGAAGGTCTTGATCAGCAGCGCGAGCACGAGCGCGATGCCGATGAGCAGGGGCAGTTCCTTCCAGAAGGAACGCGGCTTCTTCGGGGCGCGGCCGCGCCCTGACGCACCTTCGTCCCCGCCGCCGTCGCCGCCGTCCGCGTCCCCGGTGCCGCCTCCGCTGTCACCGGCCGTGCCGTCGGCGGGGCCGCCCGCCGAATGGCCGGCAGGGACGCCCGCAGAACCGCCCGCCGGGTTGCCGGCAGGGACGCCAGCGGGACCGCCCGCCGGGCCGGAGCCCGGCAGCGCGCCCTGGTCCGGGTGGTGCTCGGAGCCCTGCACCGGGTGCTCGCCCTGGTGGTCGCCGGGTCGCCGGTCGGAGCGTGGATCGGGGTCCGGGCGTCCCGTGGAGTCATCCGTCATGGCCGCCGCCGACGGGACGGGCCGCTCGGGCCGTTTGTCGGGCTCGCCGTGTCCGGATCGTGCGCCGACGGCCAAATCCCCCACATCCACTCCTCAGTCCGTGCAATCGCCCGCCCCGGAACAGGGACAGGCCCACCACTCCCATAACGAGCAGAAGTTCCGCAGGGCTCGGGAGCCGGGGCAATCCGTTCAGATCATGCTGGGAAACACTATGCGACACGCCCCGCGCCGCGGCCGCGTCCGCCCCGCCGCGGCTGGTCGCCGGTTCGGGTACGGACGCGAAGGTCGCGCGCTCTTCCAGTCTGCGCCAGTGGCCGATCGGCCAGGCGATGACGACGGCCCGGCCGACGATCCGGTCCTCCGCGACGGTGCCGTGCTCCGGCTCGTCGAGATGGAAGCGGGAGTCGGCGGAGTCGGAGCGGTGGTCGCCCAGCACGAAGACCCTCCCCTGCGGGACCTTCACCTCGAACGGGATCTTCGAGGGCTCGTTCCCCGGGTGCAGATACGGTTCGTCCAACGCCACGCCGTTGACGGTGATCCGTCCGTCGGCGCCGCAGCACTTCACCGTGTCCCCGCCGACCGCGACGACCCGTTTGATCAGGTCCCGCTCGTCGGCCGAGGGCAGCAGCCCGATGAAGGTCAGCGCCTGCTTGAGCTGCCGGACGCCCACCGGGTCGTCGGACGGCGGCGTGGTCTCCTGCTGGAGCCAGTTGCCGGGGTCCTCGAACACCACGACGTCACCGCGCCGCGGCTTAGAGCCGAACCACGGGGTCAGCTTGTCGACGAGCACCCGGTCGTCGATCCGGATCGTCTGCTCCATCGAGCCGGACGGGATCACGAACGCCTGCACCAGGAAGGTCTTCAGGACCAGGGCGATCAGTACGGCGACGGTGACGAGGAGCGGGATCTCCGTGATGGCGGAGCGCCGGCGCCGGCGCTTGACCTTGCGGGCGAGCCTGCGTCGTTCGGCCCGCCCCGGAGGCGTACGGCCCGCGCCATCCGGCGCGGAGTCCTCGGCCCCGCGGCGGCCGGCGGGCGCCTTGCCCCGCCTACCCATGCCCGCGCCCGCGCCCCGTCGCGTGACCGCCTCCGGTCCACTGCGGTACGGCGGCGAAGGCGTCGGTCTCCGGCACGGTGGACCAGCGGCCGAAGGGCCAGCCGATCCAGTCGGCGCGGCCGACGACCTTGTCGACGGGGACCACGCCGCCGCCGGGCTGTCCGAGGTGGTCGCGGGAGTCGCTGGACTGGCTGCGGTGGTCGCCCATCACCCACAGGGTGCCGTCGGGTACGACGATGTCGAAGGGCACGCTGGACGGCTGGTCGCCCAGCATGACGTACTGCTCGCGCACGGGGACGCCGTTGACGGTGATCCGGCCGTCCTTGTCGCAGCAGACCACGCGGTCGCCGCCGGTGCCGATCACCCGCTTCACGAAGTCGGTCTCGTCGGGCTCGGCGAGGCCGAGGGCCGCGGCGGCGTCATGGAGCAGGCCGGTGACCGGGTTGCCGGTGGCCTCCTCCTGGACGAAGGAGCCGGTGCCGTCGAAGACCACGACGTCACCGCGGCGCGGCTCGCTGCCGAAACGGTACGCCAGCTTGTTGACGAGGATCCTGTCGCCGACCTGGAGGGTGGGCTCCATCGAACTGCTCGGGACCAGGAACGGCTGGAGCACGAAGTGGCTGAACAGGAGCAGGAAGACCACGCAGGCGAGGCCGATCGCGGCCGTGCGGCGCCAGGTCAGGAAACCGGACGGCTCGCCCGCCTCTTCCTCCGGAGCCTCCGGAGCCTCCAGAGCTGCCGGAGCTTCCGTTGCTTCCGTTCCTTCCGGAGTCCCGGAGGCCCCCGGCACCGTCCCGGAAACGCGCGCGGAGCGCGACCGCTCCTCCTCGCCGGAGGAGCGACCGCGCTCCGTGTGCTGTGCTTCGGTGTCCATCGGGGGCGAGCCTATCCCGCCACCCTGTGGGCCGACGCTCAGTTGTCGCGCTTCTCCTTGATCTTGGCGGCCTTGCCGCGCAGCTCACGGAGGTAGTAGAGCTTGGCGCGACGGACGTCACCGCGGGAGACGAGCTCGATCTTCTCGAAGATCGGGCTGTTCACCGGGAAGGTGCGCTCGACGCCGACGGAGAAGGAGACCTTGCGGACCGTGAAGGTCTCGGAGACGCCCGAGCCCTGACGGCGGATGACGACACCCTTGAACTGCTGGATACGGGAGCGGTTGCCCTCAATGACGCGAACGTGGACGTTCACGGTGTCACCCGGACGGAAGGCCGGGACGTCGGAACGCAGCGAAGCGGCGTTGACCTGGTCGAGCAGGGAGGCCATGGAGGTCTCTTTCCTCGCTGATGCCACAGGTCATCAGCGGTATGTACGAATGATGGTTGATCGCCGTCCGTACCTGGCGGGCGTCGTTCCCCCTGTGGCAGGGGCGCGCGCCGGACGCACGGCAGCGGCCTATTCTTCCACGCCCTCCGGCCTGCGCCAAAATCGGCCGCCGGGCTCCGGGGCCCAGCCGAGCATGGAGAGGATCTCCCGGTCCTTCTTGTCGAAGGCGGCGGGGTCGCAGCGCTCGATCAGGTCCGGGCGGTTGGCGGCGGTGCGCCGGAAGGCCTCGTCACGGCGCCAGCGGGCGATCTTGCCGTGGTGCCCGCTGAGCAGCACGTCCGGGATGCCGCGGCCGCGCCACTCCGGGGGCTTGGTGTAGACGGGGCCTTCCAGGAGGTTGGCCATGGCGCCGGGGGCGAAGGAGTCGTCGCGGTGCGACTCGGCGTTGCCGAGGACGCCGGGCAGCAGCCGGGCCACGGCCTCGGTGATCACCAGGACGGCGGCCTCGCCGCCGGCCAGGACGTAGTCGCCGATGGACACCTCGTAGACCGGCATCCGGGTGGCGTACTCGTCGATCACGCGCCGGTCGATGCCCTCGTACCGCGCGGGCGTGAAGATCAGCCAGGGCCGCTCGGAGAGCTCGACGGCGACTTCCTGGGTGAAGGGGCGGCCGCTGGGCGTGGGGACGACGAGGACGGGCTCGTGTGCGCCGGCCTCGAAGCCGTCCGCGAGGGTCTGGTCGAGGGCGTCGCCCCAGGGCTCGGTCTTCATGACCATGCCGGGGCCGCCGCCGTACGGGGTGTCGTCGACCGTGTTGTGCCGGTCGTAGGTCCAGTCGCGGAGGTGGTGGACGTGGACGTCGAGCACGCCGCGGGCGCGGGCCTTGCCGACGAGCGAGACGTTCAGCGGCTCGAGGTACTCGGGGAAGATCGTGACGACGTCGAGGCGCATCAGGAGGCGTCCTTGCCGGCGTCGGGGTTCTTGTCGCCGTCGACACCCTGCTCGGCAGCCCGGGTCTCCGCCTCGGCGCCGACGCCCGCGTTGCCCCCGGCCTCAGCCTCAGCTTCGCCCCCAGCCTGAGCCTCAGCCTCGTCCCCGGCCTCCGCCTCGCGCGCGGACGCGACGACGGCCTCGCTGTCGTCGATCAGGCCGGGCGGCGGGGCGACGACGGCACGCTGGTTCTCCAGGTCGATCTCGGTGACGATCTCCGAGACGAAGGGGATCATCAGCTCGGTGCCGTCGGGCCGTTCCACGATGAGGAGGTCCTGGGACGGAAGGTGGGAGATCTCGGAGATCACGCCGATCTCGGTGCCGTCGGCGAGGACGACGTCGAGGTCCACGAGCTGGTGGTCGTAGTACTCGTCCTCCTCCTCGGGCAGTTCGTCCGGGTCGATGTCGGCGATGAGGAGGGTGTTGCGCAGGGCCTCGGCCGCGTTGCGGTCCTTGACGCCCTCGAAGCGGAGCAGCAGCCGGCCGCTGTGCACCCGGCCGGCCTCGATGGTCAGCGGCCCGGCGGAGGCCGGGTCGGTGTGCAGGACGGCGCCGGGTCCGAGCCGCAGCTCGGGCTCGTCGGTCCGCACCTCGACGGTGACCTCGCCCTTGATGCCGTGGGCGCGGCCGATCCGCGCGACTACCAACTGCACTGGTGATCTCTCCTGTCGTACGGCAACGGGCCGGGGTGGGCGGTCAGCCCTCCCCGGCCCGTGCCGGTGTCAAACTTTCAGCGGACCTGGTCCACGTCGACGAGGTCGACGCGGATGCCACGGCCGCCGATGGCGCCCACGACGGTGCGCAGCGCACGCGCGGTGCGGCCGTTGCGGCCGATCACCTTGCCGAGGTCGTCCGGGTGGACCCGGACCTCGAGGACGCGGCCGCGACGCAGGTTGCGCGAGGCGACCTGCACGTCGTCGGGGTTCTCGACGATGCCCTTCACGAGGTGCTCGAGAGCCTCCTCGAGCATGATCAGGCCTCGGTCGACTCAGCGGCCTCGGCCGGAGCCTCGGCCTCGTCCGCCTTGGCCTTCTTGGCCTTGGGGGTGATGGCCTCACCCTTGCTGTCGTCGCCCTCGAGGGTCTTGGCGAACTCGTCGAAGGAGGCGCGCTTGGCTTCCTTGGTCGCCGGGGCGAGCAGCGGCTTCTCCGGGGCCGGGAGGCCCTTGTGCTTCTGCCAGTCGCCGGTGAGCTTCAGGATGGCGAGAACCGGCTCGGTCGGCTGGGCGCCGACGGACAGCCAGTACTGCGCACGCTCGGAGTCGACCTCGATACGCGACGGGTTGTACGTCGGGTGGTAGAGGCCGATCTCCTCGATCGCACGACCGTCCCGGCGGGTGCGGGAGTCGGCGACGACGATGCGGTAGTGCGGCTGGCGGATCTTGCCGAGGCGCTTGAGCTTGATCTTGACTGCCACTGGAGTGGTGTCTCCTGGTCTTGACGTGGTTGGGCACTTGAGATGCCACGTGGGGTTGCGGTACTCGGGTGCCCGATGGACGCGTCAGTCGGAGGAGAGAGGGGTCCTGTGCGACTGTCGAGTACAGCTAGCCATTGTGCCACACGCCGCGGGGCCGACCGCGCGCGGTCCACCGGCCCCGGGTCCCCCGGCCCCGGGTCGGCCGACCTGGGTCAGCTCGCGGCGCCCACCGTCTCCGGGATGCGGAACGGCTTGCCGCAGCCGCCGCAGACGATCGGCGCCTGGGCGAGCACCGACGGCACCACGCGCACGTTGCGCCCGCAGTCGCAGACGGCCTTGACCCGGACGCCGCCGCCCGAGGAGCCGTGCCGGGCGGCCGGTCCGCGGAAGGAGCGCTTGGTGTCGGCGGCGGTCGCGACGGTGTGGGCCTTGAGCGCGCGCTGGAGGCGCTCGATGGTGGGCCGGTAGCGCCGCCTGGCCTCCGGGTTCAGGGTGACCAGGGAGAAGCCGCTGCTGGCGTGCGGCTCCTCGGGATGGTCCAGGCCCAGCTCCTCGGCGATCGCGAGGAATCTCCGGTTGTGATAGCGGCCGGCCCGGGAGGTGTCGCGGACACCTCGGGCGGCGGCGATGCCATGGACTGCCTCGTGGAGCAGTCGCTCGAAGGAGAGCTCGGCGCCACAGGCGGACGAGGACTCTCCGATCAGGGACTCGGGCGCGGCAAGGTCGGGCAGCTCGGGGTGGTGCCGCTGAATGTCGGCCCACGCCTGTGCCAGCTCTGCGGCGAGAACAGGTGGTGTCGTGCTCACGTCGGGTACAACGAGCCGGATCCCCTCCGGGTTCCATTCCGGGGCAACTCAAATATTTTGCACGTACCCGTCAGTCGGTACGGATGTGGGGGGAGGGCGCGTAGCGGCGCATACGCCCCGGCGCGCGGCAGGTCACGCGCACCCGAGCGGTGTGGGACGGACAGTACCGGGCCTCTGCCCGAACTCGGGCATCGCCCCCTCCCCCGGGCGGGAGTTCATGGCCGGAACCCGCGCCTGGCGGCCGGGGCCGAAGCCCGTCCGGCCCCAGCACTGGACGGCGGCGCGCTCGCGCAGTTCCCTGGCTACGGGGGGTCGTCGTCCGAGTACGGATCCGAGTGACGGATTGGGGCGCTTTCCATGACACCTACGCTCGTCCCGCACCACCCCGCGCGCGACTGGGCCGAGATCCAGGAACGGATGCTCGTCCCGCTCTACGAGGCGGTGTACGGCCGGCTCGGCGTGGGCGCCGGCTCGCGGGTGCTCGGCCTCGGCTGCGGTTCCGGCCTGGCCCTGCTGATGGCGGCCGGGCGCGGGGCGCGGGTGGCCGGGGCCGACCGGGACCACGCGCGCGTGGCGCTGGCGCGGGAGCGGCTGCCCGGGGTTCCGCTCGCGGTGTCCGGGCTGCCGGAGGGCGGCCCGTACGACGTGGTCACGGCCTTCCACGGCACGGCCGGCGTGGCCGGGGGCCTGGCCGCGGTCACTCCGATGGCGGAACGGGGCGCGGCGTTCGTGCTCGCGGACTGGGGGCCGGCGGAGCGGTGTGCGACGGCGTCGGTGCTGCGGGTCGCGGCGCGGCTGGCGGACCGGCGCCCGGCGGACCGGGACGCTCTCGAGGAGACGGCCGCGGCGGCGGGCCTGCGGCCGGACGGGTCGGGGCGGGTGGCGTGCCCGTTCGGCTACGCGGACCGGGACAGCGCGGTGCGCGGGCTGCTCTCGACGGGTGAGTTCGACGCGGCCGTCCGGGCGACGGATCCGGACCAGGTCGAGAAGGAGCTCCTGGAGGCCCTGGAGCCGTACGTCCGCGCGGACGGGACGGTGTGGATGGCGAACGTCTTCCGGTACGTGATCGCCCGGTCGGCCTGAGACGGACACCGGCGCCAGGGCCGGCCGGACCGGGTCCCGCCGGACCTGCCGAGCCCGCGGGCCCCCGCCGGACCTGCCGAGCCCGCGAGTCACGCCGGACCCACCTGCCGCCGGATCCGCTGAAACCTGCCGGTCCGCCGGATCCGCTGAACCTGCCGGTCCGTGGGCTCCGCCGGTCCGGCGGGCTCCGCCGGTCGCGCCGGCTCCGCCGCCTTGGCCGGTTCCGCCGGAAGCGAGTCCGTCCCTCCGGCTCCCCCGACTCCTCCAGCTCCGCCCCTTCCCGCCGCTCTACGCGTCCTTCCCCAGGCGCGGAATGCCCGCCGCCCGGTAGGCCTCGGCCTCCTCCAGGGTCTCGTTGGCCAGCAGGGCCTCGGCAAGGGCGTCGAGCTTGTCGCGGTGCTCGCGGAGCTGGCGCAAAGCGCTCTCGTAGCACTCGTCGACGATGCGGCGCATCTCCTCGTCGACGGTGTCGAGGGTGGCGGGCGCGGCGGAGAGTCCGTAGGCCTGCTGGGCGTCGCCGGGGATGGCGGTGAGGCGGCCGACGCGTTCGCTCATGCCCCAGCGGCCGGCCATGCCGCGGGCGATGTTGGTGACCTGTTCCAGGTCGCTCTCGGCGCCGGTGGTGATGACGCCGAAGACGACCTGTTCGGCGGCCATGCCGCCGAGCGCGCCGATGATGCGGCCGCGCAGGTACTCCTCCGTGTAGGCGTACTTGTCGGACTCGGGTGTGGACAGGGTGACGCCGAGGGCGCGGCCGCGGGGGACGATGGTGATCTTGCGGACGGGGTCGGCGCCGGGCTGGAGCATGCCGAGGAGGGCGTGGCCGCTCTCGTGGTAGGCGGTGCGGCGGCGTTCCTCCAGGGGCATGACGAGGGGGCGTTCGGCGCCGAGCTGGACCTTCTCCAGGGCGTCGGAGAGGTCGGACTGTGTGACGGACTTCTGCTGGCGTTTCACGGCGAGGAGGGCGGCTTCGTTGGCGAGGTTGGCGAGTTCGGCGCCGGTCATGCCGGGTGTGGTCTTGGCGACGTGTGCGAGGTCGACGTCCTGGGCGAGCGGGATCTGCCGGGTGTGGATCCTGAGGATGGCCTCGCGGCCGCCGCGGTCGGGCGGGTTGACGTGGACGATCCGGTCGAAGCGGCCGGGGCGGGTGAGGGCCGGGTCGAGGACGTCGGCGCGGTTGGTGGCGGCGAGGACGATGACGCCTTCGGAGCCGGTGAAGCCGTCCATCTCGGTGAGGATCTGGTTGAGGGTCTGTTCGCGTTCGTCGTGGCCGCCCATGCCGGCGCCGGCGCCGCGGGCCCGGCCGATGGTGTCGATCTCGTCGATGAAGATGATCGCGGGTGCGACCTTGCGGGCCTCGTTGAACAGTTCGCGGACGCGGGAGGCGCCGACGCCGACGATCATCTCGATGAACTCGGAGGCGGAGGCGGAGAAGAAGGGCACGCCGGCCTCGCCGGCGACGGCCCGGGCGAGCAGGGTCTTGCCGGTTCCGGGCGGTCCGGCGAGCAGCACGCCGCGGGGCATCTTGGCGCCCATGTCGCGGTAGGCGTCGGGGTTCTTCAGGAAGTCGACGACGTCGTTGAGTTCGCCCTCGACCTCGTCGATGCCGGCGACGTCCTCGAAGGTGGTGCGTCTGCCGCCTTCGAGTTCGACGGGCTTGGGCGGGGCCTTGCGGCCGAGCATGCCGCCGGCGCCGCCCATGCCGGCGCTCATGCGGCGGGCGATGAACACCCACAGGAGGACGAGGAGCAGCATCGGGGCGAGCGAGATCAGCAGGTTGGCGAGGAAGCTGCGTTCCTGGACGACCGGCTCGGCGGTGACGACGACGTTGTTCTTGGTGAGCTGGGCCCACAGGTCGTCGTCGGCGAAGGCGGGCCGCTGGGTGATGAACTTGGTGTAGTCGCCGTCGCCGCTGGGGACGGGCTGTTTGTTCTTCAGCTGGCCCTGGATGGCGTCGCCCTTGGAGTAGATCTTGGTGACGTTGCCGGCGGCGACCTGTTTGTCGAACTCGGTGTAGGAGATGGTCGGCCCTTCCTTCTCGTTGAAGAAGGACAGGACGAGGTTGGCGATCAGGTAGACGACGAGTGCGGTGAGGATGAGTCCGCCCCAGCCGCCGGGCATCTTCTTCCTGGCCGGCGGGGGCGGTGGTGCCCCTTCCGAGCGCCAGGGCTGGTCGGTCCGGTCGCGCGGGGGTACGGGGTTGGCCACGGGCTCTCCTCGGGGCGGCAGTGGCCCCAGTATCGAAGACCTGGTCATTCCCGGCATTACGGATGGGCTGACCGTACGAAAAGGGGCCCGGGGGGGGTTTCCCCCCCCCCACGACCCCCCCTCCGAGCTCGGGTTCGCTCCCAACCTCCGTCTCCCCCCACCCCCCTCATTGCCCCTCCCTC
>NZ_JBHXFE010000008.1:57366-77956 GCF_042722475.1 Streptomyces sp. NPDC127092
TCGGGGGGGGGGAGGGGGTGGGCAAGGGGCTCTCTTGGGGGGGGAAGGGCCCCAAGTATAAAAGACTGGGTCGTTCCGGGCGTGAAGGGGGGGCGGACCGGAGAAAAGGGGCCCGGGGTCGTTTCCCCACCCCCCCGGGCCCCTTCGTACGGTCTCGGTCTCGGCCTCGACGTCGGTCGACCTCAGCGCCGGTCATGACCTCGATGTCGGTCGCGACCTCGGCCTCGGCCTCGTACGGCCGGAAGCCGTCAGCCCATGAACTTCTTGAACTCGTCCGGCAGCTCGAAGTCGCCCGGGCCCTGGCCCGCCGCCGGCAGACCGAAGGCGCCGCCGGCCTGGGCCTGCTCGCGCTTCGCCTGGGCGGCCTGCTCCTCGGCCTTCCGCTTCATCGGGTTGCCGCTCTTGCGCTTGCCCTTGGCCTGCTTGACCTGCTTCTTCTGCCGGCCGGGGCCGCCGCCCATGCCCGGGATGCCCGGCATGCCCGGCATGCCGCCGCCCTGGGCCATGCGCGACATCATCTTGCGGGCCTCGAAGAAGCGCTCCACCAGGCCCTTGACGGCGCTGACCTCGACGCCGGAACCCTTGGCGATACGGGCGCGGCGCGAGCCGTTGATGATCGTCGGGTCCTGGCGCTCGGCCGGGGTCATCGACTTGATGATGGCGCCGACGCGGTCGACCTCGCGCTCGTCGATGTTGGCGATCTGCTCCTTCATCTGGCCCATGCCGGGCAGCATGCCGAGGAGCTTGGAGATGGAGCCCATCTTGCGGACCTGCTCCATCTGCGCCAGGAAGTCGTCGAGCGTGAACTCCTGACCCTTCTTGGACGCCAGCTTGGAGGCCATCTTGGCGGCCTCTTCCTGGCTGAAGGTCTGCTCGGCCTTCTCGATGAGCGAGAGCACGTCGCCCATGCCGAGGATGCGGGACGCCATGCGGTCCGGGTGGAACGCGTCGAAGTCGTCCAGCTTCTCGCCGTTGGAGGCGAACATGATCTGCTTGCCGGTGACGTGCGCGATGGAGAGCGCGGCACCACCGCGGGCGTCGCCGTCGAGCTTGGAGAGCACCACGCCGTCGAAGCCGACGCCGTCGCGGAAGGCCTCGGCCGTGTTGACCGCGTCCTGACCGATCATGGCGTCGACGACGAAGAGGATCTCGTCGGGCGAGACCGCGTCGCGGATGTCGGCGGCCTGCTGCATCAGCTCCTGGTCGATGCCGAGGCGGCCGGCGGTGTCGACGACGACGACGTCGAACAGCTTGGTGCGCGCGTACTCGATCGAGTCCTTCGCGACCTGGACCGGGTCGCCGACGCCGTTGCCCGGCTGCGGGCCGTAGAAGGCCACGCCCGCGCGGTCGGCGACGACGGAGAGCTGGTTGACGGCGTTGGGCCGCTGGAGGTCACAGGCGACGAGCAGCGGGGAGTGGCCCTGGCCCTTGAGCCAGAGACCGAGCTTTCCGGCGAGGGTGGTCTTACCGGCACCCTGCAGACCCGCGAGCATGATCACGGTCGGCGCGGTCTTGGCGAACCGCAGGCGGCGGGTCTCGCCGCCGAGGATGCCGATGAGCTCCTCGTTGACGATCTTGATGACCTGCTGCGAGGGGTTCAGCGCCTTGGAGACCTCGGCGCCGAGCGCCCGCTCCTTGACGCGGGAGATGAACGCGCGCACGACCGGGAGGGCGACATCGGCCTCGAGCAGGGCGATACGGATTTCCCGGGCCGCGGTGTCGATGTCCTGCTCGGAGAGGCGGCCTTTACCCCGGAGGGACTTGAAAGTCGCGCTGAGGCGGTCGGAAAGCGTATCGAACACGGTGGTCGCGATTCCTCGGGTCGGGGTGGGCAGTCACCCAAGGGTATCCGGCCCGGGGGTACAGGTGCCCTGGACGGTACGCGGCAGGGCACCCGACGTGGTCAGCGCAGGGCCTCCTCCAGTGCCGCGGCCAGCCCCGCCGCCTCCTCCGGGGCGAGCAGGGAGCCGTCGGGGCGGGTCACGTACAGGGTGTCGACGGCGTTCGCGCCGAGGGTCGAGACGTGGGCGCTGCGCAGCCGGACCTCGGCGCCTTCCAGGGCGCGGCCGATGCGGTGCAGCAGCCCGGGCGCGTCCTGGGCGCGGACCTCCAGGACGGTGGCCAGGCGGGAGCCGGCCTCGGCGACGGTGACCCGGGGCGGCGGGGCGGTGACGCCGCGGCGCCTGGGGTAGGCGGCGTCGCGTTCGGCGAGCCGGGCGGGCACGTCGAGGGAGCCGTCGAGGGCGCGGACCAGGTCGGCGCGGAGCCGGTGGGCCTCGGGCAGCGAGCCGTACTCGGCGGCGACCCGCCAGTCGAGGATCAGGACGGGTCCGTCGCCGAGCTCGCGGGGCAGGGCGACGGCGCGCAGTTCGGCGGCGCGGACGGTGAGCCGGTGCAGGGCGAGGACGCCGGCGACGGCGGGCAGCACCCCGGGGCGTTCGGGCAGGGCGACGAGGAGTTCCACGCCGACCGGTTCGGGTTCCTCGGTCGCCTCGACGGGTTCGGTGCGCAGGGCGAGGACGGGTTCGCCGGTGCGCAGGGCCTCGATGCCGAGCCGTTCCTGTTCGGCGCTGGGCGCGGCGGCCTCCGGGTCGGGCAGTTCGTCGCCCGCCAGGACGCCGGCGACACGTTTGACGAGGTCGGCGACGAGCGAGGCACGCCAGGAGGACCAGACGGCGGGTCCGGTGGCGAGGGCGTCGGCCTCGGTGAGGGCGTGCAGGAGCTCGAGGGTGCCGAGGGTGCCGACGGCCTCGGCGACGGTCCGTACGGTGGCGGGGTCGTCGAGGTCGCGCCGGGTGGCGGTCTCGACGAGGAGGAGGTGGTGGCGGACGACGGTGGCGATGACGGCGGTGTCGGCGCGGTCGAAGCCGATGCGGGTGGCGACGTCGCGGGCGATGGTCTCGCCGACGACGGAGTGGTCGCCGGGCCAGCCCTTGCCGATGTCGTGCAGGAGGGCGGCGACGAGCAGCAGGTCGGGCCGGTGGACGCGGCGGGTGAGGGAGGCGGCGCGGACGGCGGTCTCGACGAGGTGCCGGTCGACGGTCCAGGTGTGGACGGGGTTGCGCTGGGGGCGGCAGCGGACGCGTTCCCAGTCGGGCAGGAGCCGGGTGACGAGGCCTTCGGCCTCCAGGGCCTCCCAGACGGGGACGGTGGGCTCGCCGGCGCCGAGCAGGGTGACGAGTGCCTCGCGGGCCTCGGCGGGCCAGGGCACCGGGAGCGGTCTGGCGGTGGCGGCGAGCCGACGCACGGCGTGCAGGGACAGCGGCAGGCCGGCCTGGGCGGCGGCCGCGGCGGCGCGCAGCGGGAGGACCGGGTCGCGTTCGACGGGGGTCCCCCCTGCTCGGCCGGAGCCGAGAGCTCGGGGGAGGGCGCCGAGGGCGAGGACGGCCTCGCCGTCCATCTCGACGACGCCTTCGGCGAGCGGGGTGCGGGCGGCGGCCGCCTTGGTCCCGGCACGGGCGGCGCCGGAGCGGCCGAGGAACGTGCGGAGCTTCGGCCGGGCGGTGCGGGCCCTGATGACGCGGTTCACCTCGCGCCAGGTGACGTCGGAGGCGTACGAGACGGTGCGGGCGGCCTCGTACACCTCGCGGAGCAGGGTGTCGGCGTCGAGGAGGCCGAGTTCGGCGGCGACGGCGTCCTGTTCCTGGAGGGCGAGGCGGTCGGTGGCGCGGCCGGTGGCGAGGTGGAGGGCGTCGCGGGCGTCGAGGAGGCGGCGGCGGGCGTCGTCGAGTCCTTCGCGGGGGGCGTCGGCGAGCCAGGAGGCGGCGACGGCGCGCAGGGCCTGGGCGTCGCGCAGGCCGCCGCGGGCCTCCTTGAGGTCGGGTTCGAGGAGGTACTGGAGTTCGCCGGAGCGTTCGGCGCGCTCGCGGCACAGGGCGTCGAGTTCGGGGAGCCGGCGGGTGGCCTGGTTGCGCCAGTCGGCGAGGACGGCGGTGCGCAGGGCGGCGACGAGGCCGAGGTCGCCGGCGACGGGCCGGGCGTCGAGGAGGCCGAGCTGCACCTTGAGGTCCTCGCCGGCGGTGCGGCGGGCCTCGGCGGTGGTGCGTACGGAGTGGTCGAGGGCGAGGCCGAGGTCCCAGACGGGGTACCAGAGGCGGTCGGCGAGGGCGGCGACGGTCCGGGAGTCGGTGCTGCCGTCGTGGAGCAGGAGCAGGTCGAGGTCGCTGCGCGGGGAGAGTTCGCCGCGGCCGTAGCCGCCGACGGCGACGAGGGCGATGCCGCGTGGCGGTGCGGCGGCCTCGAACAGTCCGGCGAGCCAGTCGTCGGTGAGCCGGGCCAGGGCGGTACGGCGCGGCGGCCCGGACCGCGCCTTCTCGGTGAGAAGGCGCAGCCGGGCCGCCGCGTAACCGCTGGGTCCCGAATCTTCGGTTTCCTTGTGTGTGTCGAGGCTCGTCACCAGCGGCTCCTGTCCGTTTCCGGGGGTTACAGCGCGTCGGGTCCGCGTTCGCCGGTGCGGACGCGTACGGCGGTCTCGACCGGCACGCTCCACACCTTTCCGTCACCGATCTTGCCGGTACGGGCGGCCTTCACGACGACGTCGATGAGCTGTTCGGCGTCGTCGTCCTCGACGAGGACCTCGATGCGGATCTTGGGGACGAGGTCGACGGTGTACTCGGCGCCCCGGTAGACCTCGGTGTGGCCGCGCTGGCGGCCGTATCCGCTGGCCTCGGTGACGGTGAGCCCGTGGACGCCGAACGCCTGCAGGGCCTCCTTGATCTCGTCGAGCCGGTGCGGCTTCACGACCGCGGTGATGAGCTTCATGCGTCCACCTTCGTGTTCTGCGTCGGGGCGGGGGCGGCTGCGGCGGTGGTGCGCGGGGCGATGCCTCCGCCGGCTCCGCTGAAGTCGTACGCGGTCTCGGCGTGCTCGACCTGGTCGATGCCGGAGACCTCGTCGTCCTCGCTGACCCGCATGCCCATGGTCTTGTCGATGACCAGGGCGAGGATCGCGGAGGCGATCAGAGAGTAGGCGAGGACGGAGAAGACGCCGATCGCCTGCTTGCCGAGCTGCTCGAGGCCGCCGCCGTAGAAGAGGCCCTTGGCCTCGGACTGGACGCCGCCGGTGGCGAAGAATCCGACGAGGAGGGAGCCGACGACTCCGCCGACGAGGTGGACGCCGACGACGTCGAGGGAGTCGTCGTAGCCGAACTTGTACTTGAGGCCGACGGCCATGGCGCAGAGGAGGCCGGCGACGGCGCCGATGGCGATCGCGCCGAGCGGGGAGCAGGAGCCGCCGGAGGGCGTGATGGCGACGAGGCCGGCGACCGCGCCGGAGGCGGCGCCGAGGGTGGTGAAGGAGCCGTGGCGCAGCTTCTCGTAGATGAGCCAGGCGAGCATGGCGGCGGCGGTGGCGACCTGGGTGTTGACGAACATGACCGCGCCGACGCCGTCGTCGTTGCCGAGCCACGAGCCGGCGTTGAAGCCGAACCAGCCGAACCAGAGGAGACCGGCGCCGAGCATGACCAGCGGGAGGCTGTGCGGGCGCATCGGGTCCTTCTTGAAGCCGACGCGCTTGCCGATGACGAGGATCACGCCGAGGGCCGCGGCACCGGCGTTGATGTGGACGGCGGTGCCGCCGGCGAAGTCGATGACGCCCATCTCGAAGAGCCAGCCGCCGGTGCCCCAGACCCAGTGGGCGACGGGGAAGTAGACGATCGTGACCCAGAGGGTGATGAACAGGGCCCAGGCGGTGAACTTGACGCGGTCGGCGAGGGCGCCGCTGATGAGGGCCGGGGTGATGATGGCGAACATCAGCTGGAAGACGGCGAAGACGTACACCGGGATGGTGTAGCCGGGCCACAGTTCGGTGATGCCGATGCCGCTGAGGCCGACGTATTCCGAGGACCAGCCGAAGAGCGAGGCCGAGTCGGTGCCGAAGGCGATGCTGAAGCCGTAGAGCACCCACAGGACCGTGACGATCCCGAGGCTGATGAAGCTCATCATCAGCATGTTGAGGGTGGACTTGACGCGGACCATGCCTCCGTAGAAGAAGGCGAGGGCCGGGGTCATCAGCATGACCAGGGCGGAGCAGATGAGCATGAACCCGGTGTTCGCGGCGGACAGCGTGGGCGTGTCTGCCGCCAGGGTCGTGATGGCTGC
Source organism: Streptomyces sp. NPDC127092 (assembly GCF_042722475.1). Taxonomy (NCBI): domain Bacteria; kingdom Bacillati; phylum Actinomycetota; class Actinomycetes; order Kitasatosporales; family Streptomycetaceae; genus Streptomyces; species Streptomyces sp. NPDC127092. The sequence continues at coordinate 63,465 of NZ_JBHXFE010000008.1, forward strand.
TGCCATCGGCGTCTCCTCGTCGTCGGTACGGCCTGTGCGGGGGCGGGGCCGGAGAGCGGCTCGGCCATGAGGGGTGGCCGGTTATGAGCCAGAGATTCGCGCAGGCCGGTTTCCGCCGATGCCGCTCGATGTTTCGCCGCAGTGACGAAGGGGCGGGGCGTGTTACGCGGTCGTGAACGCCAGGGTCACGGGGAGGTAACGGGCGTACCATCCGTCGTCCCGCGCCAAGGACGTCGGCCGGCCGCGCCGTCCGTCCGTGTGTCCTTGCGGCGGGGGAGCCGAGTCGGGCTTACGGGACGGCCGGCGCGGCCGGGGTCTGCGGGGCGGTGCGGTGGTACGGGGCGCTGTCCGCCGGGCTCAGACGGCCTCGGCCGTCTCGGGGAGCAGGGCGGTGAGCCGGTCGGTGAGCTGGACGACCTCGGCGACGTCGCCGTAGTCGCGGGCGGCGGTGTCGACGGTCTTGCGGAGCCGGGTGTTGACCCGTTCGGAGCGGACCTTGCGGGCGATGCCGAGGGCCTTCTCGGCGAGGACGACGGACTGCTCGGGCTCGCGCTTGAGGAGGTGGACGGTGGCCATGCCGATGAGGTTGAGGGCGTACGAGCGCTGGTGCTCGGGGTCCTTCTCGAAGAGTTCGACGGCCCGTTCCATGACGGGCTCGGCGAGCGAGGCGTAGGTGGGCGAGCGGCCCGCGACATAGGCGAGGTCGCGGTAGGAGTGCGAGTTCTCGCCGTTGAGCTCGGCCTCGGAGAAGAAGCGGATCCAGTCGGGCTCGGGCTCGCCGTCGAGACCGACGTCGGCGAAGGTGTCCTCGGCCATCCGCACGGCCCGCTTGCACTTGGAGGGCTGGCCCATGTTGGCGTAGGCGCGGGCCTCCATCGCATACAGCATGGCCTGGGTGCGCGGGGTGGCGCAGTCCCGACTGCCGTACTGGGCCAGATGGATGAGTTCGAGGGCGTCGTCGGGCCGGCCGAGGTGGATCATCTGGCGGCTCATCGAGGAGAGGATGTACGAGCCGAGGGGCTTGTCGCCGGCCTCCTTGGCGGCGTGCAGGGCGAGCACGAAGTACTTCTGGGCGGTGGGCTGGAGACCGACGTCGTAGCTCATCCAGCCCGCCAGTTCGGCGAGTTCGGCGGCGCACTTGAACAGGCGCTGGGCGACGGCGGGCGGCTGCGGCTCCTGGAGCAGGTCGGTGACCTCGTGGAGCTGGCCGACGACGGCCTTGCGGCGCAGTCCGCCGCCGCACTGGGCGTCCCACTGGCGGAACATCGCGGTGGTGGACTCGAGCAGGTCGAGCTCGACGGGCGAGAGCCGGTGCGGGCGCCGCTCGTCGGCGGCGGCCGCGGGCCGCTCGGGCTCGGCGACCGGGGTGGGCACCAGCCAGCGCTGCATGGGCTCGATGAGGGCGGGCCCGGCGGCGAGCTGGAGCGAGGAGCCGAGGAAGCCGCGGCGGGCGAGCATCAGGTCGCTGCGGGAGAACTCGCTGAGCAGGGCGACGGTCTGGGGGCCGGCCCAGGGCAGGTCGACTCCGGACACGGAGGGCGACTGGTGGGCGGTGCGCAGGCCGAGGTCCTCGACGGCGACGACGGAGCCGAAGCGCTCGGAGAACAGCTCGGAGAGGATCCGCGGGATGGGTTCGCGGGGCTGTTCGCCGTCGAGCCAGCGGCGCACCCGGGAGGTGTCGGTGGAGATGTGGTGCGCGCCCATCTGGCGTGCCCTGCGGTTCACCTGGCGCGCCAGCTCGCCCTTCGACCAGCCGCTGCGCACGAACCACGAGCTCAGCTGCTCGTTCGGGCGCTTGCCGGCAGTCGTACCGTCTGCGCCGTTGCCGCCCACTGGAACGCCCCCATCCACCTGATGTCGTCTGCGAACCCTTGCCAGAATGCCGTGTTCCGCGGTGCCCGTCCGGCGTTTTCGCTCCTTCGAACGGAAAAACGAGTTGCCTCCGGCATACCCGCGCGTGCGCTTCGCCCCGGGGTTCGTGTACCGAAGGTAATCCTACGATCACCCGTCCGGGCACGGCGTTTCAAGAAACGCCACCATTCGCCACCCCTTCGAATGAACTCGCCACGGGCGGAACGCGATTCACTTGACAGGCGAAGGATCGGGGTCGGCGAACCGGGGCGCGAGGAGGCGCGTGTCGCGGTCCGCACCACCGGCCACACCACCGCACGCCCGCGGCGGCGGTGACCGTGGCAGATCGTGACGGTGGGTCTCCGGTCCGTAACCACCAGCGCGTCCGACCCGTTGGAGGGGGCATGGGCTTCACGATCGGCGGCATTCGTGAGATGCGGTCCGGCTCACGTCGCCGCGTACGCACCACGGAGTGCACAGCGGTGGCCGAGTACACCGGACTGTGGGGCTGGGACGTGGTCCCGGGAGCGCGGGCGGCGGCCGGCCGGTGCTCCTGCGGCGATCCCTCCTGTACGGCCCCGGGGGCGCATCCGCTCTCCTTCGCCGAGCCGGTACCGGCCGGCGCGGGCCTCGACGTGGCGACCAAGGCGTGGTCGGAGTACCCGGGGGCGACGATCCTGCTGCCGGTCGGCCGCTCCTTCGACGTGATCGAGGTCGCCGAGGCCGCGGGCCGCCGGGCCCTCGTCCGGCTGGAGCGGATGGGTCTGCCGCTCGGGCCGGTGTGCGCGACGCCGACGGGCCGAGCCCGGTTCTTCGTGGCCCCGGGCGCCGCGGCCGAGCTGCCGCAGCTGCTCTACCGGATGGGCTGGGACGACGCCGATCTGGACCTGCACTGCCTGGGTCCGGGAACCCATGTCACGGCCCCGCCGTCGGATCTGGGCGGTCTCGGCCCGGTCCGCTGGCTGCGCCCGCCGACCCTGGACACGGCCGGGGCGCCGCCGCAGGCCCGGCTGCTGCTCGGCACGCTCGCGTACATCTGCCACCGCACGCACTTCTGACCGGGCGCGCGGCTGACGGGCGCGCGGCGCGAGGACGGGAAGGGCCCCTGCCGTTGAGCTGCGGCAGGGGCCCTTTCTCGTGCGCGTCGCGCGCCGGAACGCCTCAGTCCCCGATGAGGGCGTCGACGAACGCGCCCGGCTCGAAGGGGGCCAGGTCGTCCGGGCCCTCGCCCAGGCCGACCAGCTTGACCGGGACGCCCAGCTCGCGCTGGACGGCGACGACGATGCCGCCCTTGGCGGTGCCGTCGAGCTTGGTCAGGACGATGCCGGTGATGTCGACCACCTCGGCGAAGACGCGGGCCTGGATCAGACCGTTCTGGCCGGTGGTGGCGTCGAGGACGAGCAGCACCTCGTCGAGCGGGCCGTGCTTCTCCACGACGCGCTTGACCTTGCCGAGCTCGTCCATGAGGCCGGTCTTGGTGTGCAGCCGGCCGGCGGTGTCGATGAGGACGACGTCGGCCTTCTCGGCGATGCCCTCCTTGACCGCGTCGAACGCGATCGACGCCGGGTCGCCGCCCTCGGGGCCGCGCACGGTGCGCGCGCCGACCCGCTCGCCCCAGGTCTGGAGCTGGTCGGCGGCGGCGGCACGGAAGGTGTCGGCGGCGCCGAGGACGACGGACTTGCCGTCGGCTACCAGGACGCGGGCGAGCTTGCCGGTGGTGGTGGTCTTGCCGGTGCCGTTGACGCCGACGACCATGACGACGCCCGGGACGTCCTCGGGGCTCTCCGTCCTCACGGTGCGGTCGAAGTCGCCGAGGAGGGCGACGAGCTCCTCGCGGAGCAGCCCGCGCAGCTCCTCGGGGGTGCGGGTGCCGAGCACCTTCACGCGCTCGCGCAGCCGCTCGACCAGCTCCTGGGTGGGCGCGACGCCCACGTCGGCGGTGAGGAGGGTCTCCTCGATCTCCTCCCAGGTGTCCTCGTCCAGGTGCTCGCGGGACAGCAGGGAGAGCAGTCCCTTGCCGAGCGAGTTCTGGGAGCGGGCGAGCCGGGCCCGGAGCCGTACGAGACGGCCGGCGGTCGGCTCGGGTACCTCGATCTCGGGAGCCGCGAGCTCCTCGGCGGCCGGCTCCTCGACGACCACCGGGGCCTCGGGGGCCTGGGCGGTGGGGAGCTCGACCTCCTCGACGGTGCGGCGTGGTTCTTCCCGCGGTGTCTCCGCCTCGTCGCCGACATGCGGCTCGGCGGGCGGAGCGGTGATGGTCGGCGTGGTGGACGGCGGCTCGGCCGGCGGCAGCTGCTTCTTCTTGCGACCGCTGACCACGAGCCCGCCGGTCACGACGACCGCGACGGCCAGAGCGATGACTACAGCAAGGATGAGTTCCATAACGTCACCCAGTATCGGCCACGACGGGGCCGGGGGCGGAGCACGCCGTGAAGGGGTCGGGGGCGTTGCACGTAAAGTGTGTGGTTCCCCCACATCTGTACGACGGAGTACCCCTATGCCCCACGCGTCCGAGACCGAAGGCGCGCAGAGCGGCGGCACCATGGAGAGCCGCGGCCTCGAACCCGTGCCCGACGCCGAGCGGACCGGCCGGGTCCGCGAGCTGTTCCCGACCTGGGTCGCGGCCAACATCAGTGTGCTGCTGCTCACCATGGGCGCCGGCCTGGTCGTGTTCAACGGCCTGAACTTCTGGCAGGTCCTGTGCGTGGCGGTGGCCGCGCCGGTCCTGTCGTACGGGATCGTCGGCCTGATCTCGATCGCCGGGAAGCGCGGTGGCGCGCCGGGCATGGCGCTGTCGCGGGCCGTCTTCGGCCAGCGGGGAAACCTTTTTCCCGGCTCGCTGATCTGGGTGGCGCGCTGGGGCTGGGAGACCATCAACGCGGTCACCGGCGCCTACGCGGTGCTCACCGTGCTGGATCTGCTCTTCGGCGTGAGGTCGAACACCTTCCTCATCGTGGTGACGCTGCTGGCCTTCGTGTCCTGCACCTTCCTGGTGTCGGGGCTCGGGATCACCGCTCTGCGGGTGTGCAGCACCTGGTCGACGTACCTCTTCGGCGCCTTCTCGGTGCTCGTGCTGGTCTACCTGGTGGCGAACACGGACTGGTCGGCGGTCTTCGCGAAGCCGGCCGGCTCGACGGCGATGCTGGTCGCGGGCGTCGGCACGATCGCGGCGGGCGGCATCAGCTGGGTGCCGTCGGGCCCGGACTTCACGCGCTACCTGCCGCGCACGGCCTCGTCGAGGGGCGTGGTCGGCTCGACGGTCGGCGGGGCGGGGATCGTGGTGCTGCCGATGGTGCTGATGGGCGCGGTGATGGCGGTGGCGACGCCGGACCTGGCCTCGGCGCAGGACCCGGTGTCCTTCATCGGCGAGCTGCTGCCGGCCTGGATCTCGGTGCCGTACCTGCTGATCGCGCTGATCGGGATGCTGCTGATCAACTCGATGTCGATGTACTCGGCGGGCTTCACGGCGCAGACGCTCGGCATCCGGGTGTCGCGGGCGGCGGCGGTGAGCGTGAACGCGGTGATCAGCCTGGTCTTCGGCTTCCTGCTGATGGTGGTGGCGAGCAGCTTCATCGGCTCGTTCATCTCGTTCCTCACGCTGCTGGCGGTGGCGTTCTCGGCGTGGATCGGGGTCTTCGGCGTCGACATGCTGAGCCGCCGGACGTACGACGCGGAGGCGCTGATGGACACCACGCGGAGCAGCGCGTACTGGTACCGGGGCGGTTTCGCGTGGCAGGCGATGACGGCGTGGGGCGTGGCTCTGGCGGCGGGTCTGCTGTTCACCAGGGTCGACTGGTTCGCCGGCCCGCTGGCCTCCTCGTGGATCGGGAGGAACGGCCTGGGCTGGGCGGCGACGATCGTGGTCGCCGGTGTGCTGTACGCGGTGCTGCCGCGGGAGCGCGGGTCGGCGCGGACCGCGGCGGCCGCGGCCGGGGCGCGCGAGACCGTTTCCATCTGACGCAGCGTCAGATAACGTCCCCCTTCGCAGGCATCCCACCCGCGGAGGGGGACTTCCCGTGCCGTTCACCGTCATCCGCTTCAACCTCGTCGATCCGCACGCCGGTCCGGCCTCCCTCTCGGCCCGCTACCGGGCGGCCGTGGAGATGGCGGCCTACGCAGACGCGCACGGCGTGGACACCGTGCAGACCGAGGAGCACCACGGCGCCGAGAACAACTGGCTCCCCTCCCCCTTCGCCTTCGCGGGCGCCGTCTTCGGCGCGACGAAGAAGATCGCGGTGACCGTCTCGGCGATCATCGGGCCGCTGCACGACCCGCTGCGGCTCGCGGAGGAGATCGCCGTCCTGGACCTGCTGAGCGGCGGGCGGCTGGTGACGGTCGCCGGGATCGGCTACCGGCCCGAGGAGTACGAGGAGCGCGGCGTCGACTGGGGCCGCCGCGGCAGGCTGCAGGACCTGCTCCTGGAGACCCTGCTGGCCGCCTGGTCGGGCGAGCCCTTCACGTATCAGGGCCGTACGGTACGGGTCACCCCGCGGCCCTTCACGCAGCCGCATCCGCTGCTGCTCGTCGGCGGCTCGTCGAAGGCGGCGGCGCGGCGGGCGGCCCGGCTGGGGCTGCCACTGTTCCCGAGCGCGCACCTGCCGGAGCTGGAGGCGTACTACCGGGAGCAGTGCGCCGCGTTCGGCACGGGGGGCTGGACGATGATGCCGGCGCGCGAGACACCGCTGCTGCACGTATCGGAGGATCCGGACCGGACCTGGGCGGAGTACGGGGAGCACTTCCTGCACGAGGCGCGGACCTATGCCTCCTGGCAGTCGAAGGACATCCGGTCGGCGGTGCGTTCGGCGGCGACGACGGTGCCGGAGCTGCGCGCGGAGGGCGTGTACCGGGTGGTGACGCCGGAGGAGTGCGTGGCGCTCGGCGGGGAGCTGGACAGTCTGGTGCTGCATCCGCTGTGCGGCGGGATGCCGGTCGAGGAGGGCTGGCGGAGCGTGCGGCTGTTCTGCGAGAACGTACTGCCCCGGCTCGGGGCGCAGACCTCGGGCCGGGGCAGTTCTCGTGGGTGAGGAGAGGGCAGCGGGGTTTAGCCCATCTCCTCCAACGCCTTGCCCTTGGTCTCCTTCACGTACCTGAGCACGAAGGGGACGGAGAGCACGGCGAAGACCGTGTAGATGACGTAGGTGCCGGAGAGGTTCCAGTCCGCGAGGGACGGGAAGCTCGCGGTGATGGCCCAGTTGGCGATCCACTGCGCGGAGGCGGCGACGCCGAGGGCGGCGGCGCGGATGCGGTTGGGGAACATCTCGCCGAGGAAGACCCAGACCACCACGCCCCACGAGAGGGCGAAGAAGAGCACGAAGACGTGGGCGGCGACGAGCGCCACGACGCCCTGCGCGGTGGGCAGCTTGCCGTCGACGAGGTCGGCGGAGAAGGCCCAGGCCTCGAAGGCGAGGGCGATCGCCATGCCGACGGAGCCGACGAGGGCGAGCGGCCTGCGGCCGACCCGGTCGACCAGGACCATCGCGATCACGGTGCCGACGATGTTGATGATCGACGTGGTGAACGAGTAGAAGAACGAGCTCGACGGGTCGACTCCGACGGACTGCCAGAGCGTCGCGGAGTAGTAGAAGGCGACGTTGATGCCGACGAGCTGCTGGAAGACGGAGAGTCCGATGCCGACCCAGACGATGGGCAGCAGCTTCGACTTCGTGCCGGCGACCAGCAGGTCCCGGAAGGTGGACTTGTGCTCGCTGCGCATGGCCAGGTCGATCTCGGCGACGCGGCGGTCCAGGTCGACGCCGTGGCCCTCGACCTCGGCGAGCACCTCCTTGGCCCGGTCGACGCGGCCGACGGAGATGAGGAAGCGCGGGGACTCGGGGATCGCGAAGGAGAGCAGGCCGTAGAGGACGGCGGGGACGACCATCACGCCGAGCATCCACTGCCAGGCCTCGAGGCCCGCGATCTCGCCGCGCTGGTCGCCGTCGGCGAGGTTGAGGATGCCCCAGTTGACCAGCTGGGAGATGGCGATGCCGATGACGATGGCGGCCTGCTGGAAGGAGCCGAGGCGGCCGCGGTACGCGGCGGGGGCGACCTCGGCGATGTAGGCGGGGCCGATCACGGAGGCCATGCCGATGGCGAAGCCGCCGACGATCCGCCAGAAGGCCAGGTCCCAGAGGGCGAAGGGCAGGGCGGAGCCCACGGCGCTGACCGCGAAGAGCGCGGCGGAGATCTGCATGCAGCGGATCCGGCCGATGCGGTCGGCGATCCGGCCGGCGGTGGCGGCGCCGATGGCGCAGCCGATCAGGGCGATGGCGATGACCTGGGCGAGGGCCGCGGAGCCGATGTCGTAGCGGTCGCGGATGGCCTCGACGGCGCCGTTGATGACGGAGCTGTCGTAGCCGAAGAGGAAGCCGCCCATCGCGGCCGAGGCCGTGATGAAGATGACGTGTCCGATGTGGTCCGGATGGGCCGCTCGGCCTTCGGACGAAGGCGGTGTGGGCGCCTGCGCGGTGCTGGTCACGGGGGACTCCTCGGGGCTCCGGCAGCGTCGCCGGTGCGGTGGGGGGCGAGCCCTTCCAGTGGGGCACAACTTCACGCCGCGCACCACTTGAAGGTAAAAGCAACGTTGCAGAGACTATGCCTTCAGGTTTCGAAGTCAATACCTGATGTCGTATGACTTGAAACGCACTGCGAGGCACCTTGCGTTCACAAGTTGAATTGATCTTGAAGTGAGCCCCTCGGGGCCCGGTCAGCGCAGCCGCTGGCTGATGACCTTCGAGACGCCGTCACCCTGCATCGACACGCCGTACAGCGCGTCGGCGACCTCCATCGTCCGCTTCTGGTGCGTGATGACGATCAGCTGCGAGGACTCCTGGAGCTCCTGCATGATCCGGATCAGCCGCTGGAGGTTGGTGTCGTCCAGTGCCGCCTCGACCTCGTCCATCACGTAGAACGGGCTGGGCCGCGCCTTGAAGATGGAGACCAGCAGCGCCACGGCCGTCAGCGAGCGCTCGCCGCCGGACAGCAGCGAGAGCCGCTTGACCTTCTTGCCCGGCGGGCGGGCCTCGACGTCGACGCCGGTGGTGAGCATGTCGTCGGGGTCGGTGAGGACCAGCCGGCCCTCGCCGCCCGGGAAGAGCCTGCTGAAGACGCCCTCGAACTCGCGGGCCGTGTCCCGGTACGCCTCGGTGAAGACCTGCTCGACCCGGAGGTCCACCTCCTTCACGACCTGAAGGAGGTCCGCCCGGGTCTTCTTCAGGTCCTCCAGCTGCTCGGAGAGGAACTGGTGCCGCTCCTCGAGAGCGGCGAACTCCTCGAGGGCGAGCGGATTCACCTTGCCGAGCTGCTGGTACGCCCGTTCGGCGGCCTTGAGCCGCTTCTCCTGCTCCGCACGGACGAAGGGCCGCGGCTGGTTGCGCGGGTGTTCCGGGTCGTCCGGCAGCTCCTCGCCCTCGGCGGGCGGCGACGGCGGTACGGGCTGGTGCGGGCCGTATTCCTCGACCAGCACCGCCGGCTCCACGCCCAGTTCCTCCAGGGAGCGGGCCTCCAGCTGCTCGATCCGCAACCGCTTCTCGGCGCCCAGGACCTCGCCCCGGTGCACCGAGTCGGTGAGCTTGTCCAGCTCCGCCTTGAGGTCACGGCCCCGGCCACGGGCGGCGGCGACGTCCTGCTCGCGGGCGCGCTTCGCCGCGTCGGCGAGCTCCCGCTCCCGCTCGGCGCGGGTCAGCGAGACCTCGACGTGGGCGAGCAGCTGACGGGCGCCCGACGCGACCGCCGTGGCGACCTCCGCCTCGTGGCGCAGCCGGGCCCGGCGCTGCTCGGCGCGGGCCCGCGCCTCGCGCTCGGCGCGGGCCGCCCGGTCCAGGGAGTCGGCCCGGCCGGCGAGGCCCTTGACCCGCTCCTCGTGGGTACGGACCTGGAGCCGGGCCTCCATCTCGGTCTGGCGCGCGTTGGAACCGTCGATCGCGAGACGGTCGCGCACGGACGTGTCGGGCTCGTCGTCCCCTCCGTCTCCCGAGGAGGCGTTCTCCTCCGCCACCAGCAGCCGCTCGGTCAGCTCCTCCGCCTCGGCCAGCGCCCTGTCCAGGGCCTCCGCGGCGCGCGCCGCCGCGGCGGCGGTGCGCTCGGCCTCCCCCGCCGCTCCCCTGGCCTGTCCGGCGAGCCGCCCGAGCTGCTGCGCCACGGCCGACTTCTCCCGGTCCGCGGCCCGCCGCCGCTCGCCCAGCTCCTCAACTAGAGCGGCCGCGGCACGCCGCCGCTCGACGGCGGCCTCCTTCGCCGCCTCCAGCTCTCCGCACCGCACGTCGAGCCCGGCGAGCTCGGCCGCCGCCTCGTCCACGGACGCCTGCACCTCCAGCAGGCTCGGCGCCCCGGCGGACCCGCCCTGCGCGAGGTGCGCCCCGAGCAGATCGCCCTCGGCGGTGACCGCGACGAGCCCCGGGTGCGCCCGCACCATGTCCACGGCCTCGTCGAGCCCGTCGACGACGACCACGTCCTGCAGCAAGCGGCGTACGGCGCCCATGAGTTCGGCCGGTCCGCCGACCAGCCGGGCCGCCGGGGTGGTGCCGTCGACGGCGGGCGGCCCGGCCGGCTCGTCTGCCCCGGCGAGCAGCAGCGACGCACGGCCGGCGTCCTGCTTGCGGAGGAGGCGCAGGGCCTCGGCCGCCGTGGCCGGGTCCGTGACGGCGAGGGCGTCGGCCGCGGCGCCGAGGGCCGCGGCGACGGGGATCTCGTAGCCGGGGGTGACGGTCAGCAGCTCCGCCGCCGGGCCGAGGAGGCCGGTGAGGCCGGCGGCGAGCAGCGCGCCCGTGCCGTCCTTGCGGCGCAGGCCGAGGGCGAGGGCGTCGTGGCGGGCGCGGGTCGCGGCGCGGGCGCGGTCGGCGTCGGCGGCGGCCTCGCGGGCCGCGGTGAGCGCGGCCTCCGCGTCGGCGAGCTCGCGGCGGGCGGCCTCGTGGCGCTCGGCCAGCTCGGTGTCGTCCGCGTCGAGGCCGTCGACCTCGGCCTTCAGCTGCTCGTACTCCTCCTGCGCGGCCACCGCGCGTTCCTGTGCCTCGTCGCGCGCGGCGGCGAGCCGGTCGATCTCGGCCTGGGCGGACGCGGCGCGCGAGCGGGCCGCGTTGACCTGGCCGTGCAGCCGGGCCAGGCCCTCCCTGCGGTCGGCGATGGCGCGGGCGACGTCCTTGAGGCGGCGCTCCTCGACGGCGAGGGCGCGTTCGAGTTCGGCGCGGTGGGCGACGGTGTCCTCCAGGGCCCGCTCGGCGGCCTCCAGGGCGGCCTCCAGCTCGGCCTCCTGCTCGCGGATCCGGGCGGCCTCGCGCTCCATGTCCTCCGGCTCGCGGCCCCGCCGCTCCTCCGGCGGCTGCGCCGTGGCGCTCTTCACGCGCGCGTCGGCGAGCGAGACCGTGCCCCGCACCCGCTCGGCGAGCTGCGACAGCTCGTACCAGGTCTGCTGGGCGCGCTGGAGCCGCGGCGCGAGGCGGCGCGCCTCGTCCTCCAGCGCGGCCTCCTTCGCGAGCGCCGCCTTCAGTTCGGCCTCGGTGGCCTCCTTGCGGGCGAGCAGCGCGGCCTCGTCGGCGACCTCCGCCTTCAGTGCCTCCCGGAGGCGTACGAGGTCGTCGGAGAGCAGTCGCAGGCGCGCGTCGCGCAGGTCGGCCTGGATGACGGCGGCGCGCCGCGCGACGGCAGCCTGCCTGCCGAGCGGTTTGAGCTGGCGGCGCAGTTCGTCGGTGAGGTCCTGGACGCGGGCCAGGTTGGCCTGCATCGCGTCGAGCTTCCGCAGCGCCTTCTCCTTGCGCTTGCGGTGCTTGAGGACGCCCGCGGCCTCCTCGATGAAGGCGCGGCGGCCCATGGGGTCGGCGTGCAGCACGGAGTCGAGCTGGCCCTGGCCGACGATGACGTGCATCTCGCGGCCGATGCCGGAGTCGGAGAGCAGGTCCTGGATGTCGAGCAGCCGGCAGGTGTCGCCGTTGATCTGGTACTCGCTGCTGCCGCCGCGGAACATGATCCGGGTGATGGTGACCTCGGCGTAGTCGATGGGCAGCGCGCCGTCGGAGTTGTCGATGGTCAGCGAGACCTCGGCGCGGCCGAGCGGCGGCCGCCCGGTCGTGCCGGCGAAGATGACGTCCTCCATCTTGCCGCCGCGCAGCGACTTGGCTCCCTGCTCCCCCATGACCCAGGACAGTGCGTCCACGACGTTGGACTTGCCCGAGCCGTTGGGCCCGACGACGCAGGTGATTCCCGGTTCGAACCGCAGCGTGGTGGCGGAGGCGAACGACTTGAAACCGCGGAGCGTCAGGGCCTTGAGGTGCACGCCTGCGGACTCTACCCGGGGTCTCGGGTTTCACCCATGAACGTGCAGGGCACACCCTCAGCCAAGGAGGGTGGGACATGGGGGCAGGGGGCTGCGCGAGAAAAAGGTGCGCAAGAAAGAAGGGACGCCGAAGCGTCCCTTGCATATCCAGCTGTGCTGGCGAGAGTGTTTCTCACCTGGCCCCTCGGGGCTGAGACCTCAGGTGAGCGCAGGCTCCGCCTTGGTGACGTCGAGATCGATGCTGTCCAGCAGCGACTCTCCCGTGTGCTGAGCGGCGGCAGCGGTGAGCGCGTCGTTCTCCGACTGGATCCGAACCAGCTCGGACTCCAGGTCCTGTACGCGCTGCTGAAGCCGTCGCATCTCGGCGAGGAGTCGCGGGTCGGAGCCGCCGACGTAACCGAGAAGCGCCTTTGCCATGATGGATGGTCCTCCACACTGAGTGACCGACCGAAGCGGTGTGGGTCGTGAGGGATTCGCACCCGCGGTGCTCGACCGTGCTCTTTGTCGTGCCCGTTCTCACGGTCGAACAACTGAGGTGCGCGGGGGCTTCCAGAGTCTCACCAAAAAGTTTGACGGTCAACACGATCACGCCCTGCATCGAGGGGTCACCGGGGGGCATGCGGCCGCGGGAAGGGCGGCGGCGCCTCGCAACTCGGTGCCCGAGGGGCGTGGAGATCATCCTTACTCGCGCAGCCTGGCACGGCAAGTGCTTCTTGGCAACCACCAGGCCGTTTTCGCTTCCGCGACCGTTCACCGCACCCCTGTCCGAGACCGTTCGGAGCCGTCGGACGGGGGTGCGCGAGGGGTCGCCGGGGCGGGGCGTCAGCGGATGGCGAAGGTCTCGTAGCCGCCGCGCGGGGTGGCCCAGATCTCAGTGACTCCGTCCACGCGCCCGGGCGTGTCGCCGGAGCGGAGCCAGTCGAGCAGACGGTGGCAATTCTCACTCGGCCCCTCGGCCACCACCTGGACCCGGCCGTCGTCGAGGTTCAGGGCGAAGCCGACGAGCCCTCCGATCTCCAGCGCGTTTGCCCTGGTGAACCAGCGGAAGCCCACTCCCTGTACCCGGCCGCGCACCCAGGCGGTCATCCGTACGTCGTCAGTCATGCCTGCACGCTAACGGGCGGATTACGGAAGGAGCACGTCAGCCCCGCATGTCATGGCGTACAGTCCGTGCGGAACGGGGCTCACCCGATCGGCGGAGCCCGGTTGCACCGCTCCTCCGGGAGCCCCGCGAAAGCAAAGATCGGCAAAGAACGCGGTTCACAGATCCGGTTCAGAGATCCAGAGGTCAGGAGGCGAGCGGATGGGAAGGCATCGCGGCGAACGGCGCGGCGCGCCCGTACGCACCGGGCTGCTCGGCATCTCCGCGGCGGTCGCGGTCGGCGCGATCGGTGTCGCCTCGGGCCTGCTGCCCGGCGGCGAGACGTTCTCGGTCGGCAACTCCGGCAAGGAGACGCCGCGGGTGGAGGCCGAACGGCAGGCCCCGCGACTGACCACCCAGGGCGGCTCCTCGGTCTCCCCGGCGGGCCCGTCGGCGAACCGGGACGGCGGCGCGGGCAAGGGGACGGCGAACGGCAGGGCGGCCTCGCCCTCGGCGACCCCGTCACCGAAGCCCACTCCGGCGAAGACCGCGACCCCGAGCCCGAAGCCCTCGAAGCCCAGGACCACGCCCCCGCCCGCGCCCACGAGGACGGCCCGGCCCACCCAGGCCCCGGTCACCGTGGTCCCGCCCTCCCCGTCGACCGCCGTCCGCTCCGTGACCGAGCGCGAGCAGGCCGCGGAGGCCGAGGTCGTGCGGCTCGTGAACCTGGAGCGCGCCAAGGTCGGCTGCGTCGCCGTCCGCTCGGACGCCGAGCTCGCCGCCCTGGCCGGCGCCTTCAGCGCGGACATGGCCGCGCGGAACTTCTTCGACCACACCGATCCCGACGGCGACTCGCCCTGGACCCGCGCCGAGAGGGCGGGCGTCATGAACCTCGGCGGCGAGAACATCGCCCGCGGCCAGGTCGACGCCGCCGCGGTGATGAAGTCCTGGATGGCCAGTGACGGCCATCGCGCCAACATCCTGAACTGCGACTACAAGGCGCTGGGCGTGGGCGTCCACTTCGCGGACGGCGGTCCGTGGTGGACCCAGGACTTCGGCTTCTGAGCCCGCGCCTCCCCGGCCTCGCCCGCGTGGGGGAGGGGGGAGGGCCGCGGAGAGGGGGGGGGGGGGTGTGGGGGTTGGGGAGTGGGGGGGGGGGGGGAGGGAGGGGGCGGGGGGAGGGGGGAAGGGAGGAAGCGGGAGGAGAAAGAGAGGCGCAGCGCTCTCAGGGCAGCAAAGATGCGCAGTAAATTCAGGTGAGTGCGAGGAAGGGAGCAGGGAGAAGTACTCGGGCGC